>DATCJA010000023.1:0-20174 GCA_036507475.1 Vicinamibacterales bacterium
GTCGACCTGCCGGTCGAAGACCTCGTGAAGAGCTACGACACGATGATCTCGAGCGGCGAGCGCACGTTTGCCAATTTCCTGCTGTTCAAGGGCGCCGGGCCTCTGGCGCGCAACCGCTGGAACGAGGCGGCGGGTCCACCCGACGAAATCGAAGGGAAGAACCTGCCGGACGCACGCGCGATCAAGGCGGCCGTCAACGTGCCGGTGATCTCCACGGGTGGGTTCCAAACCGCGTCGGTGATCGCGAAGGCCATCGAGGCCGGTGACTGCGACGCCGTCAGCGCGGCCCGCCCCCTCATCGCCAACAACAACCTGGTCGAGATCTTCCGAAGCGGCAAGGATCGGCCGGACAAGCCGTGTACGTACTGCAACCGGTGTCTCGTCAACGTCGTCGAAAACCCGCTCGGGTGCTACGACGAGACCCGCTTTGCGTCGCGCGACGCGATGATCGCCCAGATCATGTCCGTGTTCAATCCGCCGCCGTTCGTCGAGCAGTACGAGACCGTGTGATGGCGGGAGGCACTGCGCTGGCAGAGGAAGTGATCGCGCCCGATGAGAGAGCCGTCACTGGACAATTCATCGCCTTCCTGAAAGAGGCGACGGCCAGACGCTACCCGTCTGGCGTACGCCGGCGCTTCAATCAGGCGCGCGAGACAGCGTGCGTCGACGCCGAGTTCACGGTGCTCCGCGATTTGCGTCCTGAGCACCGTGTGGGGCTGTTCGCCGAGCCCCGCACGTACGCGGCGTCCATACGCTTTGCAAACGCGGCGTCCGCCAGCGACCGTGAGCGCGACACACGCGGCATGTCGGTGCGCCTGGTTGGCGTGGAACGAACGAACCTCACGCCGGGAGTCACGGTCCAGGACTTCCTGCTGAACAGCCACCCGGTGATGATGGCGGCCGACACACGGGGCTTCATGGAGCTCCTGCAGGCCAACGAGGCCGGCGGGTTTCGCCGCACGATGTACTTTCTCACGCACCCGAAAGCGCTCCGGATTGGTATCGCCGCGCGAACCACTCCCACGTGTCATCTGGACATCCCCTACTGGAGCACAACCCCGTATCTTTTTGGCCCGGGGCGCGCCGTCAAGTACGTCGTGGTGCCGACCTCGACGCGTCGGAGCTCGCTGCCGCCCGTGCTCACGGACACGTACCTCAAGGACGCGATGCGCGCGCGGCTGTCCGAGTCGGAGGCGACGTTCGATTTCATGATTCAGTTCCAGACCGACGCTCGACGCATGCCCGTCGAGGACGCGTCGGTCGAATGGAGGCTGCAGGACTCGCCCTACCTGCCGGTCGCGCGCATTCGCATCCCGCCTCAGTCGTTCGAAGACCCGGGGCGAGTGGCGATGTGCGAACAGACGGCGTTCAATCCCTGGCACTGCCTTCCGGAGCACCGTCCGCTCGGCGGCATGAACCGCGCGCGTCGCGAGATTTACGAGGCGATGGCGGCGTTCAGGGACGAGAAGATTCGGACATGACCGGGCAGAAGACCTGCTTCGTCGTCCAGGGCTTCGGGGAAAAGACCGACCTTGCCACCGGCCGTGCGCTCAACCTCGACGCCTCCTACGAGGTGATCAAGGAGGCGGTCGAAGCGGCGGGGTTGCGCTGCGTGCGAGCGGACGAAATCGTCCATTCGGGCACGATCGACGGACCGATGTACGACGCGCTCTTCCGCGCGGATCTCGTGGTCGCGGATCTGTCGACGTCGAACCTCAACGCCGCCTACGAGCTCGGCGTCCGCTACGGCGTCCGCCCGCGGGCCACGATCATCGTCGCCGAGCAGCAGTTCAAGAACCCGTTCGACTTCAGCCACATCGTCATTCGGCGATACGAGCACCTGGGCAGCGACGTCGGTCGCCGCGAAGCCGCGCGGTTCAAGGCCGAGCTGATGGCGGCAATCAAGCAGATCGTGGACAACGACGCCATCGACAGTCCCGTGTACACCTTTCTGCGTCTCGATCCGCCGGCGGAGGCGGCGCGGCCGCGCGGCGCAACCGTCCAAGCAGAAGTCGAAACACCGGAACAAAACGCCAAGCAGCTGCTCGACATCGCGCGCGCCGAGATGGCGCGCAACAGCTTCGTCAGCGCGCGTGGGCTGCTCGAGACGGTGCTGCACATGCGGCCGCGCGACGACTATGTCGTGCAGCAGCTCGCCCTGGCCACGTACAAGTCCGAGCAGCCAGACCCGCGCAGCGCGCTCGTTGCCGCGCGGGAGCACCTCCGCCAGCTCGATCCGGACGTCACCAACGATCCCGAAACGCTCGGTCTGTGGGGCGCCGTCCACAAACGCCTGTGGGACATCGACCAGGACCGCTCCTACCTGGATGCCGCGATTGGCGCATACGAACGCGGGTTCTACCTCAAACAGGACTATTACAACGGCATCAACCTCGCGTTTCTGCTGAACGTCCGTGCAGCGCTGCAGCGCGAGAACGGGGACCGATCGGAAGCCATTGCAGACTTCGTCGTCGCGCGTCGAGTACGCCGCGACGTCATCCGCTACTGCGAGCACGCCCTGGAGGTTGCCACCGATCCGGCCGCTCGATACTGGGTGCTGGCCACGCTGTGGGAGGCCGCATTCGGCCTCGGCGATCGCGACACCGCCTCACGCTGGCAGAAGGAGGCGGAGGCCGCCACGCCTGCGCCCTGGATGCTCGACACCACGCGCGGCCAGCTCGATCGCCTGAGTCAGCTCCTCGCCGAGCCTTTCTGGGCCACCGCGTGAGTCAGCCAAGGGCTCTGCCCTTGATATCCCGATGAGGAACGCCCTTGGCTGGTTGGCAGTATCTCTTGGCGCGCTGTGCGCGCCTAGGACCGCTATACGGTGCACAACGAGTACAAAATTCGCGTTTGGGACCGTATAGCGGTCCAATCCGGCGCGGCCACCGAGGTGGTCGCGGTGGCAGGGCGACGCATCGACCCGCCCGACGCGGCATTCGAACGCTTCCCGCTTCACCATCGCGATCGCGTTCGCCAGGCAATCGCCTCGGTGCTGGCGGCACGTCCGGTTTCGGCGGTCGTCTCGTCCGCCGCGTGCGGCGCCGATCTCCTGGCGCTCGAGGCCGCGCGCGATCTCGGGATTCGTCGCCGCGTGATTCTCCCGTTCGCCGTGGATCGGTTCCGAGCCACGTCGGTGATCGACAGGCCCGGGAACTGGGGACCGCTGTTCGACGTGCTCGTTGCAGACGCCGCCGAGCGCGGCGATCTCCTGGTCCTTGCTGCCGATGACGGTGAGGAGGCCTTCGCCAGGGCGAACCTGGCGATCCTGGCTGAGGGCGATGCGCTGGCCGTCGCGGCCAACGCCGTCAAACGTGCCCTGATTGTGTGGGATGGCGCGTCACGCGGACGCGAGGATCTGACCGATCAGTTCAGGGCCGCGGCGATTGCCCGCGGCTGGGTCGTCGATGACGTCCCGACGCAGTAACACTCATGTCATCTCCAGATCCTCCAGGCCCGGGATCCGGGATCCCGGATCCGGGACCCGGGACCCCCTTGCATCCGGTTCCTCGTGGCCTGCCGATGCCGCCTCAGGCTCCGAGGGGCTGAGGCGTTGAAGCACCGTGGGCGTTGGGTCGCCGTACAACACCATTCCCGTCCATCCGGCGCTGTGCTCGTTCTTCAGCCGGCGTCGTGCCACCGCCAGCGCCTCTCCGACGCTGGTGCGCCGCAGCAGCAGCGCCTCATAAAAATCGGCGGCCAGATTCTTGGCGTCGGTTTCCGCAATCTTCCAGAGCGGCCCGACATATGCCGCCACTCCCTGACCGAGCGCCGCGCTTGCCATGCCGTACACGCCGTCGTGGTAGCCCTGACCTCTTGCGTCAGCTTCTCGACTCCCTTCGCACGCGCTTCCATAGAGCAGCCAGGGCGTGACTTGCGCGTTGGCCAGCGTATGGCGCAACTCGAACGCGTACAGCGGACCGTCCGAGAACATCCAGCAACTGCGATCGGGGCGCACGGCATCGTAACGGCCGTGGCCGGCGAAGTGAACGATGTCGAAGCGTCCTTCCCGGAGCAGGGTGCGAAAACATTCGACGGTGACCGGCTTGTCGATGTACTCGCGGAAGCCGGTTGACTCCACGAGACCGGGCAGCCGCTCGTGCAATCGCTCGAAGCAGTCCGCGACATGCTCTCCCTCGAGGATTCCGACATTCGACACCTCGGCGCCGCTGCCGCCGACAGACGGCGCCACCACCAGAAAGCGGAGCGGGCCATTGCGCCGCGTGCCGAACCAACGGGGCACCGAATCGGCATCCGAGATCACCTGGCGTCCCACTGCGAACCGCTCAATGAGCCACCCGTGACGATCCCTCAACAGCTCCCACGGGTAGCGCATGAGCTCCCGCGGCATCTGCAGCACGAGATGAACGGGGCGACCGTCCGAAGAGGGAATGTCCGCCAGCCGCTCGCCGATGCCGTACAGGATGTCGTCGCCGAGCAGGCTGCCACAGCGCGCCAGGCGCTCGAGCGCGCTCGCCGGCTCCGCGCCGGGGTTGCTCCCGATGGCGTCGATTTCCTTCAGCACCCGCTCCAGCCGCTCCCGTGGTACCGGGTTCCGTCGTTCCACGACGGTGGCCGCTCGCTCGAGCGAATTGAGCCGCACGCAGTACGACACGACCGAGTCGTCTACCGCAGGAGCGCTGGAACCTGCGGCCGCACCAAACGTCTGAAGGGAGGCATCAACCGGCTCGATGCTCAGAAAGAGCGCGTCCGGAGCGGACAGCGCGCGGAGCTGGTCGGCATGCCGGCCCGTGAGCGCACGCGCTCCGGCGAGTCGCCGCATCAACTGGTACCGCGCTTCGAGCGGCGCCGCCGTGAGCTGTGACTCGACGAGGCGCCACAGCATGCGAGCGTGATTGTTAATCAGGTCGACGGCAGTCAGGAGCGCCGTCCAGTGCAGCTCGCGGCTGAACCGCAGGTTCAGATAGTTGGACTCCGCCAGCCTATCCAGATCGACCGGACGATACAGCGACAGGCCGCAGCGCGCCTTCGGGGGCCATACCGCGACGATCACGCTCTGCTCACTTGTCGCCGGCGCGCGCACGAGCTCGGCCACGCGTGCCGCAAGCCGCCCGATCTGTCGCGCTGCGTCGATGCCGTCGATGATGTCCGTCAGCTCGGCGCTCTGGGGCGCCGCAAGCCGCGTCCGCGCGCGGGTGATGATGCGCCCCCACGTCTGCGCGTGACGCACAGGCAGCGGGCCAGGCCCGGACGTCTGCGCAGCGCCGCTGCCTGACGAATCCGGGGCGGCCGCGAACAATGCGCTCACCATGGCCGGGATCTCGCCTGGCTTGGGTCCCTCCCCTGCTTCCTCCGGCGCGATCGTCGAGGCTATGACGCGCTCCACGGCCCACCGGCACTCGGCGATTTTCTCCGCGATCTCGCCGCACGCCTCCGCTTCAGCGGCGTCGGCTGCAATTTCGCGGGTGGCCGTGCCGAGCACGCGCAGGGCGTCCGACAGCCGAGGGTATGCGAGCGTGGGCAGATTGTCCGCCGCCCAATGGACCACGGCTTCCGCCGCCTCCGCCTCGAGAGCCCAGCCGACGGCGGTCGCCACCACGTCGAGGTCGTAGCTCCATGCGCTCTCGAGCGTCCGGCGGAAATCGCTGAAGACACGCTCACGCGCACGCCACATGACGTCGTTGCTGAGCCACTGCAGATAGACGACGCTGAACGTGTCGAGCGCCTGAGCCAGAGGCGTCAACGCATGCAGATTGACCGCGGAAACGGTGACCGGCGAGCCCGCACCGGGTGCGGCGCCGTAGAGCTCTGCGACGATGCCGATCGTTTCGCGGGCGAGGATCGCACCGTGTGGGTCGACTCCGGTTCGCCAGCGCGGCTGCGCGCCCGCGGGCTTTGTCGCCACCAGCTCCTGCCAGCGCCGCAACAGACGTGCGTACGGCCAGTGCGGAAGTCCAGGTGCGTCACTCCGCTCGTCGGGCTGGATGCCCACGAGGAAATCCACCGCGGACTGCAGCTCGTACGCCACCTCCATGAACTGCATCGCGTACATGTCACAGGCGAGCAGCACCAGTCGCCGGGCTCCATCAGCGGGGAATGCGGCGCGAAGCGCTGCGCTCAGCTCGTGCAGCTCGATCGCATCGTCGGTGGCGCGGTCGTCGCAGATCGAGAAGGTGCGCGTCGTGTCGAATGGAGGGCGCCCTACAACGGAATCTGCGTCGAGAATGCCGAGTCCCGCCATTACCAGGATGTACCGTTTGGCAGGACAGGCGTCGAAGGCCCACGCCAGGAATGCTTCGAGCGTGCGGGGATCGCCGCTGTTGACCGCACCAATGGCCTCCGACTCCGGCTCTTCACCTGGACGCATCGCCATGCGCCGGGCGCCCGACTCGAGGTCCAGATAGACCGCCGCCGACGTCTGGGGCGTCGCCGCCACCTGGCGGATCTCGTCGAGCGCGGCGACAAACGGATCGCGCTCACCCGGACGGTTGAAGTGGCCGCACAGGTAAAAAAGAACGGCCCATTCCTGCGACGCGCCGCGTGTGAACCCCGCCATGAGTTCCCCTTTCAAACCCGGACCGTCTGAAGAAATCGCTGCCCCATGTCCGACGTTCATCAGAACAGCGGACCGACCTTGTCGGCGCGGCTTCCGAACAATTGCGGCGTCTGCGGCAGCTGCTGCGAGGGGAGCTTCTGGCGAATCGCGTCGTGAAGCGCCCGTGGCGTCTTGATGGCCGTGTCCTTCAACGCGTCAATCGCGGCACGCGTGAACGCGCCGTTGGGACGTTTGTTGAACGACGTGTCGTAACTGAACTCGGTATCCTGGCAGCCCGAAAACAGCAGCGCGGGATACTGCAGCTTGGTGGGCGCAGGTTTGCCTGCCGCGCGATCGATGGCACGCTCGAGGAGCCGATCGCCACGGGCGAACACGTACGGCGGCAGAAACCGCGCCCTTACGGCGCCGTCATCGGGCCTCGCTGGCTCCGAGGCATAACGCACAACGGATCCGGAGTGGCAGCAGTCGGCGATGATGTACAGCCGTGCATGCTGCGCCTTACGCGAGAAGATCGCGTTGAGGTCGTCATCGAGAAGGAACTGGTCCTTCGTCACGTCGTGCGGACACATCATCTCGTCGCGCGCATCCGGCTCGTCCCCGTCGTCGTCGGGCAGCCAGGAGCCGTGACCTGAGAAGGTGAAGACCAATGAATCGCCGGCGGCTGTGCCCGTCACGAGCGCCTCCAGCGCCTGGACGATGTTCGAGCGCGTCGCGGCGGCGTCGAGCAACTGCGTCACCGAATAGCCCCGCGACTCGAGCAGCGCCTGCCAGTCCACGGCGTCGTTGACGCAGCCGGCCAGGTCCATATTCGAGCCGGGATAGTTGTTGATACCGACACACAATGCCCGTTTTGCCATGTGAGGCTCCTTGGGAAACGCGGATCACACGGTCGCCGCACCGACGTGCTCGAGCTGGATTCCGAGCCGTGCCTCGAAACCCGTACCCCCAATCGAAAACATCCACCGCCCGTTTTCGAGCACCAAGGCTTCGCCTGGCGTGTCGTCGGTGAAGCGTTCGTCGGTGTAGAGGTACAACTGAATTCTGCCGAGTGACGCGACAAGACGTTCGGGCCCGGTCGAGACCGCTCGCAGGTAGTACTGCTTTCGGAAGATCACATTGTCCGAGAAACCCACGCCGAGGAGATCGCGCTCGCCGACATAGAAATCGAGCCTGATGACCAGATCGCGCTGATCGGCCGGCCTGGTGCGATCGCCTCCCGCAGGCGAAATTCGGGACGTATCAAACCATCCCTCGTAAATCAAACGATCGGGCCCCGCCCAGCCGAACAGTCCTTTCTCGTTCAGCGCGTCGCTCAGGTCGGGGGTCCGGAACGGCCCATAGCAGTTTTCCGCCTCGGCGCTCTGGTGGAAGAGATCGAAATCGACCCGGCGCGGCTTCACCGACATGCCCAGGAAGATTTCGCTCTTGCCAAAGCGGTCGAGTCCGCGTGTGACGAGCGCGCTCACCACGTTGACCCGAGCGTGCACGTCACCATGAAAAAACCGCGTCGCCACCTCGAATGACTCCCGGGCCGTCATCACCGAGTCGTATCCGCCGTGGCATTTGTGAATGAAGGTGCGCGGCGCGCCCGGCAACTGTGCCGACGTCTGCTTCACCAGGCCGTCGCTGCGGTTGTAGTTCCACCCATATTCCTGCGGCGTCGAAAACAGCCGGTTCAGCGCCGTCGCCACGCGTGTGGTGTAACTGCGGTAATTGGTGCCAACCACGCAGAGCACGCGCTCGGGCGGGAAGTACTTCGAAAAGTTCACGAACGACCACTGCTGCGACCGGTCCGCCTGCGCGTCGGGGTTGAATCGCTCCAGCTCTTCCTCCGCCTCTGTGAACTTCCAGTCGCGGATCCCCTGAAAAGATATGCCTCTGTGCGGCGTGCCAAGCGTCACGATCTTGTTGATGCACTCGTCGCCGCGGCGCCCGAGTCCTGGAAGCGTCACCTGGAGCAGTTCGCGGACGATCAAGCCGCCCATCGAGTGGGCAATGATGTTGACGGGCGGCTTCGGCGCCGACTGGTCCTTCAGCGCCGTCAGATCGCGCACGAAATCAACGAGGCGCGCGAGCGCTTCCCCGTAGACCTTGAAGCTGCGCGCGTTCAAGTCGTAGTAGCGGAACACCCACAGGCTCTTGCGCGGGTCTTCTGGTGCGCTGACGAGCTCGAGCGCCGTACCGGGGTCGATGACGACGCGGTGACCCGAAAAGTATTTCGGATCAAGGACCCGCAGCGGCTCCGGCAGCTCCGCCTCTTCGAGCACCGGACTTCCGTAGTAGCCGACGACGTTCGTCGCGTCGTGGTAATGCCACTGCGATTTCAGGTACTTGAGCACGAGTCCTTCGTAGATGTAGTTCTCTCCGCGCTTGTGCGGGTAGACCGTGCCCTCGTTGAATCCCTGATACGCGACCTGGCGCTCGTCCTCGACGTTCACCCCCCCGAATCCCCGGATGAGAATCAATGGGACGTGCTCGGTAGTGGACATATGGATCTCCTCCGGGGGCACCTACGAGGTTGCTGAAAAGACCGCAACCTGAATTACGCCAGGCGAGTCTTTCATCAGCCTGCTGGATGCGACTCAGGCCAGGTCGTAAGGCAGCATCACTTCCTGGCGGTACACCAGAATCTGGTGAATGTCGTACGGATGCGTCGTTCCCTGGGTCACGGAGTTGCGTATGACCTGGAACGCATGGCCCAGTCCGGCGGCGTCGTCGATGTCCGCATCGACTTTGAACGACAGCGGCGGCTGGACGCTCGCGAAGAACGTCAGCTGCATGTTCCCGTAGTGCTCGGGCGTCTTGAACGAGCCCGCCTGGGTGTAGCCGAGGGGCGGCGTGTGCATCGACCCCGATACTTCGCGAAAACGCTCGGATGCAACCCCGCTCTTGACGAGATCGCGCAGGGCGGGCCGCACGTCGGCGAAAATGCGATCGGCGCGCACGCGAAACAGGCGATCGACGAACGACCAGACGGAGCGTCGATCGTCGAAGCCGAACCCCGACATCTTCGTGAACAGATTGAACAGCCCGGCTTTCTGCACGCTGCTGAGGCCGTCGTACAACGCCTGCCCCTGCGCCTGCAGCCCCTCGACGGTCGAAACCTCGAGCACGCGCTTGAGATCGGGGTGCACGTCGTCGTAGCGCGGAAATGTCGCCGCGCGCACGCGCTCCGGGTGCAGCGGCGAGTAGAGCTGCACCGTCGTCGGTTCTTCGTCCGTCCCGGCGAACGCGAATTGGGCGACGGGACGGTAGCGCATCGGAAACACCTTCACGAGGTATGGTTGCCGCTCGATCAGTCCGTCGACTCGTACTGACTGACCGCCCGGGACGTCCGAGACCGATGCGACGGTGGTATCCGTGCGCGTCGAGACGACCTGGATGTCCATCACATCATCGAGCGGCTTTCGACTGGCGTTGCCGACACGAACGAGAATCGCGCCCATGACAGAAGGTTCCCCCTCTTGACCGTTATGCGCCTGCAAACCCTGAATTTCGTGCGACGCTGCGCATGCTGAGCCGCATAACGGTCCAGCGCGCGAAGCGGCGCAAGAAGATACTGCCAACCAGCCAAGGGCATCCTCACTCTCACTCGGATATGAGGGACGTGCCCTTGGCTGGTTGAAGTGGAGCGAAGCTATCTGTGCCGTCGATCCCTGTCAATGCCAAAACCTGTAATTTGCACGAATTGCTGAGTTGCCAGCGGCTGAGGTGGCGTCGACGTAATTCAAAATGCAAAAGTCAAAATGCAAACAATGCGAATGTTCCGGAATTCCCAGCGTTTGCATTTTGCATTTCGCATTTTGCATTCAGGTTGCGGACTCTTTCAGCAACCTGCTAGACCGCCGCCGGCTCGAGCACGAGCCCGTACTCGTCGAGATCGTAGAACGCGCCATGAACGCGTCCGCCGCCGTTGGCGATGCAGAGCTTCCGCTCGCGCACATCTTCGACCCAGCGCGGGTTCGCCGCCTCGGCGCGCCGGTTGGCGATGATGCGCAGCCGGTCTTGCTCCGCTGCTTGTGGACCCAGCGATGGATCGAGGCGGCTGATGTCGGACTCGATCTGCGCGCCAACCGCCGCCGAGATCCCGCCGTTCTGCACGATGATGTCGAACATCAGCGCCAGCGCGCGCGACGACCTCACCTTGAATCGTTCGCAGAGCTGCCGCGCGCGCTCCACATAGCGCGCCGCCTGCTCGAGCTGAATCCGCTGGCACTCGGGTGTGCGGCCGAGCGCTCGGAACATGCCTCGCCACGGTTCGTGAAGCCGGAAGGCGGGCGTCTGAATGGCTCGCGCGAACGCGAGCTGCGCCGGGAGGTCGGCCGCGAGCATCGTGCGCAGCTCACCAACGCGATCGTGGAACGTCTCTTCGACGAGCGCCGGATGACGCCGGTCCATTTCCTGCAAGATCGGCTGCAACGTGCCCTGACCGAGATTGAACTGCAGCGCGCCATAACTGATACCCTGCCCGTCGAAATCACCCGCCACCGCGGTGAAGCATCCTGGTGGCGGGACGCTCGTCTCGAACGCGCCCGTCAGAGCCAGGCACCTGAACTCGACTGGCTGCTGCAGGAGCACCGGCGCTGGAAGCTCCGCAACGGCCGGAAACAGCGCGCGCCACGCGTCGGTTCCGACACTCCCGTCAATCTCGAGCTGCTGCTGCTTCTGAAATCGCCGGACGGCGATTTCCGTCTCTCCGCCGAAGTCGCCGTCGATGGCGCCCGAATAGAGACCGAGCTCCTGGAGCCGGCGCTGAACGCGCGCGACCTCGTCACCCTTCGATCCGCGGCGGTAGCATCGCATTGGACCGCTATACGGCTCCTTACAAGGATTTTGTACCCGTTGCGTGCCTGACGTCGAGCCGCATAGCGGTCCTAGGCGCGCGGAGCGCGCCAAGAGATGCTGGCCAACCAGCCGAAGGCGTTGCGGGGATATCAAAGGGCAGAGCCCCTTGGCTGGTCAGAGTCCCCCCGCGTGCGTCAGCGTCTCCAACTGATCGGGCGGCCATCTCGATACCAAGGCAGACGCCCGGTGGCGGCGTTCGAGAGCGTCCGGCCCGGGTTGAAGATGAGGCGCAACGCCGCGCGCCAGACGCGGTTGGGCGTTCGCTCCTCGACCCACTTGACGAAGAACCGATCCAACGCATCTTCGGCGACGATCAACCCGAACGCGCCAACGGGCGTCACAACGTGGTCCACCCACCCAGTGGTATCCGGCCGCATGCCAACGTTGCCGATGGCCGCCTCGCTCAACGGCCCGAATTCGAACTGCAGGCTGTAGACGGCGCTCCAGGCGGCGGCTCGGCTGCGCGATCCCCAATACGAGCGCCGCAAGCTGATGTTCGCAGGCGCGCCCGGCTCGTGATCGATCCATATGTAGCCGGCCGCGGCGCCGTGAATTGGATGTCCGATGTAATTCACCCACCAGTTGTCGGTATCCTCCCATTGTCGAGGGATGCGAACGGACCGCGTGTAATCGCTCCAGAATGGACCGTCCAGCTCGCGGCGCGTCTTCTCTTGAAACGCGATGCGCAAGCCGTGCTCGAAGAGCACCAGCTTCAGCGAATCGACGAATGCCCCAAGGATGTTGGCGCCCTCAGCGTCCGCGGCGACACTCGACGCGCGCGGAATGTTCTGCGCAGCCGAGGGCGCTGCCAGCGCGCACACGAATGCGCCGACCATAAGAATTGCCGACGCTCGCCGCTTCACGTTCCTATCTTTGCACGTTGTCGCGGGCCCTGGTCAGGAATGCGGTGCCGATTCCCTGGCGCGGCGCTCGGCGTCCGTCTTCAACGGGCCGAGTGAGGCCCATCGGATCAGACTGATGCCTGGCGAAAAGAAGGACCAGTAGCGCCGGAACTTCACACGGGCTGCGGCATCGGTCGCCACCGCGCGCGTTTCAGTGCGGAAGATCGATTCGGTGTCACCCATCGGATCTGCGCGCAGCGTCCAAACGATCTTCACGTAGTCCGGTTCCGAGAATGCGGCGAACTCGTCCGGCGGGAGCGGGCGAAACGTCACGTTCGCCTCCCAAGGCCTCGTGACGGCACCCACGACAACCTCGCGATCCTCGACCTCGGCCAATACACCCCATCCAAGGGACAGCACCTGAATCAGCAGGCCGCGTGGGAGGGGCCGACCCTCGTCGGCGGCAGCGCCCAGGATCAGCTCTCGCAACTTGAAAATGGCTTGCGCGATGGGCGTGTGAATGTCCTGCTCGCGAGCCGCCGCAAACGTGACTGCAGCGGGTGCGCCGACTCGTACGCGCTGCCGTTCGACGACGTCGTACGTCGGCATGAAGCGGTCGAGCAGCTCGTCCTGCTCCTCCGGCTCCGGAGGCGCCGGGTAGCCGTAGCGATACCAGGTGGCGCCGGCGTACGCGGCGTACCCGGCCGCAGCCACGCCCAGGCCGGCAGCCAACCATCGAATCGCCGTTCGAATCGGCTTTGCACTCATGCCGCCCTGCCCCTGCTCGACGCATGAATCTTGCCGTCGGCCGACGCGCCAGGAGCGCGCCGTTCGACGCGCACCGGTGGCGACCCTAGACGTCTTGAAAGGCCAAACTCGTGACAAATGAGTCAAGTTTTCGAATGGCCTTTCAAGACGTCTCGCCCGCGGAGCGGGGCAAGAAGATACTGCCACTAGCGAGGCGGAGCCTGGACGGTCTGAGGCGGAGCCTCGCTAGAAATAACCCGCGCCGATCGCGAATTCTTTGGCCCTGCTCCGTAACCGCAGTTGTATCCTTCGGACGGCCACCCTTGGCGACTGCACGACAACTCCTGTCCGCCGCCGCCGTGCGCGGGCACGTGAAAGCGCTCGCCGATCCGTCGCGTGCGAAGAGCCTCCAGCGGTTCTTCAAGACCCAGCCAGGGGAATACGCGGCCGGCGATTGGACCGCTATGCAGCTCGTTGCGTGAATTTTGGACTCGTTAGTCCCCGCATAGCGGTCCTAGGCGCGCGGAGCGCGCCAAAGAGATACTGCCAACCAGCCAAGGGCATTCTCATCGGGATATCAAGGGCGAGCCCTCGGCTGGTTTCTGGGCATCAAGGTCCCGATCCTGCGGCAACTCGCGCGGACCTATGACGAGCTCCCGTTGCGAGAAACGGCGCATCTACTCAAATCGCCCTGGCACGAGGAACGGCTGCGCGCGCTTCTGATTCTGGTTCGACAGTATCAGCGCGGCGACATGCCGCAGCGTGCCGCGATTTACCGCTCGTACCTTCGGAACCGCCGCCGCGTCGACAACTGGGATCTCGTCGACGCCTCCGCCGAACACATCGTCGGCGCACATCTCCGCCAGGCGGACCGGAACCTGTTGAAGCGGCTTGCGAGGTCCGACTCGCTCTGGGATCGACGGATCGCCATTCTCCGCGACATCTCACTACATCAAAGCAGACGAGTACCGCGCGACGTGGCAGTCGCCCGATTGCTCCTGAACGATCCGCACGACCTCATCCATAAGGCGGTCGGCTGGTACGGCGTCGCTATCTCGCTGCGCAGAACTTTCGGCCGCACGCACGTGCGCGCACGGCCGGATGCGTATAATCTCGGCCCAGACCACCAGCCAAGGGCTCCGCCCTTGATATCCCGATGAGAATGCCCTTGGCTGGTTGGCAGTATCTCTTGGGCGCGCTCTGCGCGCCTAGGACCGCTATGCAGGGACTAACGAGTCCAAAATTCACGCAACGGGCTGCATAGCGGTCCAAAGACCCGCACGCCTGTGGAGGGACTATGTTCTGTGCGCAGTGTGGCGCTCCAAACGACGCTCCCGCGAAATTCTGCTTCAAGTGCGGAGCACCGCTGTCTCAAGGGGCCACGACATCCACTTCGGATCCGCGGACCCGCGGCGGCTCACCACCAGTCACCGTCGCTGAATCACGCGTCGCGACGGGCAAGAATCCAGTCGTCGCGACGATACTGTCGCTCCTGATTGTCGGCCTTGGGCAGTTCTACAACGGCGACATGAAGAAGGGCGCGGTCATGCTCGTCATCGCGCTCGTTGCGGGAGCGGCGACCGTTGGACTCGGCTGGATCGGCGTCGCGATCTGGTCGGCCATCGATGCGTACCGCGTAGCCAACGGCACCGCGCAGCGTTGGTGATTCAGCCATGGCACGGCGTCAATTGACTGGATTGCGACCGCAGACCTACGAGCACCCGCTCGACGCCCAGGCGCTCAATGCGCTGCAGAAGACCAGCGGACTCGAGACCGTCGTGCGCAAATGCAACGAATGGGGCTTCGAGCGGCTGCTGCGCGTCCAGTTGACGGGCAGTCACCTGCGTGTCACGCCGGACAGTGTGCCGGACGTGCACGACAAGCTGCGGGCGGCGTGCGACATCCTCGATCTGCCCAGGATGCCCGACCTCTACATCGCGTCGGGGCAAGATCTGAATGCGTTCACGGCCGGTGTCGAGCGGCCCCTGGTTGTCCTCAATGCTGGCGCCGTCGACCTTCTCACCGACGACGAGCTTCTCTTTGTGATCGGACACGAAGTGGGGCACATCAAGAGCGGCCACGTGCTGTACTACCAGATTGCCGAGTTTCTGCCCGTCATCGGCGCGATCGTCGGGGGCGCGACGCTCGGCCTCGGAGAGCTGCTGAGCGCGGGACTCCAGGTGGCGCTGCTCAACTGGAAACGGATGTCAGAGTTCACCGCGGATCGGGCGGGCCTCCTCGCGTGTCAGGATGCGAACGTTCCCATCACGGCGATGATCAAGATCGCCGGGCTGCCGCAGAAATACCACGACGCGATCAATCCCGAGGACTTCATCGCGCAGGCGCGCGAGTTCAAGGCGCTCGATGCCGACAAGTTGAATTGGCTCGTGAAGTGGTTGAGCACGATGGGCCAGACGCATCCCTGGACGGTGATGCGAGCGAGCCAGTTTCTGGCATGGGTTGACGGCGGCGGCTACGAAGCGGTCCTCAACGGCCAGCACGCGTTGCCAGCCTCGCAGGCCGGGTCGCTGCCCGCGGGTGCCCCGAGCTTCTGCACCCAGTGCGGGCACGCACTCACGCCGGAGGTGCGCTTCTGCCCCGGCTGCGGCGTCGCCGTCTCCAGAGCGTCGGGAGCACCGGCATCCGGGGATCTGCAGCCATCGTGACGGTCGGCGCTGGTTCCGCGGGGCCACATCGTTCGCCAGCGCTCCCGCTCCGCATCGTCGTGATCGTCCCTTCCCCAGCGGATGCGCCTCCGTTCGACGCAGAGGGCGCATGGCAGGATCTCTCCAACGCATTGAAGCCACTGGAGGCACAGCATCTCGTCGTTGTCGATCGAGTGGTTCCCGCAACCGAGCAGGCGTTGAAGCTACGCCTGGCGGGCGCCGCCTGCCATGTCGTGCACTTCATCGGCCATGCGAGCTGGCGCGCCGCGGCGCGATACGGCACGCTCACATTCGAAAACGCGAGCCGTGGCGCCCGAGCCGTCACGACCCCCTATCTCGGGAACCTCCTCGCCCAGCATCAAAGCGTGCAGCTCACCGTTCTGCAGCCGTGCGCACGCGAGTCCGCATTCGACGCGTCGCCGGACGCGCTGTGGGAACGTGGCCCGGCCGTCATCGTGTCCGAAGGCACCTTGCGCGGCCGGCCGCAAGCGGTGTTCGCTGCCCGCCTGTACGCAAGCCTGGCCACGGGGTCGAGCATGCAGGAGGCCGCCTCACATGCACAGGGCGGACTTGCGGATGTCGCGCCCGATGTCTCGATCGTGCTCAAGAGTGGCTCGCCGGGCGCTCGCCTGGTCGACGCTGCGGCGGTCGGCGCCACGACAGCGCCCGCCGCGCCGCCGGCGCGGACGCCCGCCGTTGACCCAGCCCGCGCCGCTCGGTCCGCGGAAGACATCGCTGCGCTCGCGGCTACTGCCGAACGTGAGGCTGCGCGCGCGATCGCCCGACGCGAGCTGGAGAGGAAGCGCGCCTGTGCCGAGTTCGATGTGTTCCTCTGCCACAACGGCGCTGACAAACCTTCGGTCAGGCGCATCGCCGACCGCCTGGCCGAGCGCGGAATTCTGCCGTGGCTCGATGAGCGCGAATTGCCGCCGGGACAACCCTGGCAGCAGCTGCTCGAAAAGCAGATCGGGCAAATCAAGGCTGCCGCGGTGTTCGTGGGCGCGGCCGGCGTCGGGCCATGGCAGGAACAGGAGCTCTACGGCTTTCTTCGCGAGTTCGTGTCGCGCCGGAGCCCCGTCATCCCCGTTCTGCTGCCGGACGCTCCTGACAAGCCGGAGCTCCCGATTTTCCTGAAAGCCATGACGTGGGTCGACTTTCGACTGCAGGATCCAGATCCGTTGTCGCGGCTCATCTGGGGTATCACCGGTCGGCGGCCCGAGATGTGATGCGCCACTCGTCTGCACGTTCTGGAGACGTTCATTGGCTGGCGAACACGAACTTCAAGTCACAAGGCACAAGTCACAAGGCTCACGTCACAAACGAACGGCGCGTTGTGCCTTGTGACTTGTGACTTGTGACTTGTGACTTGTTCTGGTCGTTCACCGCGTCGGAGGCGCCCCCGCATCTGACGCACCAAGGAAGAAGTTCCGCCCGTCGGCGAACGTCACGGTCGTGCCGTTGGCCTTGGACGTCCCGTTCTTCGCCTGAAATCCCTCGACGACGACCTGCACTCCCGCCGGAAAGTCGGTGTGCCGCAGCCCGCGTCTGATAAGCGCGTTGGCAGATCCCGCTTCGATCGCCCAATTCTCCACCTTACCATCGGGCTGCTTCACGTCGATGTAGATCCACCCGTGCGGGTTGATCCACTCCATTTTCGTCATGGTGCCGCGGAGCTTCACCGGCTTGTTCACGTCGAACTCAGCGGCAAACGAATGGTGCGCAGACGCAGGAACCGCCGTCAGGAAGAGGCCGACGACGGCGCCCGTGACACGATCTCTGAATGTCATCGCGAGGCTCCTTTCACATCCCCTTGATGCGCCAACTGTGTATTTCACCGCCCCCGCCAGATTTTCCGTAATAGTAATGCTTGTCTTCCGGATTCTACCTCTTCCATTCTTCCGGCCCAACGTGCCCAATTTAGCTTGACTGCGCGGCCACGACTCCCTACGATGGCGCCCACCACGGAGGAACCCGGACTCATTCATAACTGACCGGCGGCTCTCTTAACCCGAGGAGGCTGATGACATGCTTCGCGGACTGACGTGCCTTGCCGTGGTGTTTTTTCTCAGCGTCGTCCCTGTGCTCGGACAGGGCGCTGTCTCTGAAGTCAACGGGAACGTAGTCGATCAAACCGGAAGCGTCCTTCCGGGTGCGACTATCACAATCACAGAAGAATCTACCGGTCTGGTAAGAAGCACCGTCTCGAATGAGGGCGGTCGTTTCGTGATCCCGGCCGTCACACCCGGACGATACACGGTGAGGGCGGAGCTCTCCGGGTTTCAGACTCAGACGCAGACTGGCATCGCTGTCCTCGTCGGTCAGGCCATCACCCTCAACCTCGCGCTGCCCATCGGGGGCCTGACCGATCAAGTCACGGTGACCGGCGAGGCGCCGCTCATCGAGGTCACGCAGACGCAGATCGGGGCCAACATCACGTCGCAGGCCATCGAGGACCTGCCAACCCAAGGCCGCCAGCAGTACGCCTTGCTGGCGTTGGTGCCTGGCTTGACACCCAACCTCGGACCGGGCGCCTTCGAGGGGGCGCAGTACAGCGGCAATGGCCGCAACACCGGCAGCAACACGTTCCTGGTCGACGGCATGTACAACGTGGACGATCGCACGCTCAGCGGATCCGGATCGCAGACGCGCATGACGATCGACACGACCTCCGAGTTCCAGGTGCTGACGCACGAGTACGGCGCGGAGTACGGCGGGTCCTCCGGCGTGATCGTCAACTCGATCACGAAAAGCGGGACCAACGCGTTTCACGGACGGGCCGCGTACTATCTGCAGGACAGCAGCCTGGACGCCACCAACTACTTCCTGAAGCAGGAAGGACGGAAGAACCCCGACAGCGGCGTCAAGACGGCGCTCGGCCAGGTCGGCGGGCCGATTCTCAGGAACAAGGCGTTCTTCTTCTTCAATATCGAGCGGCTGCTGCTCGACGAAGCAGCCAACCTGAATTTCCCGTCGGAGGCCGCGCCGCTGGCGGCATCGTACTCCACGGCGCTGCCGATCAGGTCGACCAACATTTTTTCGCGCGTCGACTACCAGTTGAACGCGTCGCACAGTTTCAATTTTCGCGCGCTCTTCGACCCGAATGCGGTGGACGGCCAGGATCACCAGGACGAGAAGAGAACGTTGTCCGCCATGCGGATCGAACGGGCCCCCAAGCCCGGCGAGGTGTTCCTCAGCGCCCAGTGGCTCGGCGTGCTCGGCAGCCGCATGGTGAACGAGATGCGGTTCTCCATCGTCGACGAGAAGCTCCATGTCGGCGACCAGCGGCTCTTCGACACGGGTGGCGGCAAGGTCTGGAGTCTCGGGGGACAAGGCCGGGGTGAGCTCATCGGCCTCGGAGGGATGGACCAGTTGGACTTTGGCTCCGCGCAGTTGCACCCGGACTATCAGGCCGGGCCGCACGAAAGTCCGAGCGGTGCGTCGGTAACCTCGACCGTCTTCAGCAACCAGTTCACCTATACGCCGCGCAACCACACGTTGAAGTTCGGCTTCGGCGTGAGCCAGAACGGCGGGACCAACATCGTCGGAGGGAACTACTTCGGCGTGTTCGAGTTCAACGGGAATCGCCCGTTCGACCCGTCCGTCGTGGCGACCTATCCGAACCGGTTCCGGATGCGGCTGGGCGAGCTGTTCTACCCGATGGACGACTGGCGCACGAACGTCTTCGTGGCCGACAAGTGGCAGGCCACGGACAAGCTGACGCTCAACCTGGGCGTCCGCTACGACTACCAGCACATGATCCCGCAGACCAAGGACGCCTTCGCACCCCGGATCGGGATGGCGTACGCGGTGAACGACCGGACGGTCATTCGTGCGGGCATCGGCAAGTTCTACGAGTACCAGGCGACCGCGGTCGCCTCCAACCTCCTCCTGAACGCCGTCGTCTCGCCGACGTTCCAATTCGATACCGGCGAGGACAACGCGGCGCTGCGGGGCGTGCTGCCGGCGCATCCGTGCCTGCGGCCGGACGGCCGTGACGGGCAGGCCGTGATCAGCGCAGCGTGCCGGGCGCAGCTCGCCGACATCCGCAACCAGGTGGCGGCCGGGAGCTTCGTGAACACGGAACCGGTGATCGACGGGAATCGCCAGATGGCGTATCTCCTTGGGTTCAGTGCGGGCATCCAACGCGAGCTCCTGCCGGGGATTGCCCTCACGGTCGATTACGTGGGCAATCGCGGGCGCGACCAGGTGGCGCGGATCGACATCAACGAGCCGCGGTTGCTCCCCGACGGCCGGATCGGCCGCCCCGGGCCGTCGGTGTTCGACCCCGACGGGACGCTCATTCCGGCCTCGGCGCGCGGCGCCAACTTCCAGCGCGTGCTGCAGTATCAGACGCGTTCGGAGTTCAACAGCGACTACGACGCCCTCGAGCTGAGCCTGGTGCGGCGGCTGGCCAATCGCTGGTCCGGGCGCCTCGCCTACACGCTGTCGCGCGCGCGCGATGTCAATGCGGGTGTCTTTGGCGGCGGCAACATCGTCGAAAAGCGGGTCAACGACGATCTCAACCCGCGGCTCGACTACGGCCTGGCCAATCACGAC
>DATCJA010000024.1:0-11650 GCA_036507475.1 Vicinamibacterales bacterium
GAGAGGACCCGCCCTACCTGTGAACTTACTTTTGACTTAGTACATCCCGCCCATGCCGCCGCCATGCGGCATCGCGGGCGTTTCCTTCTTCTCCTCGGGAATCTCAGAGACGAGCGCCTCGGTTGTCAGCAGGAGCGACGCAATGGACGACGCGTTCTGCAACGCGCTGCGCACGACCTTGGCCGGGTCGATCACGCCGGCCTTGACGAGATCCTCGTAGCTGTCGTTTGCGGCGTTGAAGCCTTCATCCTGCTTCATGTCACGCACCTTCGAGACCACGATGGACCCTTCGTTGCCGGCGTTCTGCGCGATCCAGCGCATCGGCTCCTCGAGAGCGCGACGGATGATCTGAAGCCCGACCGCCTGATCGCCCTCGAGCTTCAGCCCCTCGAGCCCCTTGGCGGCGCGAAGCAGCGCGACGCCACCGCCGGGGACGATGCCCTCTTCGACAGCCGCTTTCGTGGCATGCATGGCGTCTTCGACGCGCGCCTTCTTCTCTTTCATCTCGGTCTCGGTGGCGGCGCCAACCTTGATCACCGCCACGCCGCCCACGAGCTTGGCCAGCCGTTCTTGCAGCTTCTCGCGGTCGTAGTCCGAGGTCGTGTCCTCGACCTGCGTACGGATCTGTCTCACGCGTCCCTCGATAGCGGCCTGGGTGCCCGCGCCTTCGACGATTGTGGTGTTGTCCTTGTCGATGGTGACCTTCTTGGCCTTGCCGAGATCCTCGAGCTTGATGTTCTCGAGCTTGATGCCAAGGTCCTCGGTAATCGCTTTCCCGCCAGTCAGGGTGGCGATGTCCTCGAGCATCGCCTTGCGGCGATCGCCGAAGCCGGGTGCCTTTACGGCGGCCGCGTGCAGCGTGCCGCGCAGCTTGTTGACGACGAGCGTGGCCAGCGCCTCGCCCTCGACGTCCTCTGCGATGATGAGCAGGGGGCGGCCGAGACGGGCCACCTGCTCGAGGACCGGCAGCAGGTCCTTCATCGAGCTGATCTTCTTCTCGTGGATGAGGATGACGGGGTTCTCGAGCACCGCCTCCATGCGCTCGGCGTCGGTGACGAAGTATGGTGACAGGTAGCCGCGGTCGAACTGCATGCCTTCCACGACATCGAGGGACGTTTCGAGCGTCTTGGCCTCCTCGACGGTGATCACGCCGTCCTTGCCGACCTTGTCCATCGCCTCGGCGATGATCTTGCCGATCGTCGCGTCGCTGTTTGCGGAGATGGTACCGACCTGCGCGACCATGTTGCCCGAGACCGGCCGGGCCATCGTCTTGATCTGATCGACGACCGCCTCGACGGCTTTTTCGATGCCGCGTTTCAGCTCCATCGGGTTGGCGCCGGCGACCACGTTTTTCGCGCCTTCGCGATAGATGGCCTGTGCGAGGACGGTGGCGGTCGTCGTGCCGTCGCCGGCCGTGTCGGATGTTTTGCTCGCGACCTCACGCACCATCTGTGCGCCCATGTTCTCGAGCGGATCCTTCAGGTCGATTTCCTTGGCCACCGTCACGCCGTCCTTTGTAATCGTGGGGGAGCCGAACTTCTTGTCGAGGACGACGTTGCGCCCTTTGGGGCCGAGCGTCACCTTTACCGCGTCGGCCAGCTGGTTGACGCCGCGCAGAATCGCCTGACGCGACTGCTCGCCGTAAATAATCTGTTTTGCCATTGTTAGATGCTCCGTTTATTTGGAATCCAGGACCGCGAGCACCTCGTCCTCGCGCATGATCAGGTATTCCTCACCGTCGATCTTGATTTCCTGGCCTGAATACTTGCCGAAGAGGATGGTGTCGCCGTCCTTCACATCGAGCGGCTGGCGTTTGCCATCATCCTTCACCTTGCCCTGGCCGGCCGCGAACACCTTGCCCTGCTGCGGCTTTTCCTTGGCGCTGTCCGGGATGATGATTCCCCCGACTTTCTGCTCGCCTTCCTCGATGCGCTTGACGATGATGCGGTCGTGTAGCGGTCTGACTTTCATGTGCGTCGACTCCAAACTGGGTGTCGTGGACTCTCGGGGCACGCCCCGTTGAATGAAAACTTGAGAGCCGGGTTCGTGGTGCGACCCGGCGCCCGGTGACGTGCTGTTTCTTGCTTAGCAGTCAGCCCGGGCAACTGCCAATTCTATCGACCGCAAAAATTTGGTGTCAAGTCCTGTCATGCGGAGCGGCGGAGACGGTACTCGGTGAGTTTTCGGCTCAAGGTGTTCCGGTGCATGCCCAAGAGGACGGCCGCTTTGCAGAGGTTGCCGTCGGCTTTGGCGAGAACGTGCGCGATGTATCGCTTCTCGAACTCCCGCTGGGCGTCCTCGTAGCGGACACCGCGCGACACCATGTCGTTGATCAGGTGTTCGAGTTGTTCGCGAAGAAGCGTCAATCGAGTTCTCTCCCGACGAGCCGGCGATACGCCTCGCGATATTTTTCGCGCGTCCGTGCCACGACGTCGTCCGGCAACGACGGCACGGGTGGTTGCTTGTTCCAGTGGATGAGCTCGAGGTAGTCGCGGACGAACTGTTTGTCGAAACTGGCCTGTGCCCGTCCGGGGCTGTACCGATCCTTCGGCCAGTAGCGGGAAGAATCGGGTGTCATGACTTCGTCTATGAGCAGGATGTCACCTTCGGGTGTCAGTCCGAACTCGAACTTCGTGTCGGCGAGCAAAATGCCGCAGCGTTCGGCGTGCGCCGCGCCGAAGCCATAGAGCGCCATCGTGAGCGTCCGAAGCTTCTCTATGAGCTCCGGGCCGACGAGCTTCGCCGCTTCCGCATCGCTGATGTTGATGTCGTGGCCGCTCGTTGCCTTGGTTGCCGGCGTGAATATCGGTTCAGGCAGACGATCCGATTCGCGCAATCCCGGCGGCAGTTGGAGACCACACACCGCGCCCGTCGCCACGTAGTCCTTCCAGCCGGAGCCGGAGAGGTATCCGCGAGCGACGCACTCGACGGGCACCGGGTTGGTTTTGCGCACGAGCATGGACCGGCCGTCCAGGAACGCGGCGTGCCGCCGCAGATCGGACGGATATCGCCGCACGTCTGTCTCGAGCACCTGGTTCGGCACGATGTGACGGGTCCGCTCGAACCAGAACGCCGACAGTTGTGTGAGGACCTTGCCCTTGTCCGGGATGCCCGTGCCGAGCACGTAATCGAAGGCCGAGATGCGGTCCGTCGCGATGAGCAGCAGGGCGTCGCCGAGGTCATAGATGTCCCGTACCTTGCCCTTGCGATGCGGGGGCAGACCGTTGAGGCGTGTTTCGAGAAGGGGATCTGCGACGGGCACGTCGTGCGTCCGGGGGAAGCGGGCATATTACAGGGACGGTCCACTGCTCGCAACCGTACGCAACAGTACCGGCCGTCTGTTCGAGTGGGCCTGATATATTGTGGTACCCCGTTACATTGGACCGCTATGCAGCTCGTTGCGTGAATTTTGGACTCGTTAGTCCCGCATAGCGGTCCTAGGCGCGCGGAGCGCGCCAAAGAGATACTGCCAACCAGCTAAGGGCATTCTCATCGGGATATCAAGGGCGAGCCCTTGGCTGGTCAGGCAGGGTTCAAGACGTCTACAGGTAAAGGGTTCAGATGCGGGTGCGTACGGTCCTCGTGTCAGTGCTGGCGATTGCCCTCTTCGCGTGGTTCATGAGCCACGCGAATCTCGCCAGCGTCTGGATGCAGGTGCGGCGCGCCCGCATCGACCTGCTGGCGGCGGGTTTCGTGGCCGTCGTCCTGACGTATGTGATTCGGGCGTGGCGGTGGCAGTACTTGCTCAACCCGATTGGACCCACACGGTTTCGAACGGCGTTTCGGACGACCGTCATCGGCTTTGCCGCGCTCGGCGTGTTGCCCGCTCGCGCTGGTGACGTGCTGCGCCCGTATCTCCTTGCGCGACAGGAGGGCCTGACGGTGTCGGCAACGCTTGCAACCATCGTCATGGAGCGGGTGCTCGACCTGATCGCGGTGCTCGCCCTGCTGGCGCTCTATGTGTGGGGGATCGCCGAGCCAACGACCCTGCCGCCGGCCCTGCTGCGCGGGATCGAGATCTCCTCGGCGCTGGCAGGCCTCGCGGCGATCGTGCTGATGATAGTGATGTGGATTCTCGCGACGCACCCCGAGCGCATTGGGGGGCTGGTGTTCACGGCGGCGCGCGTACTCCCGCATCCGGTGGCCGATCGGCTTGCGGCGCTGGCGCGCACCTTCAGCGGCGGCTTTGCCGTGGCCCGCGAGCCGCGTGCCCTGGCGGCCGCCTTCGCGTGGTCGTTCCCGCTGTGGCTGACGATCGCCGCTGAAGCGTGGCTCGTGACGATTGCATTCGGCATTGCGATGCCGTTTCCCGGCACGTTTCTCTTGCAGGCGCTTCTCGTGATTGGCGTGGCGGTTCCAACGCCAGGCGCTGTCGGGAGCTATCACGAGGCGTACCGCATCGGTGTCACGACGTTTTTCGGCGCGCCGGAGGATACGGCGGTTGCCGCCGCGATCGTCACGCACGCCGTATCGTATTTTCCGGTGGTCCTGACCGGGATTGTCTTCATGATTCAGGACGGTCTCAGCTTTGGACGGATCAAGGCGCTGGCCGGCACCAAGGAAGTGCCGGATCTCCCATGAAGTGTCCGTTCTGCGGCCATCTGGGCGACAAGGTCGTCGACTCGCGCGAGAGCAAGGAGGGCGAAGTCATCCGCCGACGGCGCGAGTGTCTCGGCTGCGGACGCCGGTTCACCAGCTATGAGCGGATCGACGAGATCCCGTATATGGTGATCAAGAAAGACGGCAGCCGCGAGCGATTCGAGCGCCAGAAGCTGATTGCCGGTTTGCTGAAAGCGTGCGAGAAGCGGCCCGTCAGCGTGGGGGCCGTCGAGGGGGTCGCCGACCGGGTCGAAGCGACGCTCCAGGAACGTCCCGAAAAGGAGATGAGCACGGAAGAGATCGGGACCGTGGTGATGGACGAGCTCAAGCGGCTCGACAAGGTGGCGTACGTCCGATTTGCCTCGGTCTACCGCCACTTCCGCGACATCGGCGAGTTCATGACGGAGCTCAAGGATCTGTTGAACACGAAGGATTGACCTCCGCGGAACGATGGCATTAACGCTCAGAGACACCCGGCCGCGTCCCCAGCCGGCGGCTCCGCCGCCGAGGCGGAGCGCCGCGCCTTCTCCTCGCCGGCCATTCCGCGACAACACGAAGCTGATTCTGACGGGCATCGCCGTTCTCGTGGCGGCGCTCGCGAGCCTGCTGGCGTTGGCGAGCCGCTCGGCAACGCTCGCGCCCGATTTCCTGACCGACTTCGTGCTCTACGCGCTCTCGGCGACGAACCTGACCATCCTGGTCGCGCTCGTCTTCGTGCTCGCGCGCAACATCATCAAGTTGTTCGTCGAGAAACGCCGTTCCTTGCCGTTCGCGCACTTCCGCGCAAAGCTCGTGGCGGTGCTGCTCGGGATGACGCTGATTCCGGCCGTCCTCGTCCTGCTGGTCGGCAGCGAGCTGATTCGTAACAGCGTCGACCGATGGTTCAACGCCCCGATGGACGACGTGTTGTCGTCGGCGAACGCGATTGCAGGAGACTACTACCAGGAGCGGCGGCGGCTGGTGGCTGCGGAAGCGCAACGACTCGCCCGTGCAATCGGCGAGATCGATCTCGCCTCGGCGCCCGCCGCGGTCGTACGTGCGCTCGTCGAGCCCGACGTGCAGCAAGGGCGTGTCGCCCACGTGGAGGTCTATAGCTTCGAGTCGGCTGGAGCGGACGATCGTCCCCTCCTCATTCCTGTCGTCGATATCGGGACGTCCTCATTGCCGCGCGAATTCACGCGCGAATCCGCCACACGCCTGGCGGAACGTGTCGCGGCCGACGCTCGATTGACCTCGGTCATCGAGCGGCTGCCCGACGGCGGCGATCTGATTCGAAGCGCTGTCGAGATCCGTTCCGGGCCCGGCGAATCCCCCCAGGGTGTCGTCATTGCGAGCGAATACATCACCGCCGAGTTCGCAGCGCGCGCCCGGGGAATGACGGCGGCCTACGAAGACTACCAGCAGCTTCGCGTGCTCAAGCAGCCGCTTGCGGGGGTGTACCTCTCGTTCTTCCTGATGCTGACGCTGATGATTCTGGTCGCCGCGACCTGGATGGGACTGTATCTCGCCAAGCGCATCACGCGTCCGGTGCAGATGCTGGCCGCGGCCGCGAACGAAATCGGCGCCGGGCACCTGGACCACCGAGTGGAGCCCGAGACCAGGGACGAGTTCGGGTCGCTCATCGAAGCGTTCAACCGCATGGCGTCGGACTTGTCGACGAGCCGCCGGCGGCTGGAACGTTCCTCGATCGAGCTCGAGCGGAAACACCAGGACGTCGAGGCGCGGCGGCGCTACGTCGAGACGATTCTGGAACGCATCGCGACGGGTGTCATTTCCGTCGATACGGGCGGCCACGTGCGCACGTTCAACGCCGCTGCGTCGCGGCTGCTGGGCCTCGATTCAAGCGTCTCCGGACTTCCCGTTGCGACCGTCTTCGGGACGCCCGAACTGAAGCCGCTCGGCATGCTCATAGACGAGGCGACTCGAAGCCGCGAGGAGGCGCTGCCTCAGGAAGTGACCATCGCGCGCGATGGACGCGAGCTCCATCTGGCGGTCATGACGACACCCCTTCGGCGCGAGGACGGCGTCTCGGACGGGATCGTGCTCGTGTTCGACGACGTGACGCCGCTCATCAGGGCGCAGAAGGTGGCGGCGTGGCGAGAGGTGGCGCGCCGCCTGGCGCACGAGATCAAGAACCCTCTGACGCCCATTCAGTTGAGTGCGGAGCGGATGCGCCGCCACTTTGCAAGCGCACCGGGGCAGACGCAGGGGCTCGTCGAGGAGTGCACCAGCACGATCGTCGGGGAGGTCGAGTCGCTCAAGGGACTGGTCGACGAGTTCTCGCAGTTTGCGCGCATGCCGGCGCCGCGCGCGGTGTCGACAGACCTTCACGCCCTCCTGTCCGACGTGCTGACGCTCTATCAGGGCATCTTCTCGGAGGTGCAGTTGCGGCTGCGTTTCGCCGACACGCTGCCGCGCGTGTCCGTCGATCCCGAGCAGATTCGACGCGTCATGATCAACCTCATCGACAACGCCGTGGAAGCCATGGACCGGCGAGGTGTGATCGACGTCGACGCGCATCACATCAGGGCCGAGAGCCTCGTGCGAATTGTCGTCGCCGACGACGGTCCCGGGATTCCTTCGACCGAACGCGACAAGTTGTTCCTGCCGTACTACTCCACGAAGCGGCGCGGCAGCGGCCTGGGCCTGGCAATCGTCCGCCGTATCGTCGCCGAGCATGGCGGCAGCATCGACGCGGCGGACAACGTGCCGCGTGGAACGCGCTTTACGGTGGAGTTGCCTTGTTGAATTTACGAATTTACGAATTTACGAATTGACGGATTTGATTGGACAATTGGCTCGAGCCGTAATTCACACAATTCGTCAATCCGTAAATTCGTCAATCCGTCAATGCCATCCATCCTCATCGTAGACGACGAGCCGGGCGTTCGCAGCGCGCTTGGCGGAGTGCTGCGCGATGAGGGCTACGACGTGGACGCCGTGGAGAGCGGAGAAACGTGTCTCGATCGTCTGTCCCGTCAGGCCTACGACGTTGTCGTCCTCGACATCTGGCTGCCGGGGATGGACGGACTGCAGACGCTGGCGCGGATGCGCGAGCGGCAGGTCGACACGCAGGTGGTGATCATCTCGGGGCACGGCAACATAGAGTCGGCGGTGCGCGCCATCAAGATGGGCGCCTTCGATTTCGTCGAGAAGCCGCTGTCGCTCGAGAAGACCGTTCTCGTGGTCCGCAACGCGCTGCGCCAGCGGGACCTGGAGGCGGAAAACCGCGCGCTTCGCGCCCGCGTCGACGCGCAGCACACCATGGTCGGCGAGAGCTACGCCATGGTGAAGCTTCGTGAGCAGGTCGCAATGGCCGCCCCCACCAACGGCCGCGTGCTCATTTTCGGCGAGAACGGCACGGGCAAGGAGCTCGTGGCGCGGAACATCCATCAGATGAGCCGCCGCCGAGCCGGACCGTTCGTCGAGGTCAATTGTGCGGCGATCCCAGAGGACTTGATCGAGAGCGAGCTGTTCGGCCACGTGCGCGGGGCCTTCACGGGCGCGGTGGCCGATCGTCGCGGGAAGTTCGAGCTGGCTCACGGCGGCACCATCTTCCTGGACGAGATCGCGGACATGAGCCTGAAGACGCAGGCCAAGGTGCTCCGCGTCCTGCAGGAGCAGGTGATGGAGCCGGTCGGCGGCTCGAACCGCATCAAGGTTGACGCTCGCGTGCTGGCGGCGACGAACAAGGATCTGACCGGCGAGATCCGGGCTGGCCGGTTCCGCGAAGACCTGTATTTTCGACTCAATGTCGTGCCGATCTTCGTGCCGCCGCTCCGCGACCGGCAGGAAGACATTGCGCTGTTTGCCGATCACTTCATGGCGATGCTGGCGCGCGAGTACGGCCGTCGTCCGAAGACCTTCGAGAGCGACGCGCTCGTCGCGCTGCGGCAGTATCCGTGGCCGGGCAACGTGCGCGAGCTGCGCAACGTCATCGAGCGGCTGATGATCATGGTGCCAGGCGACCGCATTTCGTCGCGTGACGTGACTTTCCTCGATCAGAGCGTCACGGTCGACAGCAACGGCTCGGCGCAGACCACGTCGTCGGCGCCGCTCCACGAGGCACGGGACCAGTTCGAGCGAGATTACATCGTCCGCGCTCTGGCCGCGCAGCAGGGGAACATCTCGCGCACGGCCGAGGTGCTCGGCATCGAGCGCAGCAATCTGTACCGCAAGATGCGCAGCTTCGGCATCGCACCGTCGCGCCGAGGAGAGGACGAGGAGATTGCGTGACGCGCCAGACCGGGTAGCCGAGATTCCCACCCCTGCGCTCGTCGTCGACGTCCCTGCGATGGAGCGCAATATCCGGCGCATGGCTGGTTTCTTTGCGTCCGGTCCATGCCGCCTGCGACCTCATTTCAAGGCGCACAAGACGCCCGAGATTGCGCGGCGCCAGCTCGAGGCCGGCTCGTGCACGGGCCTGACATGCGCGACGGTGTCGGAAGCCGAGATCGCCGCGGAATTCTGCCACGACATTCTCATTGCCAACGAGCCGGTCGGCCCGGACAAGGCCAATCGTGTGGCGGCACTGGCTCGGCGCGCTGACATCACCATCGCAGTCGATTCGATTGCGGGGCTCCAGGACATCGACGCTGCCGCGCTTCGCGTCGAGACGCGGATTGGCGTTCTCGTGGACGTAAACGTGGGGCAGAACCGATGCGGTGTCACGCCCGGAGAGGCCGCGGTAGGCCTGGCACGTCGCGCGGCGTCGGCAAAGGGCGCGGTTCTTCGCGGGGTGATGGGATACGAAGGCCATCTCGTCAACGTCAGCGACCGCACCGAGCGCGAAGCACGCACTCGCCAGGCGATGGCGGAGCTCGTTGCAACCGCCAGCCTGCTTCGGGACGCCGGCCTTCCATGCGGCA
Source organism: Vicinamibacterales bacterium (assembly GCA_036507475.1). Classification (GTDB taxonomy): domain Bacteria; phylum Acidobacteriota; class Vicinamibacteria; order Vicinamibacterales; family UBA2999; genus DATCJA01. The sequence goes on from DATCJA010000024.1 coordinate 9,468, forward strand.
TCGTCTCGGCCGGAGGCACCGGCACCTACGACATCAGCGGTCGCCTCGACGGCATCACCGAAATCCAGGCTGGGTCGTACGTGCTGATGGATAGCGATTACGGGCGGCTGGACGTGCCGTTCGAACAGGCCTTCTGGGTGCTTGGCACCGTGATCAGTCGGCCTACGCCCACCCGCTGCGTTGCCGACTGCGGCCACAAATCAACGACCAAAGACCACGGGCACCCGAGAGTTCGGGACATCGAGAACGCCGAGGTTGTAGCGCTCAACGACGAGCACGCGACGATCAGTGTGCCGGCCGATTCCCGACTGCAGGTCGGCGATCGCATTTACCTCCGGCCGTCGCACATCGACCCGACGATCAACCTGCACGACGTGTTCTATGCCATCGACGGCGAATGTGTCGTGGACATCTGGCCGATTGCCGCGCGTGGGTATCCGGAGCACCGGCGGGTCCGCTGAGCGGGACCCGCCCTACGTACGTAGGCCGGGTTCCGCGGTGCGCGAAGGCACCGCACCGCGGACCCGGCTAGAACATGACCCAACAGAGGGCAGCACCGATCACCGTCATCGACAGCCCCCATGCGAGCAGCTTGTTGTAGGTGGGCCGCACATCCTCGGGATTGGTAATCCCCGCCAGGCACATCGCTCCCAATGTTGAAAGCGGCGACATGTCGACGAGATGTGCGCCCACATTCATCGATGCCGCGATGGCCACGGGATCGCCCCCGCCGAGCCGTGCAATCAACCCTGGAATGGTAGGGAGAAACGCTGGAAGAACGACGCCCGACGTGCTGCTGTAGACCGAAATGACGGCGGTGACGAACGCGACCGCCGCCGTGGCCGTGACGGGAGTCGCTATCCGCGCAAGGAATGCCGAAAATAGCTCGAGTCCACCGGTTTTCTCGAGCAGGGCGATCAGAACGGTCACGCCGCTGACCATCATGATCGGGTACCACGGCATCCTGCGGATGGCCTGCTCGTGGTCGGCGACGCGGACCGCGGCCAGCGTCACGGCGCCGGCGAATGCTGCCATTCCGATGTTCGCGTCGGCGAACAGGACAACACCGAGAACACCGAGAATGACGGCAAGCGTGACCCAGTTGTGTCGTGTGAATCCCGCAGCCTCGGACGCAGAGTCGAGACCGCCGGAGAACTCAGACCGGAACAGCCGCCACCCGCCGAAGAGGAGATAGCCTCCGAACGCGACCACGGCGTGGGCGACGAGATTCGTCCAGTACGTGCGCCACTCGAATCCGCTCAGTTCGATCCGGTCCATCAGGCCGTTGACGATGATGCCTGTGGGCGCGAATGGGGAGAGTGCGCCCGATCCTGCACCGTTGCCGACCATGATGGCCATGAGGAACGGGGGAATGCGTGCGCGGCCGGCCACGGCCATGGCCATGGGCGCCAGCATCGCCGCTGTCGAAATGTTTCCCGGACCAAGCGAGGCAATTCCGCAGCCGAGGAAGAAGAACGACACCGGGATCAGCCCTGTGTTGCCACGGCACATCCGAAGCGCTTGGTGTGCGAGCTTGTCGAGCGTGCCGTTCAGTTGCGCCTGGGTAAACAGGAGCGTGACGCCCGTCAGAGTCAGGAACAGCTGGATCGGAAACCCTCCGACCACGTCATTCAGCGACATTCCTCCGAAGTAGACGCCGACGATCCAGGCAAAGGCGACAGCGAGCACCCCGACGTTCAGACGCGAGAAGCAGCTGACGACGATAGCGGTGAGGAGGGCGCCGAGGGAGAGCCACGCGAGGTTCATGAGGCGGCATGGTACCGGAACAAGTAGACAAGTGGAAGAAGTGGAAAAGTGGAAAAGTAAGTTTGAAGTAGCGCGCAGGCTTCAGCCTGCGCGGCTACGTTGGCATCGCGGTGCTCTCGGGGGACCCGCCGCTCCCGCGACGTGCCATGAAGTAGTAGGCGAGATAGCCGAGCCCGAGGAAACCGACGATTGCGCCGCCAACGCCGGCCAGCCATGCCGGTGGGCCTTCGACGCCCGGCCTCGAGAGAACACCGTAGACAACGCCGAGGCCCACGCCGAGGAAGAGCAGCACCGTGCCTCGACGCAGGCAGTCCTCTGGACCGATCTTCTTTTTCGGCTGTTCCGGCAGCACAGGCGGGGGCGTCAGGCCCTTTTCAATCATCAGCTGCCGTTCCTGATATGGAAGGCGTTTCTTC
>DATCJA010000025.1:0-36162 GCA_036507475.1 Vicinamibacterales bacterium
GATGATGGCCGTGCCCGTCAAGACCGGACCGCCGTTCGAGCCCGGAGTGGCGGTGCCCCTCTTTGACACGAACGTAACGGGGTTCTCCCCCTACGACGTCAGCGCCGACGGCCGCTTCTTGCTCAACACGGTCGGCGATGTTGGAGCGCCAACGTCTTCGCCCGTTACGATCGTGTTGAACTGGCAGGCGTGGTTGAGAACGAGATAGTCGTTCGGCCCGTACCGAGCTTTCGTGGTTCTCGTGGCCTTCGTGGTTAATTAAGGGGCCAGGCGTTCCCTGAGCCACAACCCGTCAGGTTGCTTCCGGTACTGCACCCGATCGTGCAGCCGGCTTGGCCGTCCCTGCCAGAACTCGAACTCGTCTGGGAGGACGCGGTAACCGCCCCACCAGTGCGGCCGCGGCACGGTGTCGCCGTAGATCTGGCGTGCCACCTCGTAGCGCGATTCGAGCGCCTCACGGCTCTCGACGTGCTCGCTCTGGCGCGACGCATACACGCTCCAGCGGCTCTCGAGCGGACGTGTGGCGAAGTAGGCGTCGGATTCCTCGTCGCTGATCTTCTCGACCGTTCCGCCGATTCGCACCTGCCGTTCGACAGACCGCCAGAGGAGCAGCAGGCTGGCACGTCCCGTTTGTTCCATCTCGCGCGCCTTGCGACTGCCGTAATTCGTGAAGAACACGAAGCCTCGGGCGTCAACGCCCTTCAACAGGACGGTTCGAACAGACGGCCAGCCGTCTCGTGTCGCCGTCGCGAGCGCCATGGCGGTCGGGTCCTGCTCGAACTCGTTGACCTGGTCGAACCAGCGAGAGAACTGCCGGAACGGGTCGGGATCGGCTTGGTGTTCGTCGAGTGGCGCAGGGGAGGACATGAAATTGACGGATTGACGGATTTACGTATTGACGAATTTCATTGTGCCTTGGCAATTCGTAAATTCGTAAATCCGTCAATTCCTCAATAGCGTGATCTCGTCATTCTCGAGTGCGACCCGCACCGTGCCGCCGTCGGCAAGCGTCCCGAACAACAGCATTTCGGACAATGGCTTCTTGACGACGCGCTCGATGAGACGGGCCATCGGACGGGCACCAAATGCGCGATCGAAGCCCTTGACGGCCAACCAGGTCCTGGCCGCAGGATCGAGCTCGATCGTCACGTTCTTCGCCGCCACCATCGTCCGCAGCTCGTCGAGCTGCTTGTCGACGACGCGCTCGATCTCGGCGGTGCCAAGGGCATTGAAATGCACGACGGCATCCAGGCGGTTGCGGAACTCAGGCGTAAACGCACGTTCGAGAGCGCCTCGCGACGACCCGCCGACTCCGGGCTCGCCGAACCCAAGACGGCGGTCGGCCAGGTCACGCGCGCCGACGTTCGTCGTCATGATCAGAATCACGTGCCGGAAGTCGGCCTTGCGGCCGTGGGAATCGGTCAGGGTCGCGTGGTCCATCACCTGCAGTAGGATGCTGTACATGTCCGGATGCGCCTTCTCGATCTCGTCGAGGAGCAGCACGGCGTGCGGCGACTTGCGGACGGCATCGATCAGCAGCCCGCCCTCCTCGTAGCCAACATAGCCGGGAGGGGCCCCGATCAGACGTGATACCGCGTGCTTCTCCATGTACTCGGACATGTCGAAACGTATGAACTCGACACCAAGAATCCGGCTCAGTTGTCGGGCGAGCTCGGTCTTGCCGACGCCGGTCGGCCCGGTGAACAGGAAGTTCCCAATCGGCTTGTCGGGCGCCCTCAGGCCCGAGCGCGCCAGCTTGATGGCTGAGGCGACCATCTCGACGGCGGCGTGCTGCCCGAAGATCACCTTCGTCAACTCAACGTCGAGGCTGGCCAGCGCGCGGCGGTCGTCGCTCGACACGGCTTGTATCGGCACTCGAGCCATCTTTGCCACGATCTGCTCCACCTGTTCAGGACCGATCTGGCTGACGCGCTGGTCCACCGGGTAGAGCTTCTGCGCGGCGCCTGCCTCGTCCACGACGTCGATGGCCTTGTCGGGCAGATGCAGGTCGTTCAGATGCTTGGCTGACAGAGCGACGGCGCTCTCGAGCGCCGAGTCGGTGTACTTCACACCGTGGTGCGACTCGTAGTGCGGACGAAGTCCCTTGAGGATCTCGAGCGTCTCGCTCTCCGAGGGTTCCAACACGTCGATCTTCTGGAATCGGCGCGACAGCGCCCGATCGCGATCGAACGACTGCTTGACATCGCTGAACGTCGTCGAACCGATGCAGCGGAGCGACCCGTTGGCGAGCGCCGGCTTCAGCAGGTTGCCGGCATCCATCGCGCCACCCGACGCCGCCCCGGCCCCGACGAGCGAATGAATCTCGTCGATGAACAGGATGGCGTTCGCCTCGCGGCTCAGTCTCTCGAGCACCTGCTTGACGCGCTCCTCGAAATCGCCCCGATACCGCGTGCCTGCCAGCAGCGCTCCAAGGTCGAGCGCGTAGACCTTGGCGTCTCTGAGAACTTCCGGGACCTCGCCTTGGTGAATGCGCAGCGCCAGTCCCTCGGCCAGCGCCGTCTTGCCGACGCCCGGCTCACCCACGAGCAGCGGATTGTTCTTCCGGCGGCGGCACAGCACCTGAATCATCCGCTCGAGCTCGAGTCGACGCCCGATGAGCGGATCGACCTGCCCTGCCGCGGCGCGAGCCACCAGGTCGGTGGCGTACGCCTCGAGCGGGTCCGCGGGCGACGGAGCAACGGGCTCCCCCTCGCTGGCCGGCGTTGACGCGGGTGCAACCTTGTCTCCATGCGAGATGACGCGCAGCAGCGTCAATCGATCGACGCCCTGCCCGCGCAGAAAAAACGCGGCGTGACTCTCTTCCTCCTGAAGCATGAACACGAGAAGACTGCCCGTGTCGACGTGTTTGGCGCTCGATACGGCTGCGTGAACGATCGCCTGTTGGATGACGCGATCCAGCCCGACGGTCGGCTCGGGCTCTGCCGTGCCCGGAGGCGGCACGGGGGTGAACGCCTTGGCCAGCACTTCCTCCAGCTGCTTTCGGAGGACATCGAGATCCACACCGCAGGTGGCGAGCACTTGCCGCGCCTGTGGCTCGTCCGTCGCGGACCTGAGCAGGTGCTCGAGTCCGACCGTGTCGTGGCGGCGCTCGGTCGCCAGACGGAACGCACGCTGGATGGTTTCGAGCGTCTCTGAAGCGAAGGGAACCGGGGGCTGGGACATTACTGATTCACGTTCTCCGTTTCGGGTTCCATCGTCACGAGTAGCGGGAACTCATGCTCCTCGGCCAGCCGCTGCGTGGCCTTTACCTTCGTTTCGGCAACATCGTGCGTAAAGACGCCCGCAACGCCGAGGCCGGATCGATGAACGCTCATCATGATGGCAAACGCTTCCGCGCGCGATTTGCGAAAAATCGTCTCGAGTACCCAGACGACGAAGTCCTGCGTCGTATAGTCGTCGTTGTGCAGCAGCACGCGCCACATGCGGGGGCGCTGCAGCCTCTGATCGCTGCGCGTTTCGGCCAGCGTGAACTCGCGTGGACGGGTGCTCATGAAAGGCAACGACCTTTGACGTACATCTTCTCATATGGTTTCCACCAGGTCCTCGTCCAGGACCCATGGGGGCGGAATCGGTCCGAGCTTCGCCAGGCGATGCACGTGACGCACGAACTCCGCCCTCGGAACCTCGCGCGCGCCGAGCGATTTCAAGTGTGCAGTGGCCATCTGGCAGTCGATCAGTTCGAAGCTCCATCGCTCGAGCTGCTTGATCAGGAGTGCGAGCGCAACCTTCGATGCGTCCCGACTTCGGCTGAACATCGATTCCCCGAAGAACATGCGCCCGAGCGCGACGCCGTAGAGACCTCCGGCCAGCGTGGCGCCCGACCACACTTCCACCGAGTGTCCGTAGCCAAGCGTCGCCAGGCGGGTATATGCCTCGATCATCCCCGGCGTAATCCAGGTCGTTTCGTCGTCGCTTCGCGGCTGGGCGCAACCGAGCATGACATCCCGAAACGCCCGATCCAGGGTCACCGTGTATCGCTGCGCGCGAATGGTCCGACGCAGCGACCGCGACACGTGCAGCTCTGGCAGCCAGAGCACCATGCGAGGGTCGGGGCTCCACCAGAGCGGCGGATCGTCTTCGCCGAACCACGGAAAGATCCCGCGCGCGTAGGCGTCGAGCAGCCGCTCGGCCGACAGATCGGCCCCAGCCGCCAGCAGACCGTTTGGACGGCGCAGGGCGGCCGTCAGAGGCGGAAAGGCATCACGAACGCTGAGCCAGGGAATCATGGACAAGTACGAAGTACAAAGTGCAAAGTGCAAAGTATCGCGCCAGACCTTGTTGTGCTTGCCGCTCGCCTGGCCGGGCCACCGGTGACGCGGTTCGCCCCGTCACCGACAGGGTACCCGCATCTCGGTCACGTCGTGAACGCGATCTACGTCTGGGGCGTCGCGGGTGCTCTAGGCGGACGCGTGCTGCTGCGCATCGAGGATCACGATCGCATCCGAAGCCGTCCGCAATTCGAGGCCGCGCTGCTCGAAGACCTGGAATGGCTGGGGTTCATCCCGGACGTCGGCCGGCATCCACTCCTGCGCCAGAGCGACCGCGCAGGGGCGTACGAGGAGGGGTTGCGCCAGCTTCGGGCATCGCATCACGTGTATGCGTGCGACTGCTCGCGCGAAGATATCGCCGGAGGCCGTTACGTCGGCACGTGTCGCGCCCGCGGTTTTGAGGACACGCAGGGACGTGGGCTACGCGTCCAGGTCGATTCGGGGGCGGAAGAATTCTGGGACGCGCTGCTCGGGATCCAGCGCTATGCGCCGGCCGACGAATTCGGCGATATCCTCATCCGCGACCGCGATGGCCATTGGACGTACCACTTTGCGGTCACCGTCGACGACGCGCGGGATGGTGTCACGCTCGTGATTCGAGGGATGGACCTGCTGTCGTCGACCGGCCGGCAGCTCCGCCTCGCGCATGCTTGGGCGCGTGGATGCGCCGGTGTTCCTCCACCATCCTCTTCTGGTGGACGTGTCGGGCCGCAAGCTGAGCAAGTCGGACGGTGATGCCGCAATTCGGGAACTGCGCGACGCAGGTATCAGTCCTGCCGAGGTCATCGGCGCGCCGCGTCGCTGGCCGGTCTCGTGACCTCGCCAAGGGCCCTTGGCGCGTCGGAAGTGCACGAGCTGTTTCAGCACGGCATGGATTAAGGCTCAGCGTTCCGACGTACATACTCGCCGTTACGGCACTCGAGAAACCCGTCGCCGGTGAGTCGGCTCAGCACCCAACGCGACAGAGGATCCGCGAGGCCGAACAGCGCGCGCGCCTGATTGATCGAGACGCGAAGGCAGGGCATCTCTTCGAATTCACCGCGGACGCGAAGAACGGTTGCGTGCCACTCGGAATCGGGCAGGCGATCCGGGCTACGATGCTTCCAGGCATGGTGCATTGCGGAGTCGAACCTCTCGACCGTCCCTTCAAATCGCGTGCCTGGAGACAACTCTCGCCGTCACGAAGCTGAGGCCGTCGGCGAGTCCAACGACAGGCGAACGCCGCGGCGCCCCGCGGGGAGCTCACCGGTATCGTTCGCCGCCTCCAATCGCGCGGTCAACGGCCTTGCCAGATAGCCTGCAGGTGCCCTTGCGACCTGGGATACAATCTCTAGGCCTTTCGGGGGAACCTTGGGAGTCCGGCTCTTCATCGGCAACCTGCCCTACAGCGCGACGGAAGCGGATCTCCGGGCTCATTTCGCGCCGATCGCAGAACCGTCTCACGTTGTCATGCCTGTCGATCGCGAGACAGGCCGACCGCGAGGGTTCGCCTTTGTCGAATTCGCGGACCGCGCCGTCGCCGAAGAGGTGATCCGGAAATTCGACGCGCAGCCATTCCAGGGACGAAACCTTGCCGTCAGTGAAGCGCGTGCACGCGAGGATCGGGGGCCTCGTCCTCCCGGCCCAGGGGGCTTTCGAGGACCACGGCCTGGCGGGCCCCCAGGACCCCGCCCACCGGGCGGAGGGTTCGGTGGCGGCTTTGGCGGCGGTTTCGGAGGAGGCGGCGGATTCGGTCCGCGGCCGGGCGGTCCCTCCGGCCCACGCGATCGTTCTGCGAATTTCGGCCCGCCTGCGCCACCCCGTCGGCTCCGCGGCAAGAAGGGCCAGCAGCAGGAATACAAGCCGCGCGGTCCCATCAAGGAAAAAACTGGCGGCCGCATTTACGCCGTCGACGATCTCGAGGAAGGCGACTCCATCGACATCGATAACTTCGCGACCCGTGCGCCCTCGGATCAGGAGGATGGCGCGGCGGCCGCCAAGGACGACGAGAGCGACGATCAGAGTTAGTGGCTCGATCCGCTGCGCAGCTCGTGTCGGTGGCGGCCATCGTCATCGGCATCGTTCTCTTCGCGATTACCCTCGTCTACATCGATCTCGATGAGACGCTCGCTGTTGCGGGCCGTCTGGGCCTTGCGCTGCCGGTCATCCTCGTACCCGCAACGATTTGGCAGCTGCTGAGAACCTGGGGCTGGGCTGTCGCGTTCCCGGACGACACACGCCCGCCATTCACGCGCCTGCTGCGCGTGCGCCTCGCCGCAGACGCCATCGGATTCTTTACGGTCCGGGGCATCGCCGGCGAGCCGCTCAAGGTCGTCCTTCTCTACGATCGCGTCGCACCCGAAGTCACAACGGCGGCCATCGCCCTGGAACGGCTTGCCTTCGCGGTGATCGGCATCATCATCGCGGCACTGATCTCTCTTGTCGTGGTGACGCGTCTTTCGATGCCAAGTGCCTGGGACACGATGTTCACGTTGCTCATTCTTGGAGCGGTCATTCTGCTTGCCATCGTGGGCATGATGGCGCGCCGCCGTTCCGACGATTACCTCGGGCGACTGGTGACCGCCATCGACCACGCTACGGGACGCCGGCTCGAAGCGTCGCGGGTCATCCGTTTCATTCTCGCCGTCGAGGATGTCTTGCTCCAGTTGGTGCGCGGCGGTCGGCATCGGCTAATCGTCCTGACCGTACTTGCGATTGCCTGCTACTTTCTGATGGCTGTCGAAGTGTGGCTCGTGTTCTGGGCCATCGGCGAACCGATCGGCGTCACCCAGGGACTCGCCGTCGAAACATTCGCGCGCCTGGCGAGCGTCGCGTCCGCGGCGATCCCTGGCAATATTGGTGCGCTTGAAGCGTCGAATGCAGCAGTGGTGGCCGCGCTGGGGCTCGCCGGCGGCGGTGCGCTGGCGCTCGCGCGGCGGATCCGCGCGCTACTGTGGGCGGCGGCCGGTCTGGTTTTGTACCCTCGCGTCCAGGAACGGCGCCAGTGACTCCTCTGGCAGTCGCCGATACCCGAACCACTCAATCGAGTAGTCGACGACGAGCTTTCGAAACAGCACGGCGCGGCCGCGGCCGCTCAGCGTGAGGTCGGTCGGCATCCAAACCTCGTCACCGACGGGCCGGCGAGTCACCGTGGCTGTCGTCCCTTCGTCCAGCCTGGCGACGATGCCGTAGCCGTATGAAATGTCGTCCATCGATCGGGCCTCGACGCGCATCACTTCGGACGCCGCTTCGTCCACCCAGATGGTGCCTGCGAATTTCTGTGCGGTGCGCCCCTGGCGCGTCCTCGGGCGTGCGTCCGGGTTCGGCGCAAAGGCAATCACAATCGCAGTGACGCCGCCGTGCGTCGTGCGGCCTTTCAGTTGAAACTGGAGCGTATCGATGACGTCGTCGATGGCGCGCTGCCGGCGCTGCCGCGCCGCTTCGGATTCCTGCGCGAGAAGTCGCTGCTCGTCGGCCGTGCGCGACGCGTTTTCCCGCAGCACTCCGGCAACCCGTGCACGGTATTCCCGGTCCTGCTCCGCCACCTCTCTCGCTGGCACCGGTTTGCCATCGCGCTGAACCAGCCGCCGGTATACAAGCCGGCGCGTGGGCGAGGGGTACACCTCAAAAAGGCTCGAACCGCCCGTACCAAGCCTGCCGAACGGATTGGTGTGAATGTCGGTCCGGCGCTCGTTGTACGTATACAGATGCGTCGCCCGCTCTGCACGCGCGAGATTCTCACGCACCATCCCGTAGAACGTATCGGGATCAGGAAGGGGGCGATCCTGAGCCGAGTAGGGGGAAGGGGAAAGGGGGGAGGGGGAAGCAAATAGGGAGTAGGCGGAAGGGAGAAGCAGGAAGGGGGAAATAAGTAACCCGAAGGCAAGCATGAATAATCCGAAGTGCACCGCCATCGCTCCGCCCAGCGGTTTCTGTCCGTTTCCTCTTCCCCCTTCTCCCTTCCCCCCTCCCCCTTCAGCCGTCATACCCTTCTCAACCTCTCTGCCGCCGCTTCCAATGTCTCGTCCCTCTTGGCGAAGCAGAAGCGCAACACCGGCCCCGGCTCTCCGCCCGAGAGAAATGGAGAAATCGGAATAGCGGCTACGCCGTGCTCTTTCGTCAGGCGAACGGCGAAATCTTGATCGCGCTCGTCGGTGATCGCGGAGTAATCGACCACCTGGAAGAAGGTTCCGCGGCAGGCAAGCGGTCGAAAACGGGAGTCCTTGATCAGGCTCAGGAACCGATCGCGCTTTGCCTGATAGAAGGACGTTACGTCTGCGCACATCGGGTCGCGGTTCACCCTCTCCGCATACGCGTGCTGGATGGGCGTGTTCACCGCGTACGTGACCCACTGGTGTACGCGCGCCACCTCTGCTGCCAATGCCTGCGGGGCCACGCAGTATCCGATCTTCCATCCGGTGGTGTGATACGTCTTGCCGAACGAGCTGATCACAACGGCACGCTCGGCAATGTCAGGGTATCTGGCCATGCTCTCGTGGCGGGCGCCATCGAAAACGATGTGCTCGTACACCTCGTCGGAGACGACGATGGCGTCAGTGTGCTGAAGCGTACGCGTGAGCTCGCGGATATCGTCGCGGTCGAGCACCATGCCGGTCGGGTTGTGGGGTGAGTTGAGGAGAATCACTCGCGTGCGTGACGAGAGGGCGCTCCGCACCTCGTCCCAGTCGATCCGATAGTCAGGCCTGCGCAGCGTCACGTAGACAGGTGTGCCACCGCTCAGGTGGACCGCAGGTGCGTACGAGTCGTACGCGGGCTGAAACAGCAGCACTTCGTCGCCAGACCTTACGAGCGCGGTGAGTGTGCTGAACAACCCCTCAGTAGCTCCGGATGTGACACAGATCTCGGCGGCAGGGTCGTACCGCCGTCCGTACAACAGTTCGATTTTCCGGGCGAGCGCTTCACGAAGCGGGTAGCCCCCCATCATCGGCGCGTACTGATTGTGTCCCTCGCGCATGTGGCGCGCGACGGCGTCTACCAGTTCCGCGGAGCAATGGAAATCGGGGAACCCCTGCCCAAGGTTGATGGCCCCGTGATCTTCCGCCAGGCGCGACATTGTCGAGAAGATCGTCACCCCCGTGGAAGGAAGCTTCGAGTGAATGGTCTGCGTGTAGGACACTACTGGGTATCTTAGTCATTGACGAATTTACGGATCTACGAATTTGCGGATTTCATTGAAAAATTCGTCAATTCGTAAATCCGCAAATCCGTAGTTTCATTCCTCTTCCATCCACTGCTTCAATGAGAGCAGCGGGTACCGATTCCGGACTTCGATCACGTGGGCGTAGTAGTCGGGCTTTGCAACTTCGCGGCGAATGAGCCGATCGCGCAAACGTCGCAGTTCGTAGCGGTACAGGTCGTTCAAGAATTCCCGGACTCGTTCGGGGGATGTCGAGCGCGTCGGCCTCACGCCGTGCGCCGCAAGCTGTTCCAGTACATCGGGCCTGTAACGATAGTCCATCGCGCCAAGAGGCCGTTGGACCGCTCTACGACCCCCTACAAGGATTTTGTACCCGTTGCGTGCCTTTCCGTCGAGCCGTACAGCGGTCCTAGGCGCGCGGAGCGCGCCAAGAGATGCTGGCCAACCAGCCGAGGGGGCACACAGAGGGATATCAAGGGGCAGGCGCCCCTTGGCTGGTTTACGGACTCGCCTGACAGCTGGCGACATATGCTCGAGCTTCGGCAATCGGAGCCGCGAGCCCGAGGCGCGCTCCCCACGACTCGAGAAGGCGATGAAAGGCCGCGCATGCGGCCGGCATGTCATTCAGCCGGCGGGCCGAGCGTGCGAGCCCCGCGAGAATACGCGCCGTGAATCCCATCCGCCGCGCCGCCTCGGCGTAGGCCCGGCGCGCATCGTCGTAGCGGTGAACCTGCAGCCAGAGATCGCCCGCAGCCTCGGCGGCGCTGACGAGCGGCGCGCCCGGCTGGCCAGCAGCCTGCTGCAGCGATTCCATCTGAGCCGCGGATTCGAGATACAGCCGCATTTCCTCGCGTTCGCTCTGGGCGGCCGCGGCAGCGGCCTGCAGCACCAGCAGGGCGACCGCTGCGGAACCAGGACGTCCCTTGGAAATCCCTTCCAGCGAGGCAATCGCTTGCCGCACGGGCACAAGCGACGCCGGCGGCGCACCCTGTCGGAACGCGTCCTCGGCATAAATCAGACCGCGGACATACACCATCGCAATCTGCGCGCTCTCGCACCCTTGGATAACATCGGTGTCCAATTGCGCGGACGCACCTTCCAGATCGAATTCGGCCGCTCGAACCACCGCGCGACTCAGCCGCTCCGCCGCCTCGGGCGAACATCCGGGCTGAGCGGCAGACACCAGCGCACCGAGCACGAACGCTAACATCTCCAAAGAATAATGCACGCATGACGCCGCGCGCTCCTGGCTAGCGACCTCGGACCAGCGCAAGATATCGTCGAAGCAAGCGTCGAACCCGCGGTGTGAGCTGTGCCCGTCGGTACTGGTCGCCTGCTTTGCGCAACGCCTCCGCGAGCGTCGGATACGGGAAGATCTCGTAGGAAAGTTCGGCAAGCGAGGCACGCCGCCGCATCATGAGCGCGACGTAGCCGATCAGTTCTCCCGCTCGTGGCGCGACGATTGTCGCCGATACGATTCGCCCGCGCTTGTGATGCACCCGGAGAAATCCCTCCGACTCGCCGTCGATGACCGCACGGTCGACATCGGCGAGCGAGATCGTGACTGGCTGGGCTCCGCTCCGTACCGCGTCGACGGGAGCAAGGCCGACGTGGGCGACCTCAGGAAACGTGTACGTCGACCAGGGGATCACAAGAGCGCTTGCGCGACGCCCGCCCGGGAAGAGCGCGTTCTGCACGACGATGCGCGCCATCGCGTCGGCCGCATGCGTGAAGTGGAACCGTGAGCAGACGTCGCCGGCTGCGTAGATGCGGTGATTCGACGTCCGCAGCCACTCGTCGACCCTGATTCGCCGCTCGTGGTGACGTACGTCCGCGGCTTCCAGATTCAACGTCTCGACGTTCGACAACCGGCCCGTCGCCACCAGTACTGCATCCGCGTCGATCGCACCGCCATCGAATCGCGCCGTCACGCCACCGAGCCTCGGGCGCGCCGCGATCTCGCGAAGCGTCATGGCGGTTTCGATTCGCACGCCGTCGCCGATGAGCTGCCGCTGCAGTATTTCCCCCGCTTCGGCGTCCTCGTGAGGCAGTATTCGCGGCCCGGTTTCGACGAGTGTGACGGCCGTGCCAAGGAGCCCGAAGGCCTGCGCCATCTCGCACCCGACGGGACCTCCGCCGATCACGAGCAGGCTCCCCGGCTGTTCGGTCAGCGAGAAGACGTTTTCAGTCGTGAGGAAGGGGACATGCGCAAGCCCCGGAACCGCCGGGATGAATGGACGTCCTCCAGTCGCAATGACGGCGCGGCGAAACCTGAGCGCGCTCCCGGACACCCTCACCGTTCGTGCACCGGAAAATGATGCGTCGCCGAAAAAGACGTCGACGCCCAACGACGTGAGACGCGCCGCCGAATCGTGATGGGCCAGGTCGGCACGGCGTGCACGGACCGCCCGCATGACCGCCGCAAAATCGACCTGCGAATTCATGCGGACACCGACGGCAGCAGCCGAACGTGCCTCGCGTACTGCCCGCGCCGCCCGAAGAAGCGCTTTGGAGGGAACGCAGCCGGTGTGCAAGCAGTCCCCACCCAGCAGGGCACGTTCGAGGATCGCAACGCGGGCGCCGAGCCCCGCGGCGCCGACGGCGCACACCAGGCCGGCAGTGCCGCCACCGATTACGACGAGGTCGTAGAGCGGCGCAGGATCGGGATTGCGCCAGCCCTCGGGACGAACGTGCGAGAGCAGGCGCTTGTTGTGCTCGTCCAAAGGATGGACGAAGGCGTCGTCGTTCACGCCAACTCCCAACTCCCAACTCCCGACTACCGACTCCCGACTACCAGCTACCAGCTACCAGCTACTAACTAGTATCGATAGTGATTGGGCTTGTACGGCCCCTCCACCGGCACGCCGATGTAGTCCGCCTGTTCTTTCGTGAGCTGCGTGAGCTTCACTCCCAGGTGATCCAGGTGCAGCCGCGCGACCTCCTCGTCCAGCTTCTTCGGCAGCATCGTCACCGTTCTTCCGTATTTCTCCGCGTTCGCGTGCAGCTCGAGCTGCGCGAGCACCTGGTTGGTGAACGATGCTGACATGACGAAGCTTGGATGACCGGTCGCGCAGCCGAGATTCAACAAACGGCCTTCGGCGAGCACCAGCACGCTGTGGTTGTCAGGGAACCTCCACTCGTCGTACTGCGGCTTGATGTTGATGCGCTGAATGCCCCTGGCTTTCTTCAGGCCCGCGATGTCGATTTCGTTGTCGAAGTGCCCGATGTTGCCGACGATGGCCTTGTCCTTCATGAGGGCCATGTGGTCAACGGTGACGATATTCTTGTTTCCCGTTGCGGTAATGAAAATGTCCGCGGTTTCGACAACGTCGTCGAGCGTTGCCACCTCGAAGCCCTCCATTGCCGCCTGCAGCGCGCAGATCGGGTCGATTTCGGTGATGATGACGCGGCAGCCCTGGCCGCGCAGGGCCTGCGCGCACCCCTTGCCGACTTCGCCGTAACCCATGACCACCGCGACCTTGCCGCCGAGCATCACGTCGGTGGCGCGGGCAAGGCCGTCCGGGAGCGAATGGCGGCAGCCGTAGATGTTGTCGAACTTGCTCTTCGTCACTGAATCGTTCACGTTGATGGCGGGGAACAGCAGCGTGCCCGCCTCCATCATCTGGTACAGGCGATGGACACCCGTCGTGGTTTCTTCGCTGACGCCCCGAACCCCTGCTGCGACCGCGGTCCAGCGTCCTGGGTGCCCCTTCAATTGCTGTCGGATTACGTCGAGAATGACGCCCCATTCCTCAGGGTCCGTGTGTACCTCGAATTCCGGGACCTTACCGACCCTTTCGAACTCTGCCGCTTTATGCACGAACAGCGTGGCGTCTCCACCATCGTCCACGATGAGCGTCGGGCCGACGCCGTCGGGCCAGACGAGCGCTTCGGCCGTGCACCACCAATACTCGGGCAACGTCTCGCCTTTCCACGCGAACACCGGCATCCCCTTCGGCGAATCCACCGTTCCCCCCGTCTCAGGGCGACCTACGACAACGGCCGCGGCGGCGTGATCCTGCGTCGAGAAGATGTTGCACGACACCCAGCGGAGGTCGGCGCCAAGCTCGGACAGCGTCTCGATCAGCACGGCGGTCTGAACCGTCATGTGCAGACTGCCCATGATGCGGGCACCCGCAAGAGGCCTCCTGCCCGCATACCGCGAGCGTAGAGCCATGAGGCCTGGCATCTCGTGCTCGGCGAGTCGAATCTCCTTGCGTCCCCATTCGGCCAATTTCAGGTCGGCCACCTTGTACTGGACCCGGCCTGCCTTTTCGGCCATCTCGAATGCGTGCGTCTTTTCAGTTACTGCTGTGGCCATGAAGCTCTCCTCTGGATTTACCTGTGTCGCGTCGCCGCCGCTGCGAACAAGGCCGGACCCTTTGCATTGGGATCCGTCGGCAGGGATCGAATCCGCACGTTCCCGAACCCGGTGCCCGTAAGAAACCGGACAATCTGCTTGTCCGAAAATCCGAGCCAGACATGTCCCATGTGCTGCTGATACTCCTCGTGCTCATGCGGCAGCATGTCGACGACCAACACGCGGCCGCCGGGTTGGAGGACGCGCGCAACCTCCGACAGCACGCGCGCCGGATCCGGCGCGTAGTGGAGGACGAGCGACATCACGGCCGCATCGAGCTCAGCTGGCTGGATCGGCAGCGCCTCGAGCTCCCCCTGCCGAACGTCGACGTTCGACAGCTTGTCGAGACGCGTGCGCGCCGCCGACAGCATGTCGTCCGAGGCGTCGACTGCAATGACGCGGTGCACGTGCGGCGCAATTGTCTCCGTCAGCTGTCCGGTCCCACAACCGAGGTCACCGACCGTGAGGGAAGGATCGATCAATCCAAGGACCGCCCACAGGAAGAAGGTGTCGCCGAACAGGTCCCCCCGCAGTCGATCCCATCCAGCGGCGGCGGTGGCGAAGAACTCCTCCGACTTTGTGCGGCGGCGCGCGAGCACGCCAAGCAGCCGCTGCCGGTCCTGACCGGCTCTTGGCGTCCCGGCCACCTGCTCGCGAATCAGCGGCCAGAGCCCGCTCGCGCCGGAATCAAGATCGTCGAGCGGCATGGTGTAGAAGCGGCTGGTGCCATCGCGCCGCGACGTCACCCAGTCATCGTCGGCGAGCGTCTTCAGATGACGGCTGACGCTCGACTGCGGCAACTGCAGCACGGCGCAGAGGTCCGACACCGTCAGCTCGTGCTTCTCGAGCAGCAACAGGATCCGGCAACGGGTTGGGTCGGCAAGCGCCGACATGTGCTCGAGAATCGCGACCATGTATCCGTCTATGCGGATGGAATGTTACAAAGAAATGAAGGATGTGTCTACCGGAAACCTGAAGGTTTCCGGCTACCGGCTGTACGCCCGGGGTCCCGGTAGCGCCCGAGGCCTTTAGACCGGGGTCCTGGTAGCCGGAGGGCTTTAGGCCTCCGGGTCAATTCGGCGAGAACCAATAGGCGACTTTGATGGCGAAGAAATTGTCCCCCCGCCGGCCGAGGGAGCTGAACATGTCACCCGCCGACACGCGCTCCGGTGCGAGAAGTTCCAATTCCCTATCCTGCTGCCACACTAGATACAGCGCGCTGCCTGCGCGCCACTCCCAGCGAAGCACGAGGTTGCTGCGGAACGACTGCACGTTGAAGTCGGGGTTGCGCAGCGTAAAGCCGGTGGAACCGTCGGTCACGCGACGTGTCCCGTCAGCTAGGGTCGTCAACGTCGTTCCGTCTGTGCCATAGACCCGAAGCTGCCGAGTACGCGCGGCCATGAGCTCGCCAATATGATCGTAACGACCGCTGGCCGCGAACGGCTCGCCATAGAAATCGAGCGTCAGATCCGGTTTGAACGTGTAGTTCCAGCGAAACTCCGTCGAGTAGGTCGACCGGTCGATGTGGGCAAACACGTAGCGCCCGCCGTAGGTCGCCGGGCCGCCTCCCGCCAGCGTGGCCACGTACTGCTGCGTGTCGATCTGCCGTTCGTACTGCGGACCGATGGACAGCTGCCACCGCGATCCCGGCTGCATCGTGATGCCGCCGTTCACGTTGAACATCAGTCCACCATCCTCATTACGACCGTAGGTTGCCTCGACGTCGCCGCGCGTCCGGGACGACTCGCTGCTCTCGACGCTCAGGGACATCTCCCAGTTCGCCGGCTTTTCCATCGACGGGCCGCCGCGCGTCAGACGCTGGTCCTGCGTGCGCGGATTGATCGTGCCGCTCAGCTCTGTTTGCCAGAAGTTCGGCCACGTGATCTCGACGCCCGGCTCCCACTGCGCCTGCTGCCGGTCGCCGCCATAGTTCCACTCGTTGCGCGTTTGCAGAGTAAAGGAATACTGGCGCCACCAGCGGCCCGGAACCGTCTCCTGATACTCGATTTCTCCAGAACCGACGATGCCGTCTCCCGCGCCGAGGCGGCCGATGTCGTTGGTCTCGAACTCGGGTGATTCGATGTCCGTGCCGACCTCCCACGACCAGTGCCGCGCATTGCTGCGCTCGACACTCGCAATGAGCTTCATGCCCGTCATCGATGTGCGCCGCGGGTCGTAGGAGGTGTAGGCGGCGTCGGGACGCTGGAGATACCTGGCGCTCGCGCGCTGCAGACGATCGATGGCGGGCGCGTCGCCGCCGACGTACGTGACCCCCCCGTTCACCTGCATTTCGTAGTCGCCGTCCCTCAGACGGATCACGGAGTCGCTGCTGAGGGTGAAGGCGTTGCGCGCGAGTAGCGACGCGAGCGGATCGCCCTCGGCGATATCGCGATGCACGGCGGTCGCCATCATCGCCGTCGTCGACCCCGACGATCCGAACTGCTGCTGCAGACGCGTCACGCCGTACGTCGTCCGCGGCGCGACGCGCGTGCGGCCGAACAGGCCGGGCGCGTCGAACGTGCGGGCGGATTCTTCGGCGGTCACCGCGCCCAGCATCCCGACCGACAGCCCCGACTCCAGACGCCCGGTCAGCTTGGCGGCGCCCAGAATCGTCGACGTGCCCGGGTACTCCACGAAGTCGGCCGACGCCCGTCCCGCCGGCGGCGCGCCGATGCGGCGCGAATAGAAATAGTTGTTGACGTTGCCCGTCAACAGATCGTTGCCCTCGACAAAGAACGGCCGGCGTTCGCTGAAGAACGTTTCGAAGGCCGAGAGATTCACCTCGGCCGGGTCGGCTTCGACCTGTCCAAAGTCGGGATTGACAGTCGCCTCAAGCGTCAGGTTCGAGCCGAGACCCATTTTCGCGTCGACGCCAATGCGCCCTTCGAGGTTCCCGCCTCCAGTGAACGGATCGTCTCGATCGCGATCGCCAATTACATGCGCCGAGCTCGCCACATACGGCATGATCTCGAGCCGGCGACTCGGCGTAATGCCGTCGATGCCGTGCAGGTCGCCGAAGAGTGACGCCCACCGCTCCTCGGTGCGCGAGATCAGCGCCCAGTACACCTCCTCGTTGCGCGACGGGATCCATCGTTGGATGTTCAGGCCCCACACCTGCGGACTGCGGTCGGTGAAGCGAAGCTGTGAGAAGGGAATCCACAATTCTGCAACCCATCCCTGCGTGTCCACGCTCGTGCGCGCTTGCCAGACGGGGTCGAAACTGTCGTCGTCGTCCCACGGTCTGTCGCTTGCGTAGTAGCGGTCGAGCCTGACGCCCGACGCGGTGACGCCAAAGGTCGACGACGTTCGTCGATCGAGATACGTGTCGAGTGAGATGAGAAGATGCTCGGCCTGGTCGCCGTTGTCACGCCGCCCCATCGGGGCCTGGATGCCGCCGCCAGCATGCATACGGGCGCCTACGTACAACGCAGTGTCGTCGTACGCGAACCGCACCTCCATCTGATCGGTTGGCCGCGTACCCTCGACCGGCTCCTTCTGAACGAACTCCGTAATCGCCGGGATGGTCTGCCAGACAGACTCGGCCAGGCGCCCGTCGACGTCGATGGCGCCGGCCGGCACGCGAACGGCGCGGGCCGTCTTTCGGCCGTTGTCCTGCTGCGTGATGTTGTCCTGCTGAGCCGCCGCGAGCGGGCTGATGCACAAAGCTGCCGTCACGAATGTGAGGGCTCCGTATCCGTGTTTCATAGAGTGTTCGAAGCGCCGACATTGTACTGTGCGCTCCACGCTGAGGCGTGATCAGAAGCGCAACCCAAGATCCTGATCATCACGGGGACGCCAGCGTAATGCACCGTACATGAAGGCATGATGAAGATGCGATCGTGCGGAGACCGCGCGCAGGTCGGATACAATCGACTCGTTTCTCGTGAACAGGATCCGCGCGCTGCTGATCGTGATCGCCGCCGCGCTCGCGCTCCGAGGCGCGAGCGCGCAGGTCGCGGTGCGTACGTTCGACGAGGATCCGATCAACAGTCCGCCTCTCGGTCTCACGTTTGCCGCCGCGCGCCAACAGACAGCGGGGCGATGGCTGGTGCGCGCAGAAGGACCAAACCATTACCTGACACATCTGGCGGATCCGGCCGCTGCCGGCGGCTTTTCGTTGGCCGTGCTCGACACGCCGCATCCAGCGCAGATGCGCGCGTCGGTCAGGCTCAAGCTCATGGAAGGCGAACGTGTCGGCGGACTGGTCTGGCGATATCAGGACGCGGAGAATTTCTATCTCGCGGCGCTCGATTTGCGCGTCCAGGAGCTGGCGCTGTATCGCGTGGTGCGAGGCAATCGCATCCAGCTCGATGAGGAAGACGAGCTCGAGCTCGATGTGTCGGCCTGGCACAGCATCCGCGTCGTGCAGGATGACGACGATATTCGGGTATCGCTCGGCGGGATCGGCGTGATACGCGCCCGCGATCGGACCGTCGCCGACGAGGGCCGCGCCGGCGTCTGGTCGGGTGGCGGCGCCACCACGTGGTTCGACGACTTGCGCGTCGAACCGGATGAGAATCGAGGACGCGGCCGGTGAGGCTCCTCGTCGTCGAAGATGAGCGCGATTTGGCGCAGACGCTTCGACGAGCGCTCGAGGAAGAGGAATTCGCGGTGGACCTCGCGGAGGACGGTGAAGACGCGCTCTTCAAGATCCGCGAGTTGCCCTATGATGCCGTCATCCTCGATTTGATGCTGCCGCGCCTCGACGGATGGGCGCTGCTGCAGACCGCTCGCGCCGATGGCATCAGGACGCCGGTGCTCGTGCTGACCGCCCGCGACATGATCGACGACCGCGTGCGCGGCTTGAACCTCGGCGCCGACGATTACCTCACGAAGCCGTTCGCCCTGGTGGAGCTCGTCGCGCGCGTCCGCGCGATGATTCGCCGGGCCTACGGAAATCCCTCGTCCACCGTGCAGCTTGGCGGACTGGCGATCGATACCGCAGGCCGGCAGGTGTTGCGGGCCGGGGCTCCTATCGAGCTGACCGCGCGTGAGTTTGCGATCCTCGAGCTGCTGACGCGATCGCGAGGCTCGGTCGTCGCACGCTCGACGATCTGCGAACACATCTACAACGAAGACACCGATGTGCTGTCCAACGTGGTCGACGTTCACGTGGCCGCGCTTCGCCGCAAGCTCGGTCCCGGCGTGATTCGCACCCGCCGCGGCGAGGGCTACATGATCGATGCTTAGCTCGCTGCGCGCGCGGCTGCTGCTCTGGTACACGTTCATCCTCGCAGCCGTCATCGCGACGTTTGCGGGCACCGTCTGTTACTTGTTCTGGCGATCCCTGGTTGCCGACATCGACCAGGGTCTGCGGTCGAGCGCAGCGGGCTTCGTGCAGGGGTTGCGGCCGATGGCCTCGGGCGAATTCGACCTCGTTCTTCCGCCCGAATACCGCCAAACCGATGGCGCCACCGCGCCGCTCACCTTCTATGCGGTGTGGAATCGTGAGGGAGAGCTCGTCGATCGCTCGCCGGGAGACTTCGACATCCCGCGACCTGCGGCTGCGGGGACCGTCACGCGTGACGGTCGACGGGAGGTGACGGTGACGGGCGCCAACGGAGCGCTGGTGCTGATCGGTCGCGACTTGGCCGACGCACGACGCGACATCTTGGCGTTCGCGGGCACTGCCGCGGCGGGTGGTCTGGCTGCGCTCGTCCTGTCGCTGCTGGGCGGCTGGTTTCTCGTGGGCCGCGCGCTCGCGCCGGTGGCGCGAATCAGCCAGGCGGCAACCGCCATGAGCGCCGGCGACCTGACAGCGCGAATCGCCGTGGAACACACCGACAACGAGCTCGAACAGGTGGCGCTCGCGCTGAATCAGGCCTTCGATCGGCTTCGACTCGCCGTCGAGAACGAGCGTCGGTTCACAGCCGATGCGTCACATGAGCTGCGAACGCCCCTTGCGACGATCTCAGCGGAAATCGAGTGGGCGCTCTCACGCGATCGCTCGTCGGAGGAGTACCGCCGCTCGTTCGACACGGCGCAGCGGGCGGCTGATCGCATGCGACGCGTAGTGGAGCGCCTGCTGACACTGGCCCGTGCGGACAGCGCCGACGTGGCCCTTCAACGTGCGCCGGTTGGCCTTGCGCCGGTGGTCAACGATGCGCTGGGAATCGTGCAGCCGCTCGCGGAGCAAAAGCGCGTCACCATCGAAACCCGTCTGCGCGAAGCCACGGTCGTCGGAGATCGGGACCGGCTCACCGACCTGGTGACGAATCTCTTTTCCAACGCCATCCAGTACAACCGGGCCGGCGGGCAGGTGCACGTGGACGTGTGGCCCGAAGGGGGTGAGGCGTGTCTGCGGGTGCGCGACACCGGCACCGGTATCAGTGCCGACGATTTACCCCGGGTATTCGAGCGGTTCTACCGCGCGGACAAGGCCCGCACCTCGCACTCCGGCGGCGCCGGCCTCGGCTTGGCGATCGCCAAATGGATCGTCGAGGCCCATGGGGGCCGAATTGCCTGCCACAGCACGCTCGGGCAGGGCACGGAGATTCTCGTCCACCTGCCGCGGGTAGTGTGAGCGGGTGACGCGCGCAGGCTGAAGCCTGCGCGCTACACCTGCGCATGGCGCCACACCCGCACATGTCGCTGCGCCTGTACCCGTAGAGCGCACGCTTCAGCGTGCGCGTCAGCCCCGCAGTTCCTCGTCGAGCCGGGTCACCAGCCCATCCAGCTCGGTTGCCACGGCGCCTACCGTATCGGGCTGACTTAGGTCGATCCCAGTGCGCGCCAGCAGCGTCATCGGGTAATCGCTGCCACCGGCGCGAAGCAGCGATAGATACCGGTGCACGGCGTCCTCGCGCTGCCCCTCATTCGGCGCCCGCAGGTCCTGCATCAGCCTCGCGGTGGAGGCGAAGCACGTGGCGTACTGGTACACGTAGTAGGGCGTGCTGAAGAAATGCGGGATCCGCGTCCAGGTGACGGCAGAGACGGCTTCCTCGTCCAGCGCGTCGCCGTAGTAGTCGCGCAGCAATCCTCGGAACAGCTCGTTGAGCGTGTCGGCCGTCACGGGTCGATCGTTCTCGACCAACCGATGTGCCTGCAGCTCGAAATCCGCGAAGAGCACCTGCGTGTAGAAGGTGCCCGTAATGCTGTCTATCGCATGCTGCAGCAGCACGATCCGCTCGTCGCGCGAGCGCGCCCGCTCCAGCATGAAGTCGAGGAACAACGCCTCGTTCAGCGTCGACGGCACCTCTGCGACAAAGATAGTGTAGCCGGCATACACGAACGGCTGCGTGCAGTGGGAGAGCAGCGTGTGCATCGAGTGCCCCATCTCGTGCGCGAGCGTAAAGACGGCGTCGAGTGTCTCGTTATAGTTGAGGAGTATGTACGGGTGCGCCCCGTACACGGGAGCCGAGTACGCGCCGTGCCGCTTCCCGGCGTTCTCGAACACGTCGATCCAGTGTTCCTCGAACGCGCGGCGGACCTGCTGCTGGTACTCGCGGCCGAGCGGGGCAACCGACTCCACGATCCACGACCCCACCTCGTCATAGGGATATCGGACGTCGTGCTCGACGAGCGGGACGAAGACGTCGAACAACCGGTACGCGTCCACCCCGAGCACGCGCCGCCGCAGGCGATGGTAGCGTCGCAACGGCTCGACCCCCTGGCGTGTGGCGGCGATCAGGTTTTCCACGACAGCCGGCGGGATGTTGTTGCCGTGCAACGCGGCATCGAGCGTCGACGTGTAGTTGCGTGCGCGCGCGTGGAACCAATCCCGCTGCAGTACGCCGGAGTAGAGTGCAGCGTACGTGTTCTGATTGTCGGCGTAGGCGCCGTGAAACGCGCGGTACGCCGCGGCTCGATCCTCCTGATGCCGGTTCGTCTCGAGCACAGCACGGTATTGACCGTAGCTCAAGGTGATCCGCTCGCCCGTGCTGAGCGTGATTGAGGAGAACTTCATGTCCGCCGTCGTCAGCGCAGCATAGCTGTCGTGAGGAACGCTGTTGAATCGTCCGGCATACGACAAGAGACGCTCACCGTTCTTGTCGAGCACGTGCTCCTGCTCGTGAAACAGGCTCTCGATGGCAAAGCGGTAGAGGGCCAGATCCGCGTCGGCCGTCAGCCAGCCGCGAACCGTCTCGAGCGAGATGGCCAGCAGCTCCGGATTGAACCAGGAACTCGCCTGCTGCTGGCGCGCGAACAGAATCTGCACCTGCTGCCGACGTGCGTTGATGTCGTTGTTCCGCTGATCTTCGTCGTACTGGAGCGCCGCAAAGTACCAGACCCGGTAGCTGAGCGCGCCCATCTCGTCCATCGCGCGAAACGCCGACAGCAGGTGCCCCGAACCCTGCGCCAGCGTCCCCTGCAGTGTCTTGAACGATTCGACGGCTGCTTCGAGCTGTCGATAGCTCGTGGCCCAGTCGTCCCAATCGCGGCAGATGGAGGTGAGATTCCACTTGTATCTGGCGGGAATCTCCTCGCGCGTTCGCAGCGTCCCGGGCTCCGGCCTGAACGTGTCGATGAGGGCCATCAGCTCAGTACCAGATCGACGAGCGCAGGATAGTTCACGGCGAGTCTGACGCTGTGGCGCGGGCGTGCGAGCGCGTCGGCGAGCGTCGATGGCAGCGCCACTTTCTCTCCGATGGCTGGCTCCACGACCTCGCGGAACTTTGCAGGATGCGCGGTGGCGAGGAAGACGCCCGCTGCGCGTGGATGGGTGGAGAGATGCTCGTGAAGACCCAGCCAGGCGATTGCGCCGTGCGGGTCGAGCAAATAACCGTGCTCGCGATACACCCGTCCAATTTCCGCCACAACATTCGCATCGTCAAAGGCCGCGCCCACGAGATCTTCACGCATCCGATCGATGTCGTCGTCGTACAGGGCGCGTATCCGTTCGAAATTGCTGGGGGCCCCGACGTCCATCGCGTTCGCGACGGTCCGCACCGACGGCCGCGGTGTGTAGATGCCTGACCGGAGATACTCCGGGACGACGTCGTTGACGTTTGTCGCGGCGATGAAACGACCGACCGGCAGACCGATGCGTTTGGCAATCAGGCCTGCTGTCAGGTTGCCGAAATTCCCGCTGGGCACCGACACAACCAGTTCGCGGTCGTAGTGTCCGGCTTTAGCCGGACCCAGCCACGCCGGATCGTAGCGTCCGGCCGGACCCAGGGGCGCCAGCAGGAAGTAATAAAACACCTGCGGCAGCAGCCGGCCGAGGTTGATCGAGTTGGCCGGGGTCAGCCATACGCGCTTGCGCAATTCGTCGTCCGCGAACGCCTCCTTGACCAGACGCTGGCAGTCGTCGAACGTGCCGTGCACTGCGACGGCGGTGATGTTGCCGCCGAGGGAGGCCATTTGCGCCTCCTGGACGTCGGTCACCTGACCCTCGGGATACAGAACAAAGACGCGTGAATCCGGCACCCCGTGGAAAGCCTGCGCAACGGCGCTGCCAGTGTCCCCGGACGTGGCCACCAGAATCGTCAGCGGCGTCCCGTCCGTGAAGTGGTGCAGCAGCCGCGCTTGTACGCGCGCGCCCACGTCCTTGAAGGCCAGCGTCGGTCCGTGGAACAGTTCGAGCGCCCACACACGGTCTGCCACCTGGACGAGCGGAATCGAAAAATCGAGCGCATCGCGCACGATCCGTCCCATGTCCAGCTCGGAGATGTCGCCCGCCAGCAGGTGGGTGCCGACGGCGGTGGCGATTTCGGCGAGCCCCCCGGACCTGACCGTCTCGAGTCTCGACGCAGGCAGGGGGTCGAAACGCTCTGGAAAGTACAAACCGCCGTCCGGCGCGGTGCCGGCAAACAGCGCATCGATAAACGGCACCGGCGGCGCGGCGCGCCTTGTGCTCACCCATTTCATTGAGAACATTGTAGAAGTGGAAAAGTGGAAAAACTGGAGAAGTGGAAAAGTAAGTTACGAGTGCACTGTTTCCCGAGCGCCATCTGCCATAAAAGGATTCGGCAGACTCCAATTCTACTTTCCACTTACTTTTCCACTTCTTCCACTTCTTCCACTTTCTACTTGTCCTAGGCCTGCATCGGTTCCGGCCGAATGGGCATCGGCCGTCCATGATTGTCCACGGCAACCAGCACCACTTCAGCCTCGGTGACCTTTACCACTTCGCCGCAACCCGCCCCTCTCGGCGCGGTGGGACTGGCGCTCCATCGCTCAGCTTCCACCAACACCCGCACGGTGAGCGACGTGCGGCCGACGCGGATGGTCTCCGTATAAAAGCTGACCACGTCACCCACGAACACCGGTTCGTGGAACTCGACCTCGTGCATCGCTCGCGTCACGTACCGATGCGGCGCAGTCTTGCGAGCTTCCACCGCCGAAGCGAGGTCGATGTGGGACAGGATGACGCCTCCGAAGATCGTCCCGTACGCGTTCGTGTCCTTCGGCAGCAGCACCAGCTTGATGGAGGGAAGCCTCACGGACATGGAAACGACATTCTAGTCGAACGATCCGAACGATCCGAACGACCCGAACGATCTAAAAAGATTAGAGACTAAAGACAAAAGACCTCGTATCATGAAACCGAGATGAGCACGGTAACCAACGGGCGTCCGTCGCCCGCCGTGGCGAGCACGTCGTCCACCAGAGCATGGAGCGTCCAAGACGCCAGCGAGCTCTACGAGGTGCCGCGTTGGGGTCACGGCTACTTCTCGGTGAACGCCACGGGGCACATGCAGGTTCATCCGACCAAGGACCCTGCGCGTGCCATCGACCTCAAGGAACTGGTCGACCGTCTTCAGCTTCGCGGCATCAGCCTGCCGGTCCTGATTCGTTTTACCGACATCCTCCGGCATCGTCTCGGCGAGATTCATGCGGCCTTCCAGGCGGCCATCTCTCAGAACCAGTACCACGGTGGCTACAGCTGCGTGTATCCGATCAAGGTCAACCAGCAGCGCCAGGTCGTCGAGGAGGTGCTGGACTTCGGACGGCCGTATCGGTTTGGTCTCGAGGCCGGGTCGAAGCCCGAACTGCTGGCGGTGGTCGCGCTCGCGGATAACGACACGCCTATCATCTGCAACGGCTTCAAGGACGCCGAGTTCATCGAAACGGCGATGCTGGCCCTGAAGATTGGCCGCAACATCATCCCGGTTGTCGAGAAGTACACAGAGCTGGGCCTCATCCTCGAAACGGCTGAAAAGATTGGGGTTAGGCCCCAGATTGGGATGCGAGTCAAGCTGGCGGCGCGCGGAAGCGGACGCTGGCAGTCGTCCGGCGGCTTCCGCTCGAAGTTCGGGCTGACCGTCACCGAGATCATGCGCGGCCTCGAAGAGCTGAAGGCGCGCGGTATGCAGGACTGCCTCACGCTGCTCCACTTCCACCTGGGCAGCCAGATCACCAACATCCGCATCGTGAAAGGGGCGCTCAACGAGGCGGCCCGTGTCTACACCGAGCTCGCGCGGCTCGGTGCCGGTTTGCAGTATCTGGACGTCGGCGGGGGTCTGGGCGTCGATTACGACGGCTCGCAGACGAACTTCGAGTCGAGCATGAATTACACGCTCGAGGAGTACGCCAACGACGTCGTCTATCACATTCAGACGGTCTGTGACGAGGCGGGGGTGCCCCATCCGACGATCGTCTCGGAGAGCGGTCGCGCGGTCGTCGCGTACCACAGCGTGCTGGTCTTCAACGTGCTCGGCGTGTCCGGGTTCGGCGACGAAAAAGTCCCCATCACCCCGAATCCCGAGTGGGAGCAGCCTCTCGTTGACCTGGTCGAAACCTACAACAACGTCACGGCGCGCAACGCGCTCGAGGCATTCCACGACGCCCAACAAGCGCTGGACATGGCCATTAGCCTGTTCAATGGCGGCTACCTGCCGCTCGACCAGCGGAGCATGGCCGAAAACCTCTTCTGGGCGATCTGCACGAAGCTACAGAAGATCGTCCAGACGATGGCCGAAGTGCCGGAGGATTTGCAGAATCTGGACGAGCAGCTGTCGGATACGTACTTCTGCAACTTCTCGCTCTTCCAGTCGATTCCCGACAGTTGGGCCATCAAGCAGCTGTTTCCCGTCATGCCGATTCACCGTCTGAACGAGAGGCCCACCAATCACGCGGTCCTTGGCGACATCACGTGCGATTCCGACGGCAAGCTGGATCGCTTCGTCGACCGGCGCGACGTCAAGAAGACCCTGCCGCTTCACACGGTCAACGGCGGCTCGTACTACCTGGGCGTCTTTCTCGTCGGGGCCTACCAGGAGATCCTGGGCGACCTTCACAACCTGTTCGGCGACACGCACGCGGTGCACGTCAGCCTCGACGCGAACGGCGAGGCTCGCCTGGACACCCTGATCAAGGGCGACACCGTACGCGAGGTGCTGGATTACGTGGAGTTCGACGCCGAGATACTGCTCGGCAAGCTGCGCACCGACGTTGAAACCGCCGTCCGCGGCGGCCGCATCGATTACGAAGGGGCGGGGCGGCTGCTGCGATTCTACGAGGACGGGCTCTACGGATATACCTACCTGGAAGGCTGAACCATCGATGATCGATGAACGATGATCGATGATTTCACTCGATGTATCGATGATTCGAGATTGGATCGACGCGTCGATGCATCGATGGCTCAATCGATGCTCAGATCATCGATCATCGATCGTCCAATTCAAGACGCGCGTTTTCTTTGCTCGAAAAACCTCCGGCACGCACGCTGGAACCGTTCGTTGAGCGGTCCCGCGATGTCGGCCGGCACCGGGCCGAGTCGCATCCACTGCGCTTGAGCGTTGCGAACGTCCTGCTCCGCAGCTCGCCACCGCGACTCCTCGTTTTCCGCTGTACGACTGCCGGCGATGGTGTTCGACGCGAGCCGCTCCCGCCATTGCCGCGCGAGCAGCTCAGCTGGTGAAAGCTGCGCGGCGTGATGGCCAGGCGCAGACACGAGCTCCTCGACCCTCGTCACCAGCTTCTCCATCCGCTTTCGAGTGACGTCGGGATCCAGATCGGTGCCGCTGAACGCGGCGGGCCACGTCGCCATTAGCCGGCCCAGTGCCTCGTGATAGCGAACGGCGAGGTCCTGCTGCATCTGCCGCGGCAGCTCCGGCGCCTGCTGCCAATGCTCTCGCGCCTGCTGGATGACGGCAAACAGGCCATCGGGAGGGGCGCTGCCATCGGTGCCGTCCGGCGGCAGCAGCCGTTCCAGGTTGCGAATCGCTGATTCGCGCGGCTCGGCCTTCGACGCCAGCTCCACCTGATCGCGATGCTTGAAGCGGTCGAAAAATCGATCGCACGCAGTGCGAAACCGCTGCCACACAGCCTCCGACTTCGCTTTCCGAACCGGGCCGATTGTCTTCCACTCGACCTGGAGGTGTCGGATTTGCGCAGCCGCGACCTCCCAGTCTGTGGAATCGGCAAGCGCTTCTGCCTTCCCGCACAGCTCTTCCTTCTTTGCGAGGTTGGCTGCCCACGCTTCCTTGCGGTGCTTCAGATCCTGCTGCCGTCGCGTGAAGAAGCGATCGCAGGCGCCGCGGAACCTCTCCCAGACGGCTTTCTCGTGACCGCGTGTGACGGGTCCGATGGTCTTCCACTCGGCCTGCAGCACCTGCAGCGCCACGGCGGTGGGCACCCAATCGGTCGAATCGGCAAGGCCCGCGGCACGCTCGCAGAGTGCCTGCTTCTTCGCCAGATTTGCGGCGCGCTCCTCGGCCTGCGCCGCGAAGTATGCTCCCGTGCGTGCGAACACCTCGTCCTGGGCAACCTTGAAGCGGCGCCACATCGCTTCGCCCTTGGCCGGCGGCGCCAGCGCCACTTCCCTCCAGCGTGCCTGCAGCTCACGCATGCGTCGCGCCGCGGCTTCGGCATCCTGTTCGTCCTTGAGCGCTTCCATCTGTCCGCACAACTCTTCCTGCACCTGCAGGTTCGCCCAACGCTGCCACTCGTCGGCC
The DNA here is from genome assembly GCA_036507475.1 of Vicinamibacterales bacterium. Classification (GTDB taxonomy): domain Bacteria; phylum Acidobacteriota; class Vicinamibacteria; order Vicinamibacterales; family UBA2999; genus DATCJA01. The sequence goes on from DATCJA010000025.1 coordinate 27,631, forward strand.
TCGCGGAGCTCCTGAACTTTTGGCGCCAGCTTTGCGCGGGCGGTTTCGAGGCGCGCGTGAAGCTCCTGCCAGTCCTTCTTCGACGGCAACGACGGACGCTGATCGATGGCGGCCCGGATGTCGCGCACGGTGCGTGTACCCGCCTTCAGCGTGACCTGTTCGGCGGCGGCCAATGCTTCGGCGTGACGGCACAGCTGCTGGAGGCGCCGCAGGTTGTCCTGCTCCTGCTTTGCGCGTATCGCCGCCTGCTGGTGTTCCTTCTCCTCGAGCCGCGCGATCGCATGCTCCAGTCGCTCCGCCGCACCCGGATTCGACGACGCATGCTCCCGAAGGACGTCAGCATCGCGCCGCAGTCCACGCCACCGCGCGATGATGTCGTCCGGCGCCTGGTCCGATCCGGCCAGCTGCTCGAGCTCGGTGGCGAGGGTGTCGAGTCGTGCTGCCGCAGCTTCGGCAAGCAGGCGGCGACGCTCGCGATCCTCGAATGTGCGACACGCGTCCTGAAACCTGCGGGTCAGCGGCGCGGCGTACTCAGACGGCATCGGCGGCAGGTTGTCCCACCGTACCTTCAACTCGGCGATGCGATCCGCTCCACCGTCGACGGAGAGCGCCTCGATCTCCTCGCAGATGGCCGTCCGATCCGCCTGCTCGCGCGCCAGCGTTCGCGCCCGTTCCTCTTCTGCTGCCCGTTCCCGCTGGCGCTCGGCGATGGCTTCGCGCACCGCGTCGCTGGCGGCTTCGAACTGCTGCACGAGCGCAACATCGAGCTCGGCGTCGGCCTGCAGCTCGGCCCACGCCAAACGGACGACGGCCAGCGAGCTGCCGGCTTCGTCCGGATCGGCAACCGCCACGAGTCCTTCGGCGCGATGGAGCAAGTCGAGCGCGCGCTGCCGGTCTTCCGCGCTCATCCGGATCTCGGCGGCAGCAGCAGGCTTCGTGGCTTCCACCATCAAGCGAAGCCTCGCGCGGGCGCGACGAGCTGCGACCTTGTTGCGCGCGCGCTGCGAGACCTCGGTGAGCGCGCTCGTGACGGTTATCCGTTCGAGCGCCGCGACCGCAGTGTCGGTGTGCTCCGCTTTGAGCGCGACGTTGAGAATCTCGTCGCCGTCAGTCAGCCGCTCGAGGGCGCGCAACCGTGTCGCGCTGTCGCGCGCCTGCCGGCTGATGGCCGCCAGCGCCTTGGGATCGTCCAGGAGATCGACGACGGCCCCGCGGACGTCGAGATTGGAGCTCTCGCGCGCCACCAGCATGAGCTCCTTTGTTTTCCCGAGCGCCACGAGCTGCCGCGCCGCCTCGAGCGCATTCGTGATGTCGTCAGCTTCAGCCGCCAGCCCCGCGAGGCCGCGAACGGCTTCGGCTCGCACGTCCTCGTCCGGATCCGTTTTCACGACCTCGGCAAGCACGTCAGCGGCGTCGACCCGCGTGACCGCGGCTCGGCGCACTCGCGGCTCCGGGTCCTCGCGGGCGAGCAGGTGCAGCGCCTCGGCCTCGTCCGGGCCGAGGTCGTACACGGCGGCCGCCCGGACCGCCGGATCTGCATGTTTCCACCGTGGTTGAGGACGAAGCCTCTCGAGAATACCCATGCCGTTCATGAATTCATCAGAGCCAAAACACGTAAGTCGTTACACGCCACGTCGTAGGACGGCCGTTACACGACTCGCCGCTCAGGTCCCCCTCTGGTTCCATCCTTTTGGATACGTGCTTGGGTTCGAAATGGCAGGCCGGGGTTGCTCGTGCGGCCCGCCGGTCAAAACCGGCCGGGCAGGTTCCGCTTCGCGCACCGTCCTGGGTCACCAACACGGTCACCAGCGCCCTCACGGAAGGCATTCGTGACATCGAGCATGACCTCGGGCTGAACGCGACGGAGGCACGGACGAAACCTCTCGGACGACGCACGAAATTTTGGATCGCCGCGAACGATTGGCCGTAGATCCCAGGCCGCTAGTCCACGCCAGCCGCATGGCAGCCAAGGTCGACAATGCGTTCTTGCAGGATGGGTACCAGGTACCAGGTACCAGGTATCTGGTCGCTGGTGGCTGGTCGCTGTGTGGCTGGTGGCTGGTGGCTGGTGGCTGGTTAGTGGTTCGTGGTTGGTAGCCAGCAGCCCATGTCGGATCCTCGTGGGCAGAAAGAAAAGGCCGGCACGTCCGCCGGCCCTTCTCCACTGCCTACTGCCTACTCTCATTTCACGAAGAGCATCTCCCTGTACGTAGGCAGCGGCCAGATCTCGTGGGGCGTGAGCACTTCGATTTGGTCGCCGAGCTCACGGAGCTTGCCCATCGAGGGAATGACCTTGTCACGCGTGTACTTGGCGTGCTTCTCGGCCGGGCCACCAGTGCGGTCGAGCAGCGACTCGAGCGCGTCCGTTTGCGCTTTGAACCGATCCACGAGCTTCGTGTAGGTCGTCAGCAGTTTCTTGCCCTGCACGGTCGTCCCGCCCCCGCTCTTGACGGCCGCCACGCTTTGCCCAACCTGCTTCTGGTACTCGAGCGCGGCAGGCAGGATATAGCGGTTTGCCATCAGGACCATCAGGTTGGCCTCGACGTTGACCGTCTTGTTGTAATTTTCCAGGAACACCTCGTACCGCGCGTGGATCTCACGCTCGTTGAGGATCTTGTATTTGTCGAGAAGCGTGGTGACCTCCTTCGTCACCAGCTGCGGCAACGCGTCGACCGTATTCTTCAGGTTGAGGAGCTTGCGCCTGGCCGCTTCCTTTTCCCATTCGGGCGCATAGTTGTTGCCGTTGAAGATGATGCGCTTGTGCGCTTTGATGACCTTCGTCAGCAGTTTGCCGACTGCCTTGTTCAGCTCCCCGCCTTTGGCGGTCGCGTTCTCGAGCTCCGTCGCCACGTAGTCGAGCGACTCGGCCATCGCCGCGTTCAGCGCCGTGTTCGGGAAGGAGATATTCTGGCCGGAGGACACCGCGCGGAACTCGAACTTGTTGCCGGTAAAAGCAAACGGGCTGGTACGATTTCGGTCGCCGGCGTCACGCGGAAGTTTTGGCAGCACGCTGACGCCGATGTCGAGCGTCCCACCCTGCTTGGTCGACTTGGCGCTTCCCTTCTCGATTTGGTCGAAGATGTCCGTGAGCATGTCGCCCAGGAAAATGGACAGGATCGCCGGCGGCGCCTCATTCGCACCGAGGCGATGGTCGTTGCCCGCGCTCGCAATGCTGGCGCGCAACAGCCCCTGCCACATGTCGACCGCCCGGATGACGGCGGCACAAAACACCAGGAACTGCATGTTGTCGTGCGGCGTGTCGCCCGGGCTCAAGAGGTTGTTTCCGAATTCGTCCGATAACGACCAGTTGTTGTGCTTACCGGAGCCGTTGACCCCCGCAAACGGCTTTTCGTGCAGCAGGCACGCCAATCCGTACTTCGGCGCCACCCGCTTCAGCGTCTCCATCGTCATCATCTGGTGATCGACCGAGAGATTCGCGTTTTCAAACACCGGCGCGATCTCGTACTGGCTCGGCGCCACCTCGTTGTGGCGGGTTTTGACCGGAACGCCGATCTTGAACAGCTCGAGCTCGACGTCCGCCATGCACGCGAGCACGCGCTCGGGGATCGAACCGAAGTACTGATCCTCCATCTCCTGCCCCTTCGGCGGCTTCGCGCCAAACAGGGTGCGGCCGGCGTTGATCAGGTCCGGACGCGCGAAATAGAAGTTGCGATCGATCAGGAAGTACTCCTGCTCGGGACCGCACGTCGGGAACACGCGCTCGGCGGTCGAGCCGAACAGCTTGAGGACGCGAACCGCCTGCTTCGAGACAGCTTCCATCGAGCGGAGCAGCGGCGTCTTCTTGTCGAGCGCCTCACCCGTCCAGCTCACGAACGCCGTTGGAATGACGAGCGTGGCACTGTTGATGGTCACGTGCAGCCATGGCGGGCTCGTGGGATCCCAGGCCGTGTAGCCACGGGCCTCGAACGTCGAGCGCATCCCGCCTGACGGGAAACTCGAGGCGTCTGGCTCGCCCTGGATCAGCTCCTTGCCGCGGAATTCGGTGATGGCCGTCCCCTGAGTCGTCGGAGCGAGAAAAGAATCGTGCTTTTCCGCCGTGATGCCCGTCATCGGCTGGAACCAGTGCGTGTAGTGCGTGGCGCCGTGCTCGACGGCCCACTCCTTCAGCGCCGTCGCCACGGCGTCGCCGGTAGCCGCATCAAGGGCCTCACCGCGGGTAATGGTCGCGCGCAGGGCGCGATACACCGGCTTCGGCAGCCGTTCCTGCTGCATCTTGTCGTTGAACACCAGCGAGGCGTACGCCTCGACGGCCTTGACGGGAGAAGTCGACGTGCGGCCTTCGTTGAGTGACCAATCGCGAATACTCTTCGCGGCTTCAAACAATGCTGCTGATCCCATCGCTGACGACAGTCCTTTCGTTGGGGAGTTAGTGGTATGTCCTTCCCGAACCAGCCAAGGGGCTCCGTCCCTTGATATCCCCGTAGCGCTCCTCGGCTGGTAGCCAGTATCTCCTTGGCGCGCTTCGCGCGCCCTAGTCCGTTATGCGGCTTCCGACGCAACGAGTACAAAATTCGCGTTTCGAGCCGCATAACGGACTCCTACCGGCCACGCCGATGTCGCGGCCGGTGCAGAGTCGAAGGCTTGTTCTGAGTAGCGCTCAATCAGTTGAGACGGTCCGGTAAGCCCGTGCGGGGCGGCCGAATGTGTGGAATCCGATTATGCGCGAAAAGGAACGAACGCTGCAATCGACATCAGCGCGTTGAGGACCGCGCGCGCGCGTCGCACGCGAAAAGCCTCGTAATTCCGCGTGTCCATCCGCACCAAATTGACGATGTTGTATCAATATATGTAGATTTATAGATACGATGCAGCGCGCCTCCGCCCTCTTTCGGCTGCTCGCCGACGGCACGCGTCTTCGGCTCCTGCGCGTGCTGGCCCAGGATCGCTTCAATGTGAGCGAGCTGACCGGGATTCTCGGCGTGGCGCAGTCGGGCGTGTCGCGCCATCTGGGGCTGCTCAAGGACTCGCGGCTCGTGGTCGAAGAGCCTGAAGGCGGGTACGTCTATTACCGGCTCGCAGCCGACGAGGGCCGCGCCGATGGCCAGGGGCCGCTCTGGAGCCTCCTGGATGCGCAGTTCGCCGGCGCGTCGGCCGACCCCACAGTGCAGGAAGACGAAGCCCGGCTGCACGAGGTGCTCCGTCACCGCAAGGAGAACTTCGAAACGCATGGGGACATGAGGCAGCTCGTTCCAGGGCGCAGCTGGGCCGCGTGGGCCCGCGCGGTCGGGCACCTCCTCCCCGCCCTCGACGTTGCGGATATCGGTTGCGGCGAGGGCTATCTGACGCTCGAAACTGCCCGCTGGGCGCGAACCGTCTATGGCATCGATCGATCGGACGAAGTACTCGAGCGCGCGAAAGCGCTGGCGGCACGTCGGCATGTCACCAACGTGCAGTGGAAGAAGGGCGATCTCGCGCGGCTTCCGCTTCGCGACCACTCGGTCGACGTGGCCCTGCTCTCCCAGGCGCTGCACCACGCCGCCGTGCCGGAGGAAACGCTGACCGAAGCGGTTCGCGTGCTCAAGCCGGGCGGACGGGTGCTCCTGCTCGATCTGCGCAAGCACGACCAGAAATGGGTGAGCACCAAGTTCGGCGATCGATGGCTCGGTTTTACGGAGGCTGAGATCGAGCGCCTCCTCGAGAGCGCGGGGCTGCGCCATGTCCGCGTTCAGGTTGGCGCGAAGCAAAGCGGCGATCCGTTTGTCGTACTGGTTGCATCGGGGGTGAAGCCGGAGCTCTCGGTCCCCAAGCCCGGCGGGTCTGCTGCCCAGGACCCGCCCTACGTACGCAGGCCGGATGCCGCGAAGCGGACCCGGCGCTCCAAAACCACGAACCCGCGATGACGATCAGCGATCAACTGCATACCCTGCTCGCAAGACGCATCCTCCTCCTTGACGGCGCCATGGGGACGATGATTCAGCGCCGCAGCCTGGCGGAAACGGACTTCCGCGGCGAACGGTTCCGCAACCATCCGCGCGAGTTGAAGGGCAACGGCGATCTTCTCGCGTTGACGCGGCCCGACGTCATCGGCGCGATCCACCGCGAGTATCTCGACGCCGGTGCGGACATCATCGAGACCAACACCTTCAGCAGCACCGCCATCGCGCAGGCCGACTACGGACTCGAGGCGGTCGCGTACGAATTGAACCTCGAGGGCGCGCGAGTCGCAAGGGCCGCAGCAGACGAATGGTCCCGGAAGACGCCCGACCGCCCTCGGTTCGTCGCAGGCGCGATTGGGCCGACAAATCGCACGCTGTCGATTTCGCCCGACGTGAACAATCCAGCCCTGCGGGCGGTGTCATTCGATCAGGTGCGTAGCGCGTATCGGGACCAGGTTCGGGGGTTGATTGACGGTGGGGTCGACCTGTTGCTCGTGGAAACGATCTTCGACACGCTCAACGCGAAAGCTGCGATCGCTGCGATTCTCGAGACCTTCGAGGAGCGCTCCACCGAGCTGCCCCTGATGATTTCCGCCACGATTACGGACCAGAGCGGGCGGACGCTCTCGGGTCAGACGCTCGACGCCTTCTACGTGTCCATCCGGCATGCCCGGCCGTTCAGCGTCGGGCTCAACTGCGCCCTGGGCGCCGCACAGATGCGCCCGTTTCTGGCCGAGCTCGCGCGAATTGCCGAGTGTTACGTCACCTCCTACCCAAATGCCGGCCTGCCGAATGCCTTCGGCGAGTACGACGAGCTGCCGCCGGACACCGCGCGACTCCTGCGCGACTTCGCGGAATCGGGATTCGTCAACATCCTCGGCGGCTGTTGTGGGACCACGCCCGGTCACATGCGAGCCGTGGGTGCGGCGATTGCCGGACTGCCGCCGCGGCCGCGACCTTTCCCGGGATCCGGGATCGGGGATCCCGGATCCGGGGGGACTGTCGATCAGATCCCAGATCCCGGATCCCCGCGGATCCCGGATCCCGGATCCCGGATCCCGGCCACGTTCACCCAATACGCCGGCCTCGAAACCCTCACCATCCGCCCCGACAGCAACTTCATCATGATCGGCGAGCGCACGAACGTGACCGGCTCGAAGCGGTTCGCGCGGCTCATTACCGGTGGCCAGTTCGTCGACGCGGCCGATGTCGCCCTCGGTCAGGTTCGGGGCGGAGCCAACATCGTCGACGTCAACATGGACGAGGGCATGCTCGACTCCGAGGCTGCGATGACGACGTTCCTGAACGTCATCGCGACCGAACCCGAGATTGCGCGGCTGCCCTTCATGATCGACAGCTCGAAGTGGTCGGTAATTGAAGCGGGCCTGAAGTGCGTGCAGGGGAAGGCCATCGTCAACTCCCTGAGCCTGAAGGAGGGCGAAGAAGATTTCCTGCACAAAGCGAGGTTGGTACATCTCTACGGCGCAGCCGTCGTCGTCATGGCGTTCGACGAGCAGGGCCAGGCCGACACGTCCGCACGCAAGGTGGAAATCTGCGAGCGTGCGTACCGCCTGCTCGTGGATCGCGCCGGATTCGATCCGCTCGACATCATCTTCGACCCGAACGTCCTCGCCATCGCGACAGGCCTCGAGGAGCACAACGACTACGCCGTCAATTTCATCGAGGCGACGCGCACCATCAAGGCCCGCTGTCCGGGCGCAAAAGTCAGCGGAGGCATCAGCAATCTGTCCTTTTCGTTCCGTGGCAACGACGTGGTGCGCGAAGCGATTCACTCCGCGTTTCTGTATCACGCGATCAAAGCCGGGCTGGACATGGGTATTGTCAATGCCGGCCAGCTGGCGGTGTACGAAGATATTCCGGCAGACCTGCTCGAGCGAGTCGAGGACGTGATTTTCAACCGCCGGCCGGATGCGACCGAACGGCTGGTCCAGTTTGCGGAAACCGTCAAAGGTGTGGCGGCGCGAAAGGAGCACGACCTGTCGTGGCGGGCGGCCGCGGTCGAGCGGCGACTCGCGCATGCGCTCGTGCACGGCATCATCGATTTCCTCGAAGAAGACGTCGAAGAGGCGCGGCAGAAGCTTCCGCGTCCGCTCGACGTCATCGAGGGGCCGCTGATGGACGGCATGAAGATCGTCGGCGACCTGTTCGGCGCCGGCAAGATGTTTCTGCCGCAGGTCGTCAAAAGCGCCCGCGCGATGAAGAAGGCGGTCGCGTACCTGCTGCCCTACATGGAGGAGGAAAAGCGGAGAGGAATGACCTCGGGGCGCTCGTCAGGCAAGATCGTCATGGCCACCGTCAAAGGCGACGTGCATGACATCGGCAAGAACATCGTCGGTGTCGTGCTGGGGTGCAACAACTACGAGGTGGTCGACCTGGGCGTCATGGTGCCGGCCGACAGGATTCTCCAGACCGCCGTGGACGAGCACGCCGATCTCGTTGGTCTCAGTGGCCTCATCACGCCGTCGCTCGACGAAATGGTGTTCGTCGCGCGCGAAATGGAGCGCCGGGGCTTCACCATTCCGCTGCTGATCGGCGGCGCCACGACCAGCCGTCAGCACACGGCGGTGAAGATAGCGCCAGAGTTCAGCAAGCCGGTCGTGCACGTGGTGGACGC
>DATCJA010000026.1:0-5528 GCA_036507475.1 Vicinamibacterales bacterium
CGTCGGTCAGCACCGACTCAGGATGAAACTGCACTCCATGCACCGGATACGCTCGATGCCGCACCGCCATGATGACGTCGTCCTCCCGCGTTCGGGCGGCCACTTCGAGATCCGCTGGAACGTCGGCGCCCGAAATCACCAGCGAATGGTACCGGCCCGCCTGAAACGGCTCCGTCATGCCCCTGAAGACCCCCTTCCCGTCGTGCACGACTGTCGACGTCTTGCCGTGCATCGGAGTGTTCGCTCGGCAGACCGTCCCGCCGTAAACCATGCCGATCGCTTGGTGCCCGAGGCAGACGCCGAGAATCGGCGTCCTGTGCCCAAGGCGGCGGATGACCTCCGGCGTGATGCCCGCGTCTTCGGGCCGCCCCGGGCCCGGGGAAATGACGATGCGATCAGGATTCATCGCTTCGACGCCGTCGACCGTGATTTCGTCGTTGCGATGGACGCGGATCTCCGCCCCCAGCTCCCCGAGGTACTGCACGAGGTTGTAGGTAAACGAGTCGTAATTGTCGATGACCAATAGCATGTCGCCCTACAATCCTCGCTGCGCCAGTTCGAGTGCCTGAATCACCGCGCGCGCCTTGTCGCGCGTCTCTTCGTACTCCGCCGCCGGATTCGAGTCGGCGACGATGCCGGCACCCGCCTGGACGTACGCCCGACCGTTCTCGATGACAACGGTCCTGATGGTGATGCAGAAATCGAGATTGCCGGCGAAGTCGAGATATCCAACGGCGCCCGCATAGACACCGCGCCGCCGGTTTTCCAGCTCGGCAATGATCTCCATTGCGCGCACCTTTGGTGCGCCAGACACGGTGCCAGCCGGAAAGCACGCGACGAGCGCATCGAGTCGATCTTTGCGATCGGACAGCTGTCCTTCGACGACCGACACCAGGTGCATCACATGCGAGTAGCGCTCGAGCGCCATGTACGTCGGCACTCTCACCGTGCCGTACGTCGACACCCGTCCGAGATCGTTTCGCCCGAGATCGACGAGCATCACGTGCTCGGCGCGTTCCTTCTCGTTCCGCTTCAGCTCGTCGGCGAGCCGGACATCTTCCTCCTCGGTGCCTCCACGCGGCCGCGTTCCGGCAATTGGATGCGTCTCGATGTGCTGTCCCTCCACGCGGACGAGCATCTCAGGCGACGACCCGACAATCGCGCGCTGCCCCATACGAAGGAAATACATGTACGGCGACGGGTTCACGTGGCGGAGCGCGCGATACGCCATGAACGGATCCGCATCGAAACACGATTCGAAGCGCTGCGACAGCACCACCTGGTAGATATCACCAGCGGCGATGTACTCCTTCGCCGTGCGGACCATGCGCTCGAACTCCTCGCGCGGCACGTTGGATCGAATGTCGATCGGCCGGCTCGCAGGCGCGGTGGCCTTGGACAGGGTGCGGTCGAGCTCGCGCTCGACGAAGTCAATCTTCGCGCGTGCAAACTGATAGAGCGACTCGAGGTCGTCGTCGCCCGTGATGCGGGCGTTGGCGATAATCAGAATCCGGTGCCGCACGTGGTCGAACGCAAGCACCGTATCGAAAATCATGAAGCCTGCCTCGTCTTCGACCTCCGCGGTGGGCTGCAGTTCCACCGGCTCGAACCAGGCCGCGGCATCGTAACCGAGATACCCGACGGCGCCGCCGGTGAAGCGCGGCAACCCGGGCACGAATGGCGAGTGAAGACCGGCCATCAGTTCACGCAGCACATCGACAAACGGCTTGTCCGACTGCGATGTCTCCCCGGCGCGATCGACAATCGTCTTGCCGCCGCGCGATCGCAGCACCAGGAACGGATCCTTGCCAAGAAATGAATAGCGCCCCACCTGTTCACCGCCCTCGACGGACTCGAGCAGGAACGCATAGTGGGAGTGTTCCGCGATTTTCAGAAAGGCCGACACCGGTGTCAGCAGATCCGCCACGATCTCTTTGCAGACGGGGACGAACGTCCCGCGTTGGGCGAGCTCTCGGAACTGGTCGAACGTCGTGACGCGCATCAGCGGATTCCTGTGCCCACACGGGCCTCAGAGGCACAGAGACACAGAGTGAACGTATTCATATTTTTTCTCTCTGTGCCTCTGTGTCTCTGTGGCCCGTCTCAGCGAATGCCGCCGCGTTCATGACGCCCGCTGGCGGTCGCTGACCAGTCCACCATTCGAACTGCCGCTCGGCCTGCGCCACCAGCATCGACAGCCCCTCCAAAGTGTTCGCGTCGAGCGGTGCGAGAACGCCTTCGCCGTCGATGTTGGTTGCCTGCCAGCCGTCGGCTCGCCGCCGCAGCGTATTGGCCGCGCCGACACGCCGCGTCAGCTCGTCGGAGCCGTTCGACGCGTTGAGCGCGTCCAGCTTGAACGGGATCGTGACGCTGGCGCCCGCGATGCCCAACCGATCGGCGAACGTCAGGAAATCTTCGAAGTCCGCCGCGCGCAGCGGCACGTACACAGCGTCGAGACGGGCCGCCGCGAATGCGGCGTTGTGCATGACCGGCGACAGCGAGTGCATCACGTTGTCACCCACGACCCCGTAGACGGCGGTGTGTGCTCCTGCCTCCCGAAACCGAAACCTGCCGATCATCACGGCGGCCGGGACCTGCCCGGGGGCCACGCCATGGCCACCATATGTCCACCGAGAGCCGAATCGCGCCGCGAGCAGGCGACTTGGAACGCCGGCGTCGCCCATGCCGATGACGACCGCGTCACCCCCCTTCGCGATGTCGAGGAGCGGCAACGTGTCCGACAAGCGGCTGGCGGTTATTGCCACCTTGATGACCGCCGCCCCGGTCGCCCGCATCGCGCGCGCGCGCGCACACAGGTCGTCGGGCACGCCGACGAAGTCATGCGATGAGACAACGACGCGTGGGGCGTGCTCGCGGATGAGGTCGTCGAAGCCTGCGCGCCACTCGACATCGACGTACTCGGCGCCGCGTGCGAGCGCTTCCGCCAGGAGCCGGCCACGCTCCTCCTCGCTCCCGTCGAAGCGGCCGCCCTCCCATCTCGGCCGGCACGTCACGATGGTCGGCGTCCGCCGGTTCTGGAGCGCGTGCGCCACGTCCGGTTCCGCAACGCCGTCGAGGCGCAACTCGACCATGTCGGCGGCGGTGGCATCGCGTGCCGCCACCAGTTCCGCCATCGTCGCGCCGGTCACCGTCTCGCAGAGCAGCGAAGGGTTCATGAAAATAAAAACGCCTCTTCAACCTGGCGGCTGAAGAGGCGTTCGGTCGGCTAAATTCGTGTGTGCGTCTTAGACGCCGGGCGCCCCTTCAGTCACGGTCCGATACCACCACCAGTAGCTGGCGGGGCTCGGAGACACGAGGAAGCTAAAGCGAACCGACATCGATTTCAAAACGGAGCCAGAACTGTACTCCAGCGGTTTTGTGGCTGTCAACCTACGCGGCCACACGCCCTTGCAGTTTCAGCGGTTTACCCGTATCTTCAACATGAGTTACCAGCATATGACCATGAAGCTCCTCGCCTGTGCGTTCGCGCTCCTCTTGTTCGCCGGTGCCGGTCTTTCGGGGCAGAGCCGCACCTTTCCCGTAGACGAGCTGAAAGCGGGCATGGTGGGCGTCGGCAAGACGGTCTTCGAGGGCGACCGCCTGGATGAGTTCAAGGTCCACATTCTCGGCGTCCTCCGCAACGTGATCGGCCCTCGTCGGAATCTGATTCTCGCGCGCCTCGAAGGCGGGCCGCTCGCCCAGACGGGTGTCATTGCTGGAATGAGCGGCAGCCCCGTCTATATCGACGGCAGGATGGTGGGCGCCGTGTCCTACTCGCTCGGACAGTTTTCGAAGGAGCCCATCGCGGGGATCACGCCAATAGCTGAAATGACCGAGGCCGCCACGTTTGCCGCGCCGCGGCGAGCGGCGGCACGGGTCGAGCTCCAGATGCCGCTAACGCCGGAGAGTCTGCGCGCTTCTCTCCGCCAGGCGTTCAGCTGGGCGCGTCCATTCGCCGACAGCCCGGCCGATGTCCAGGTGTTCGGCGGCACCGGTTTGAACGCGGGCATCGGCACACTGCTTCGGCCGATTGCCACGCCGCTGACGCTCGGGGGGTTCGACGCCGGGGTCATCGATCCCGTCGCCTCCGCCTTCAGCGATCAGGGGTTCGTGCCCGTCATGGCCGGCTCTGCCGTTGCTGCGCTTGCCCAGGCAAATGGCGGCTCCGCGGCGCCGCAGCCACTTCGTCCGGGCGACCCCGTCGGCGTTGCGCTCATGAGCGGCGATCTCGAAATCGGCGCCACCGGCACGGTGACGGAAGTCGACGGCACTCGCGTCTACGCGTTCGGGCATCCGTTCTACGGACTCGGACCGACGCAGTTTCCGATGACGCGCGCCTACGTTCACACGCTGCTCCCGAGCCTTGCCAACTCCATGAAGATTGCGAGCACGGGCGAAGTGATCGGCACCGTTCAACAGGATCGCGCCACCACGATCGCCGGTACGCTCGGACCCGGACCCACGCTCATCCCGGTTCGCATCAGCCTGACGTCGGACCGCGGCACGAAAAAGACGTTCAACATCGCCATGGTCAACGACCAGCTCTTTACGCCGCTGCTCGCGTATCTCTCGATCATCAACACGCTTACGTCGTACGAGCGGCAGAACGGCGCCGCCAGCTACGTCGTCCGGGGCTCGGCATCCGTCAAGAAGTACGGCGACGTCGCGTTCGAGGATCTGTTCACCGGCGATCAACCGTCGATTGGCGCGGCGACCTACGTCGTTGCTCCGATCAATCTGCTGCTCCGCAACGCGTTCGAGGACGTAGAGCTCGAGCGTCTCGATCTCGAGATCGATGCCAGCGAGCAGCCGCGCAGCGCGACGCTCGAGCGTGTGTGGATCGACGGCACTCGCGTCAAACCGGGCTCGAGGGTCGATCTCAAGGTGCTCCTGAGGACGTACCGAGGCGAGGCGATTACGAGGACGATTCCTGTGGACATTCCGCCGAGCGCACGCGGCTCGGTCTCGATCATGGTGACTGACGGCACGCGGCTTTCACAGTGGGAAGCGCGGGAGCTGCAGGTGCAGCCGCTACAGACGCGCGATCTCAGCCAGATGCTCCGCGTCCTCAACAACGCCCGCAAGAACAACAGGCTCTACGTGCGGCTCCTCGGCCGCGACCAGGGCGCCGTGGTCAAGGGCGAATCGCTCTCGTCGCTGCCACCCTCGGTGTTGGCGGTTCTCGAGTCGGACCGCAATGGCGGGAGCTTCAGGCCGTTGCAGAATGCGGTGCTGGGCGAGTGGGACATCGCCACCGAACATGCGGTCAACGGGTCGCGCACGTTGTCGCTGCCGATTGAGGAATGACCTGTAGGCGTAGGGCGGGCCTTTACGGCCCGCCTGGCGCGGCGTAAAGCCGCGCCCTACGAGACCTTCAGCTATGACCAAAGGTTTGAATCGGATCGTCATCGCAACGTTGTTCGTCTGCCTCGCGGTGGCGATTGGCCACGCCGCCCTGCCAACCTTCTGGCAGGTGTCAACCGAAGCCGAGTTCCTCCAGGGTGAGGTTGAAAACCTCTCCATCGATC
>DATCJA010000027.1:0-7734 GCA_036507475.1 Vicinamibacterales bacterium
GTTCGCGCCACATACACCACGACAGCCACGTCGTACGTAGTGTCCGGCTTCAGCCGGACCTGGAGCGCGTCAGCGCGCGGCGACAGGCCGTCCGGCGCTCTCCGGCATCAGCGTGACCACGGTATGGCGGTCCGGAGGAAAGTACTTGCGGAACGCCGCGTGAATGTTCTCCCGGCTCAGCGATTCCGTCCGTTCGATGCGCTGCGGAATGCGGATCGGGTCTCTGCCCAGAAGATGCACAGCTTGCAGCGAGTTCAGCCAGTAGCCGTTCTGACGGAGCGCGGTCTCGAGCTCCCGCTTCTCGGTCTCTTTCACGATGCCGACCTCCGACTCCGACGGACCGTCGCTGCGGAGCTTTTCGAGCTCGCTCATGACGACGTTCCGGAGCCGTTCCGCGTTCTCCGGTGAGCTACCGAACTGCACGGTCGTGGTCCCGTACCCTGGCTGCGGCGCGGTATCCGAGTAGCCCACACCGACGGAGTACGTGCCGCCCAGCTCTTCTCGCAGCACGTCGCGCAGCCGCATCTGCAGCACCGTGGTTGCCGCCCGGAGCCGGTGGCTCTCGATCTCGTCGAGGCCTGTGTCCGAGAAAAACGTGATCGCGGTCTGGCTGCGCGGCTCCTGCCCCTTGTTGACCGTTTCGCGCTCGACCATGGCCGGAAACCGCAGGTCCAGGTTGCGGAGATCGGCCTCAGCCTTGCCCGTCGACGGCAGTGATGCCAGATACGTCGTGAGCAGCGGCGCCACCTGATCCACGGTAAAGGCGCCCACGAAAAAGAACGTGAAGTCCGCCGCGTTGCGGAATCGGGCTTCGTAGAACGTCATCATCCGCTCCGCATCGAGGCGCGGCACGTCGGCGGGCCGCATTGGACGTACCGAATAGTGGTCGTTTGTGTTCAGGCGGCTGACCTCCTCGCCAAACGCCGCTCCCGGACTCTGCGCTTGATTCGCAAGGTTTGCGTCCAGGCGGCGCTTGAGCAGCGTAAACGCCTCAGCGTCGCGATTTGGCGCCGTGAAGTACAGATAGACGAGTTGCAGGGCCGTTTCCAGATCGCGCGGCGTGCCCCCGCCTGATATGCCGTGCGTGTACGTGGAAATGAACGCTGAAGCGTTGGCGATGCGTCCCGCGAGCAC
Source organism: Vicinamibacterales bacterium (assembly GCA_036507475.1). GTDB lineage: Bacteria > Acidobacteriota > Vicinamibacteria > Vicinamibacterales > UBA2999 > DATCJA01. The sequence continues at coordinate 1,135 of DATCJA010000027.1, forward strand.
TTTGTCCAGGTCCACAGGCGTGAACCCGCCGACACCGGAAATGCCGACGAGCGACGCACCGAACGACGCGTCGAGGTACTCCGCTTCCGACGCCAAGGACGTGCCTCCGCGGGAGTAGGCGGTAAAGGCGACCTGATCGTTTCGAAAGTCTGTCGGCTTGAGCCAGACGTCAACCCCATTCGACAGCGTCAGCACGGTGACGCCAATCTCGGGAATTTCGCGGCGAGCTCGTATCGCACCCGGAGTCGGCGGCTTCGCGAGCAGCTCGCGCCCTGTCGTGCCATCCCGCCAGGCCTCGACCGTCGCCGCCGCGCCCGCGCTCAACGCCGCGCGCAGGCCCGCTTCGGTCACGGCCGGAACGCTTTCTTTCGACGGAGACACCGCAAGGACGACGCGATTGTCGTCGCGTACGGCCTCCTTGATCACGGCAACGGCTTCCGCCGTCGTAATCGTCGGGATGAACCGGCGGACGAGCTCAAGCTCGGTGGCGATGCCCGGCGCAGGTTCGTCCGTCAGAAAGTGGCGCACCAGCTCGGACGCGAGACCCCCGGTCTGTTGCTTGTCGCGCTCGTTGTACGCGCGCTCGTACGAGGCGATGACGTCCTTCTTGGCACGCTCGAGCTCCGCCTCTGCAAACCCGTGCTGGCTCAGGCGGGCGAGCTCCTGGCCAATCGCCTCCAATCCCTTTTCGATTCCGCCGTCGTTCACGCGCGCCGATACGGTGAACGTCTCCACGTCGCGGCCGAGCGAGCTTTCACCGGCCGAGGCGCGCAGGAACGGTGCGTCGGTCCGGCGCGCGATTTCAGTGAACCGGGCGTTCACCATGCCGTACACGAGTCCCCGTACCAGCGACTGCCGGTAGTCGCTGGCCGTGCCCACGCTTCGCAGCGGACGTTTCTGGACGACGGTCACCGATGATGCCTGCGCCTCAGGATCGGAAACGGCGACGTAGCGCGTATCGGAGTGCGGCTGAACCGGATAGAGCGATCGGGTCGCGGGCGACGCGGCAGGCAGCGATTCGAAATGCTCGCGAATGAGCGCCTCGACGCGCGCAGGATCGAAATCGCCCACCGCGACGACCGCCATACGGTCGGTCCTGTAGAAATCGCGGTAGAAATCGCGGAGGCGCTCAGCGGGAAACGTCTTCAGCACTTCGGGCAACCCGATTGGCACTCGCTCGGTGTATTTCGATTCGCCGAACAGAGCGCGCATCTGCACGGCCTCCATGCGCGTGGCTGCACCCTGCCGGCCGCGCCACTCCTCGATGACGACGCCGCGCTCGCGGTCGATCTCGCTCGTCTCGAGGGCAATGCCGCCGGCAAAATCGCTCAGCGCATCGAGCCCGCGCCCGAGAATCTCCTCGCGGTCGGTCGGAAGCTCGAGCATATAGACCGTTTCGTCAAAGCTCGTATAGGCGTTGACGTCGGGACCAAAGCGCGCGCCAATCGATTCGAGGTAGTCGACGAGCTCTCCCGACTTGAAGTGTGTCGAGCCGTTGAACGCCATGTGCTCGAGCAAATGTGCGAGGCCGCGCTGATCGTCCGCCTCGTCTATCGACCCCGCCTTGACGACCAGGCGCATCGCAGCCCGTTTCTCGGGTTGTGTGTTCTGCCGAATGAAGAACGTCAGCCCATTCGGCAGCTTGCCGGTGTGAATCGCAGGGTCGAGCGCCAGCGGCGTCGACGGCTCCTGTGCAGCGGCGACAGCCGTGCACAAGACGAGCAACAGAAAGTATGCTGCGCTGATGCGGCTCAGAATACGGCGTCTCAATCCCACGATTCCTCTTCCTTCTTACGCCACCGACGAAGCGGCGGGGTTCGACCTCGCCGCCGCTCACGATATGACGATCGCGCCGGGTGGCGTGGCGCTCGTCAGGACCGGTCTCATTATCGAGGTTCCGACCGGTCATTTTCTGGGAATTTTCGCCCGAAGCAGTACACCGCTCAAGCGCGGTCTCCTCGGGACGGTCCGCGAAAGCGGACCGTCCAGCCAGTGCTGGCTAGTCGGGTCGCCAGCGACCCGACCTACGGCGTCGGCATCATCGATCCCGACTATTCCGGCCCGGAGGACGAAATCATGATCCAGGTCCTGAATTTCACCGCGGCCGCGGTGCAGGTCAAGCGGGGCGACCGGCTGGCTCAGGGTATCGTCCTGCAGGCCCCCCGAGTCACGTGGCAGGAGGTCGGCGACCTCCGGCCGGTTACCAGGGGCGGGTTTGGGGCCACAGGGAACTGACGTGTCGTTCGCACTTCTGGGTTCTCCCTTCTCTGTTCGTGTTCACGTTCGGTTCTCGGTTCAGCACGAACCTGAACACGAACGGAGAAGCGAGAAGATAGAAGCGTGAACGACATCTCACGCGTCAGGCGCATCGTGCACATCGACATGGACGCGTTTTACGCGTCCGTCGAGCAGCGGGACAATCCTGCGCTCCGTGGCCGGCCAGTGGCGGTGGGCGGTGCTCCGGATTCGCGTGGAGTCGTCGCGGCGGCGAGCTACGAGGCGCGCGTCTTCGGAGTCCGATCGGCGCTCCCGATGTCCAGAGCCGTCCGCCTGTGCCCATCGCTCATCATCGTTCCACCGGACTTTGCGAAGTACAGGACGGTATCGCAGCAGGTCTTCGACATCTTTCGAAGCGTGACGCCACTCGTCGAACCCCTCTCGCTTGACGAGGCGTATCTCGATGTGACGAGCAACTCGTGGGGCGAGACGCTCGGCATCAACGTTGCGCGACGGCTCAAGGCCGACATCCGGGCGGCGACCAACCTCACCGCGTCGGCCGGCGTGGCGCCAAACAAGTTTCTGGCGAAGATCGCGTCGGGCTGGCAGAAGCCCGACGGGTTGACGGTCATCGCGCCGGAGCGCGTTGAGGGGTTTCTACGGAGTCTGCCTGTCGATGCGTTGTGGGGAGTAGGCCCCGTGACGGCCCGCAAGCTGCGCGCGCGCGGCATCGAACGGCTGATTGACGTTCGCGCAGTCGATCCGGCCGCGCTGCGAGAGAGTGTCGGATCGCTCGCGGAATGGCTGCAGCAGCTGGCGCGCGGGGAAGATGACCGGCCCGTGGTGGCCGAGCACGACCCGAAATCCTCCGGCAGCGAAAACACGTTCGCGCGCGATCTGACGGATATCACGGAAATCCGTACCGAGATCTCGGAAATGGCGATCGACGCAGCGCGGTGGCTGATGCGCCACGAGCGATACGCCCGCACCGTGACGATCAAGGTGCGTTACCACGACTTCACGACGATCACCCGCAGCCACAGTGACGAGCCGACTCGCGACGAGGAGTCCATCATCGAGCGGGCGTTGACGCTTCTGGAGAAAACAGCGGCAGGAACGCGACCTGTTCGTCTGCTCGGCGTCAGCGTTCACAACCTGTGCACCGAACTGGTGGCCGCGCCGGCGGATCCACAGGCGCGACTGCCGTTCGGGGATTTCCCCTGCCGGTGAGTAATTCGAAATGCAAAGTTCAAAATGCAAACACAGCCCGCGCCGTTTGCATTTTGCATTTTGAATTTTGCATTTTGCTTCTCACCGGCTCACGACTCGAGCGCGCATCACTTCGATGCGCGTGACCGGTGTCTCGCCGTTCACGGGAACCGCCTCGATCGTGTCGATGACATCCAGCCCTTCCACGACTCGCCCGAACACCGTGTACTGGTTGTCCAACGCCTGCGTGCGCGCCAGGACAATGAAGAAGGATGACGTTGCGCTTCCTGGATCGTCGCCTCGCGCCATCGATACGATGCCGCGGTCGTGCGGCGTTGGACTGAATTCAGGTGGAAGCGCCCGCACGTAGGCCTGCTGTATCGGTTCGAGCGGTTCGCGGCGGGACGGAAGATAACCTCCCTGGATGACGAAACCGCGCGCGACACGGTGGAACGCCGTGCCATCGTACACACCGGATGCCGTCATGCGCAGGAACGCGCGCACGTGGCCCGGCGCGCGGTCCGGAAACAATTCCAACGTCAGATTGCCCATCGACGTTTCGATGACGACCAACTGTCGCGCCAGTTCCTCCACCGACGCGTCGACGAACGGCTCCCGCTCGGGCGCCGGCTTGTCGCGAATCGTTGCGCGCTTTATCTCGATGCGTTCGCCCGGAACGTTCTCAGCCGTGGCCGACACGAGAGACATCTTCTGCGCGACGCCAATGCCTTCGACCACGCGAGCAAACACGGTGTACTGGCCGTCGAGCGCCGGCTGATCGGTGATGCAGATGAAAAACTGCGAGCCTGCACTGTCGCGCTGGCCCGGCACGAGTACGGCCGACACCGCCCCGCGCGTGTGTTTTTCGGCGTTCGCTTCGAAGCGCAGGACGCCCAGCCCTCCCGTGCCGTACTTCGCCTGCTGCGCCGGATCCTTGGATAAGGGATCGCCGCCCTGCACGATCCCCATCGCAATCACGCGATGGAAGGCGGTGCCGTCGTACGCCCCCTCTCGCACGCGTGTGATGAAGTGTGCGACATGATTGGGCGCTGCATCCGCCAACAGATCGAGCACCACCGTGCCGTAGGTCGTCTCGAGCACGGCCTGCTTGTTCTGCAGCTCGGCTGGCGGGAGCGTTGACGTGAAGAAGGACTGCGCCTGGACGAGCCCGAAGAGCGCCAGCGCGACCAACATCCGCGACATTATAGGAGACAGGGGGAAGGGGGATAGGGGGAAGGGGGAAGTTAGCTTCTTTCTTCTCTGTAGTGTTTCTTGAGCGCCTTTCCCACGATTTTCGCCTGTCGCTTCTGTTCGAGCAGCGCGCGCTCGTCCTGCTGGCGCGCGAGCGCCACCAACTCGTCCTGCAGCTTGAGATAACTCTCGAGCCGATCCGATCGAAGACTGCCATCGGCAACGGCTGCCTTCACCGCGCATCGTGGCTCATTACGGTGGCGGCAATCCGTAAAACGACACGCCGCGGCCAGCGTTTCGATCTCGTCGAACGTCTCACGCACCGACTCGCCCACGTCCCACAACTGCAGTTCCCGCATGCCGGGCGTGTCGATGATCAGGCCGCCGTTCGGCAGGACGACGAGCTCTCTGTGCGACGTCGTATGCCGCCCCTTTTGGTCCGACGCACGCACCTCGCGCGTCTTGCGAACGTCCGCCCCAACGAGGCGGTTGATGATCGTGCTCTTCCCCACACCCGACGAACCGAGCAGCGCACCCGTACGTCCGGGCGTCAGATACGCACCGATCGCGTCGACACCGGCGCCGCTCCTCGGATTCACGACATGAACCGAAACGGCCCCGGCGACGGGCGTGACCTCCGCCACGTGCCCCCCCGCGTCGTCTGACAGGTCCGGCTTCGTCAATACGATCACCGGCGCCGCGCCGCCTTCGTGGGCGAGCAGCAGATATCGCTCGAGACGACGGATGCTGAAGTCGGCGTCGAGCCCCATGACCACGAAGATGATGTCGACGTTGGCGGCAACGACCTGTTCGTCGGTGACCGCGCCGGCCATTCTGCGCGAGAACGCGCTGCGGCGCGAAAGGACGGCCACGATCGCGCCCTTGTCCTGATGCGACCGCCTGCGCACGGCCACCCAGTCGCCTACGGCCGGCAGCTCGCTTCGGCTGGTCGCACGATGCTTCAACCGGCCCGAGAGTGTCGCGTCGAGCTCGCCGTGGTCGGTCCACACGCGGTAGAGGTAGTTGAACCCGATCACGACGCGCGCAGGCTCCACGTCGGGGCCAGGAGCCAAGGCGGCGAAAGCGGCCGCGAACAGTTCATCCCAACCAAGAGCGGCCAGGTGCATGCAGACAGCCTACAATACGAACCGAGGACCCATGCGCCTCTCTTTATCGGCATGCGGAATTGCCGCGATCGGTCTGATGCTGCTGGCACTGGCGGGACCGTCGTATCGGATCGGCCTCCTGTCGCTCGACAACGCCTTCACCCTTCTTCGATGGGCCGCGTACGTCGGCGGCGCGGCAATCGTTCTCAGCGTCGTTGCAGGGGGCCTGGCCTACGCGCGCCGGGAGCGCGCGCAGATGCTCGTCGCCGTCGTCGGGCTTCTCGGGGGTTTCACTGCGCTCGGCATTCCGGCCGAATGGTTGCGCCGCGCGCGAAACGTCCCGCCCATCCACGACATCACGACCGATCTGGAGAATCCTCCGGTGTTCGACGCGGTCGTGCCTCTCCGCGGGGACGATCCTAACAGCCTCGAGCGGCCCTCCGAGCTCACGGAGCTGCAGCGTGCAGGGTATCCGGACCTGGTCCCGATTACGTTGCCGATTCCGCTGGAACAAGCGTTCAGTCGCGCGTTGGTTGCGGCGCAGCAAGACGGGTGGGAGATCGTCACGGCCGACAAAGGCTCCGGGCGCATCGAGGCCACCGATACCACCCGCTGGTTCGGATTCAAGGACGACATCGTCGTCCGGCTCACGCCGTGGGGCGCCGGCACGCGCGTCGACGTGCGCTCGGTATCGCGAGTCGGACGCAGCGATACCGGCACGAATGCGCGACGGATTCGCCGGTACCTGGGTCGCCTCCAGTCCAGCTGATTCGTCATCAGCAGGTGATTGGTTCAACAAGGGGGGGAGTTGTCATGAACGTGGTGCGGTTGCAGATTCACCACGAGTACCAACCCGACAGCAATCCTTATCGGCCTC
>DATCJA010000028.1:0-2585 GCA_036507475.1 Vicinamibacterales bacterium
GGCCGGCTGAAGTTCGAGGAGACCCTGCCGCATTTCTTTGCCGCGGGACTGTCGGAGGACGTGGAGCTCTTGGAGCTCACTCCCACCATCGCCGCGAGAACGAATGAGCTGCCCGAGGACTTCCCCGGCGACCCGTTCGACAGAACCATTATTGCGACGGCCGCGATCCTGGACCTGACGCTCATCACGACCGACCCCGCTATTCGAGATGCGGGAGCGTGCGCGGTCGAGTACTACCCGTTCAAGCCAAGCCGACCGCCAAAGAGACGTCGGTAGCTCGCGACCTTGGGACGCTCACTCGGCTTGGCGTCGGGTCAAGCGGCGTGTCGAAGCGCCTCCATCCGTCTGAGCCATTCACGAATGTGGTTCCAACTGGCGGATGTTAGGCTCACCAGACTTTCTTCAGCATTCTCACTGGGCGCCAAGTACTTGAAGAATGGTGCGCGTCCAATCGTCTCAACCTTTCGCCAATCTGGTTCCAATACAGGAACCGGTGTTCAGATCCCACCAGGTTTCGGCTCGAAGGGAATGTCGACCTCGACGTAACTGCCAGGCGTCGCGGAAGCAACGGCAGCGGCGATGCGATCGGCATGCTGCCGAACGAGCGACCACTTGGTGCTACCCGTCAGAACGACGAGGGCGATGCGGCGTGCTCGCAGGTTCTGCTGATGGCGGATGCGCCGGTCGGTTGTGAGCAGCAGCTCGAAGCCAGCCTCCTCGGCGACGTTCAACAGCGCTCCGTTGCCGAGCGTGTCCCAGCCTTTGGACTGCGCCGTGTGGATCGTGTGGCCGGACAACGCGCGGGCCAACCCCTTCGGTGTGCCGTGGTCAAAGAGACCGAGCACCGGTGGGGACGTCGGAAGCGCGCAGGCTCTGAGCCACGAAGTCGAGCACGGCTGTCACCTGCTCGCGTGTCACGTCGAACTGCTCGATGACCTCGTCAATGCTGAGATCCTCGAGGTTCTCGATGATGGTGGCCACCGGCAGTCGGGTGCCCTTGAATACCCAGGCACCGCTGACTTTGCCGGGGATGCTCTCCACGGCCGGACACTGGGACCAGTCAAGCGCTGCCATGGATCGATCTCCTCCCACTTTCAGCTTAGCGGACTCGCGTAGCCACATGTCAGCAGCCCGACTGGGCGCTGACCGCGCGACGGGCGGCCGGCAGAACGGCAGGAATAGCTCCGCGTTCTTCTCTCCGACTAACGCACGACTTCGAAGATCGAGACCGTCCCTGACACTTCGTTCGCGCTGGCGACGAAGAGGCGGGATCCGGCACGAAAGAATTTGATGCCCTCCGGCCCGATTCCTGCCGCCGCGATGCTGATCACCGCAGGCGCCGACGGCTCGCTGACGTCCACCAGCGCCACGGCGTTGGCTCGCTCGAGTCCCACCGCCACGAGCGTCAGGCCGCGATCGTGCGTGACGTCGAGGACTTCGGGCTCTGAGCCGCCCCGGTTGCTGCGACTGTCGGGATACAGCCCGGCCTCCGCTGCCGCATCATCCAACTGAGAACCGGTATCGCCCCAGAAGGCGCCGCTTCGTGCATCGAACACGCTCACGGTTCGCCCCCCGCGGGGGCCCGCGGCTCCCACGGCGTTGCGCGTGTCGCCCTCGTCTGCCGTGACGAAGATCCGGCCCGTCACGTCGAGCGCGATGCCGTCGGGCTCGCGGAACGCCGTCAGCCCCTGCACGGGCGCGTACACGCCGTCGACGGTCAGGTCCGCCGCGTGACTCGTCTGACCAAGCCCGAAAAATGTCAACTCGGCGGTCTGCACATCGACACGTGCGACCCCGCTGTTTTCCTGCAGCGTGACGTACGCGAATCTGCTGTCGTGGCTGAACGCCACGCTCTCGGGTTCAATGGTTGCGGGAGTGTTGTCGATCGCGAGCCGGCCGATGTCATCGGTGCGGCCTGTGCTGAAGCCTGGCAGGCCAACGAGCGATGGAAGGTCGATTGTCGTCACTGACAGGTCTGGCGGGCGCGCGCCGCAGCCCGCCAAATCAATCAACGTCAGCGAGCCTGGTCCGCCATTCTGATTGAGGCCGATCGCCTCAGCCTCGTTCGCGACAAGCGCGTGGCGGCCGTCGGGCGAGATCGCAATCGAATCCGGCTGAATCCCGACGGGAACGGATGCGAGCAGCGCACCGTCCGACAGGCGGTAGGCGGCAACGGTCCCCTGGCTGCCCGGCGCGCCGAGCACCACGAGCAGGTAGTCGCAATGCGGGTGAACGGCAACAGAATTGGGAGTGCCTCTCGACAGATCGGTCGCGATGCGCTGCAGGCGCTGCGGGTGCAGCGGGTTCGACAGATCGAGCACATCGATGCTGCCCGCCACATTCGTGAGCGCGGCGATGCCATCGGTCTCGCGGATGCTGATGATCTCGCTCCCGTTCGCGCCGAGCCCTGTGTCGTACGTGGCCCGCAGCGCGAGCGTGGGCGACGGTCGCGGATCGCCGGTCGCGAACCCCGCCAGAAGGAGCGATGCGACAATTGCGAGGCCTCCGTGGAACGTTCGCGCCATAGCACCTCCGGATTCGAAATCGAACCGTTGACGGGTTATCGGGTGCAGCCCGATACCGCA
>DATCJA010000029.1:0-20113 GCA_036507475.1 Vicinamibacterales bacterium
TATCCAGGTTGGTCCCGCTGGGTCCCGCTTCGAACGTGTACGTCCCCGGTGTGAGCACGGCGCCCGGCAGCGTGACAGCGCCGCTGAACGTCAAGTGATTGACCCTCGACATCGACGCCTGCGTGGACGATGCCGTGAGCAGCGCGGCGACTCCGACGACGATTGCGATCAGAACGACTGTGCGCTTGAGCATTTGCGTTGCCTCCTCTGCCCTATACAAACGAGGCACGTCGTCTAATCGAACATCCCGTGCAATGGTGACTCGAGTTGACATACCAAGAGCCGTACGGTCCAGCAGGAGACTCGAGGATCCATGGCATCGTGAACGACGTGAACGAGCTCCCTCAGCCGCCCTTCCTTTGCACGACGAGCTTCATGAGCGACGGGTGCCGATATCCGAGGCTCGTAAGCCGTTCGACGATCGGGCGGGCTTCGGCCGTGCGATTCAACGCCAGCAATGCTCGCGCCTGCACGGCCAGCAAACGCTTTTCAGGGTTTGTTTCCTGGCCCGACACGACCAGCGCGAGCGCAGCCTCTCGCAACTCTTGCGCCGACCGTGCATTTCCGCGCCTCGCGGCAACGTCGGCCGCAAGCAGCCGACCGTCTGCGGCCCTTCGCATCGCCTCCCGATCGTTTCCGCGCGCCAGAAGCGGCGCGAGCACTCGTTCCACGGTGTCAGCGCGCTCAGAAGCGGCGTCAAGCTCGCCGCGTTCAAAGTACGTCAGCCCGAGACCGAGCTCCGCATCCGCGAGATCGCGTTGTCGTATCGCGAGATCCGGTGCCGCCTCGACGATCGGTCGCAGAATCGCGATGGCCCGCTCGTATGCCTGGCCGGCTTCCCGGAACGAGCCTCGCAGACGAAGCACTCCTGCGTAGGACGACTCGGCCGCGGCCAGATCGCGGCGCCAATTCGCGTTGCGCGGATCGGCGGCGGAATAGGCCGACGCCACATCGCGCCGCAGTCGAAAATGTTCGGCCGCCATGCCGAGAGCACCGCGATCTTCGTACGCCCCACCCACGTAATTGAGCGCAACCTGGTAGTTGCGCTTGAGGGCGAAGTTGTCGGGCTGGTGCGCCACGAGCTCACGTCTGATGTCGAGGTCGGCGAGGAAGTGCTTCAGGGCAGCGTCAACCTCGCCCAGCTTATCGAGCACCGTACCGAGCCTCATGTGTCCGCTGGCCACCGCCTGCCGCCGTTCGACGTCGGCAGGATTGCGGCGGGCCAGATCCTCCTTGAGCAGCTGAGCGGATTCCAGCTCTCGCCGGGCGCTCTCGAAATCGCCCTGGGCCTCGTGGATGAATGCGACCCCACCAAGCCCGTACGAGAGCTCGAGAAGCCAGCGTTCGTTCTGGGGCTCCCGGTCCACGAGGCGTTGAGCGATATCCCGGTAGGCCTGGTACTCGCGCATCGCCCCCGTCAGATCGCCTTCAACTCGAAGCGCTTCGCCTGCGTAGAACCGTGCGTTGGCGAGGCCAACCTGCCACTCACCGTTCGTCGGATCGAGCGACACGGCCTGCTGCGCAAAGCCAATCGAATCCCGGTACGCCTCGGAGGCAGCCTTCAAGTTGCCTTCCGCCTGGCGGATCTGCCCAATCTGATGCATCGACTGCGATCGCCGGAACAGTTCATCGCCGCTGAGCGACTCGGGCGGCACCGCGTTGAAGTACTCCGTCGCCGCACGGCCGACTTCGTCGAGCACATCGAGCCGGCCGACCTCCTGGAGCCTGGCTCGCAGGTCGCCCAGCATGAAACCGATCAGCGATTCGGCCTGCTCACGGCGCCGGTCGGCTTCCTCGCGCGCCGCAACGGCGGCCGTCCGCTCCCTCGCCAGATCGACCGTATATTTCCCGGCGCCCAACACGACAAGTGCGATCGCGGCGGCGACTGCAAGCCGGATCCGTCGCCGCCTCGGCTTGTTTCGAATCCACTGGAGTCGCTCGGCCGCCTCGACGGCAGTAGGTCGCTGGGCAGGAGCTTTCGACTTGAGGCGTTGGATCAACGCGGCGAGGTCCGCGTCCAGGCCGGTCACGGCCGCTGTCGTGCCGACCTGCGTCCTGGCGAGCAAGGTCGTGTAATCGAGCGTTGGGTCGTACGGCGCTTGTCCGGTGAACAGCTCCTGCGACAGGAGGCCGAACGAATACATATCGCTGGCCGACGTCGTAACGTCGCCCGACGCCTGCTCCGGGCTCATGTAGCCGACGGTGCCAGTGACCACTCCGACCGTCGTGTGAAACCCTGAAGCCAGGTCGACCGGCGCGGCCGGCGCCGTGCTGACGCCGCCCGTTTCGAGCTGAGGCGAGACTCCCTCGTTCGGGTGCGAAGCCGCGGGCGCCTGATGCACGAACGCCACCGAGCGCGCGAGCCCGAAATCGAGAACCTTCACCATGCCGGTATCCGTGATCATCACGTTCCCCGGTTTGAGGTCCCGGTGGACGACGCCGGCGGCGTGAGTGACGACGAGGACGTCGGCGATCTGTTCCGCGATCTTCAACTTGGCGGGCCAGTCGAGTCCGGTCTGCAGCGCCTGGCGCAGGTTCTTCCCTTCGATGAGCTCCAGGATCAGCCAGTCTCGCTGCTCGTCTTCGATGTAGTCGTATACGCGGCAGATGTTCGGGTGATCGAGCTGGGAGAGGATCTGCGCCTCGCGCAGAAAGCGGGTCTTCGATTCCGCGTGCAGGCGCTGCTCGGAGTGGACCGCCTTCAGCGCGACTCGGCGCTTCAGCGTCTCATCGAAGCCGACATAGACCTCGCCCATGCCGCCCGCGCCGAGGCGATGAAGGCGTCGGTAGTGCGACACCTTCGTGTCGAGCGAGGGCTCCTCACGGTGCTCCATGCTGGACTCGAAGACTTCGAGACGCGACCTGAAGCGAGCGCTCAGGTGCGTCTACCGGTTCGCTCGAGAAGAGCGACCTGAACGTTGTTACGCCACCTAACCGCTGCTACTCGACGTCGACGTCTGGATCGTCGGTGATCTGGTTATTGACCGCGTTCCGGACATTGTACTTATAGGTCTTACCAACGACCCCTCCAACAGGTCCGCCGGTACTGCCTTCGCTGCCTCCCGGCCCTACCGTGTACTCCGTCATGCTGAAAGGGCTACCGTTGGCATCCTTGTCGAATGTGATCTTCCACGGTCCTCCACCGAGCAGAGCAATCCACCGCACGTCCTCGTGCTGGCTCTTCCTCACTGTCACCTTTGTTTCCACTACGGTACCATTCGGATTTATCCGCACCGCTTGTGTAGGCATGGGACTTCTCCTCGGCGCCGGGTCAACCCGGCGACCCTTAGGCAGTCAAAGTCATCCTCGGGAACTTCGCGTCGTCCGCGTTACTCCACATCCACGTCGGGATCGTGGGTAACTTCCCCTGTGACGCTGTTCGTCACGGTGTATCGATACGTCTTTTTCACCTTGCCCTTGACCGGTCCGCCCTCGGTTTCTTTGCTCCCTCCCCGCGGTACCTCGTACGTATCCTTTTCAAAGGGGGTGCCTGGCTCGACGGGGTAGTTAGCCCTGGCCACGACGGAGCTAACTTTGTCGAACTTGATCGTCCACGGTCCACAACCGTCTTGAGCAACCCATTTCAAGTTCGTCTTCTGGGTCTTTTTCACTTTCGCGACTCGGTCGACCTCGATAACCTGACCCTCGCATGAGATTCTGATGGGTATCGGTTCTGGCGTTGGCATGGGATCCTCCCTATGCGCCGGGTCAAACCGGCGGTGACTAACAGAGTCATCCGTAGCGACCTGAGCGGTTAAACGTCGAAGGATCGACAGCCGAACAGTTCCCGCGTATTCGGGTTTGGGGGACTGCCGAAGCTCGGCGGTATCTTACACACTACGGCCCCGCTTGTGACGGCCTTTTCTCGCGACGGTTGGTGGTCACGCGAACGCGCGACGTGTCCGGGAGGGACTCAACGAACGGCGCGGTGAAAGACAGCCCTACTTGCCAAACAGGCGCTGCCAGAGGCCCGGCCGCTGTCGAACGACCGCGAGCGCAGCATACAGTGCTTCGGCAGACTGGTATCGATTTTCGGCGGGCTTGGCGACGAGCTGATTCACGATCCGCTCGAGTTGAAGCGGCCGGTCAGGCGAAAGCCTCGTGAGTGGTACCGGGTCCTTTTCTAGGATATTGGTGACGGTCTCCGAAGGAGACGTTCCTGCAAATGGCGGCCTCCCCGTTGCCATTTCATAGATGACGACCCCCAGGGAAAAGAGGTCGCTCCGTGGATCGAGCGGCAACTGCAAGATGCGCTCAGGCGCCATGTAGCTTGCCGTTCCAACCGGCCTCCCGAGAATCGTCGACCCGCCGAGCACCAGCTCACCTGTCTCCTGCCGAGTGAAGCGTCGGGCGAGACCGAAATCGAGCACCTTCACGACACCGGTGCCGCTGATGACGATGTTCCCGGGTTTGATATCGCGATGGACGATGCCGGCGGCGTGGGCGGCACCAAGCGCCTGAGTGATTTGAAGCGCGATATCGAGGATTTCGTGCGTCGGTAGAGGGCCGCGCGCTATGTGCAGTTTGAGGCTGACCCCCTCGACCCGCTCCATCGCGATGAAGGCGGTGCCCTCATGCTCATCGATCTCGTAGATCGTGCAGATATTGGGGTGGTTGAGGCCACCGATCGTCTGCGCCTCGCGCTGCAGCCGTCTGGCCGCTTCGGGGTCGCCCGCCAGCTCCTCGGGCAGGAACTTCAGAGCCACAGGCCGGGCCAGGCGAAGGTCTTCGGCTTCGTAAACGACCCCCATCCCACCGACGCCTAACTTGCCGGTCACCCGGTAGTGGGAAATCGTGCTGCCGACCATGGCGCGCCGAGAATATCAGAGCCAGGGGTCACTCGCTGTTCGGTTTTCGCCGCTCCGTCGTTTTGCTACTCACAGGGACACCAACCGGATCCTACCCTCGGAGAAACACTGTCAAGCCCAGCTAACCGATCATGACGGGCGGCCAGCCGCCACCCGCACGGTTCCATGCTGGGGAGGGTGAACATGCCGAAGAACGCCAATACAGATGTGACGGCGTCGGTGAGCGACCTCGAAAGGGTCCTCAATGCGTCTGTCAACAAGCTGGAAGATGCTCTGAGAATTCAGGGCCTTGTGTTTTTTCCGAATGGCATCGAACTCATCACCATCAAGGTCAAGGTTGGCGGAATTGAAGTGGAACTCACGGTCGCCGGACCAAAGCCCAATAGCCGCGTGGCGGAGTCGGATGTGACAACATCGGGACCACCTGCGCCAATCGCTCGGCCGCCGGTCCCTATGAGACGGCAGAGGAAACGATGAGACTTACGCCTTGGTTTGCAGCCGCATTCCTGGTGACGTCAGGCGGCGCGTACGCGCAGAGCACTACCGGCACGATCTCAGGGCGAGTGACCGACACCCAGGGATTGCCCGTCCCCGGTGCGACGATCACCGCGACGTCGCCCAACCTGCAGCGCGCCCGAGAGACCGTAACCTCACCGAACGGCGACTACATCATGTCGTTGCTGCCTTCTGGCGTGTACACCGTCGTGTTCGAGCTGACCGGTTTCGAACCACAGGCGCGCACCGTCAGCATCGCGCCGACGCAGGCAGTGCCGCTCGATGTCGAGATAGGGCCTGCGGTGGTTTCAGAGACCGTACAGGTGGTCGGCCGGGCGGCCAACGTGCTGATGGGCACCGCGCAGGTGGCGACCAACTTCAGCCAGGAGCTGATCGCCAGCCTGCCGACCGCGCGCGACATCCACGCCGCGCTGATGCTGACGCCATCGGTGCACCCGACCGGCCCGGCGGGTGCTTACTCGATTGCTGGCTCCATGTCCTTCGAGAACCTCTTTCTCGTCAATGGCGTGACCGTGAACGAGAACCTCCGTGGCCAGGCCTACGACCTGTACATCGAGGATGCAATCCAGGAAACGACCGTGGCAACGGCCGGCATCTCGGCCGAGCACGGCCGATTCGGGGGCGGCGTGGTGAACATCGTCACCAAGTCGGGTGGGAACCGCTTCAGCGGCTCGTTCCGTGACACGCTCAACAACGACAACTGGCGCAGGATGACGCCCTTCGAGCAGACGGCGGTGAACGGTCTCGGCGGACGCGACCTTCGCGTCGACACGGTGGTGCCGACGTACGAGTACACCCTCGGCGGTCCGGCGCTCCGCGATCGCCTCTGGTTTTTCACCGCTGGCCGCCTGCAGACACAGGAGAGTGGCCGGAGCACCGTCGTCACCAACATCCCGTACACGTTTACTGAGACGAGCAAGCGCTTCGAGTTCAAGAGTACTTACGCGATGACCCCGGACCACAGCGTACAGGGCGCCTTGACGAAGAGCGAACGGACCCAGGAGAACAACACGTTCAACGTGAACCTGTCGATGGACCTCGCGAGCCTCGGCACGCGAGAGCTCCCAGAGGATCTGCTCGCGTTGCATTACACCGGCGTCTTGACGTCGAGCGTCTCCATCGAGGGGCGCTACTCGAACCGACACCAGAGCTTCGTCGGCTCAGGATCACGCTTCACCGACGTGGAGCGCGGCACACTGCTGATCGACAGGAGCCGCGGCAACACGAGGTACTGGGCCGAGACGTTATGCGGCGTGTGCGATCGAGAACAGCGCGACAACGAGGACATCTTCGTGAAGGCCTCCTACTTCATGTCGACCGCCGGCGCAGGGTCGCACAGCATGACCCTGGGCTACGACTACTTCAACGACAAGCGGCTCGCCAACAACCACCAGTCAGGGAGCGACTACCGCATCCTTGGGACGAGCACGATCATCCAGGGCACCGGCACCTCGTCGGTCATTTACCCGCAGTTTCTCGGCGACGGCTCGACTATCATCCAGTGGAACCCGATTCGGCTCGACAGCCGCGGGTCGGACTTCCGAACGCATTCCCTCTTCTACAACGACTCGTGGCGCACCTCGGATCGCCTCACGGTCAACCTCGGGGTTCGTTACGACAAGAACAACGGTGCCGACCAGGCCGGCAACATCGTGGTGACCGACTCTGCCTGGAGTCCACGGCTCGGGGTCACCTTCGACCCGACGGGCGGTGACGTGTGGTCTATCACCGGCAGCGTCTCGAAGTACGTGACAGCGATCTCGAACAGCATCGCAGACTCGTCGTCTGCGGCCGGGCAGCCCGAAGAGCGGCAGTTCGTCTACCGGGGACCGAGCATCAACCCGCCGGGCACGACGAACCCCTTGACATCGGACGTCGCCCTCCTCCAGCTGTTTGCGTGGTTCAACGCGAACGGCGGCCCGAACCTGCCTCTCAACGGCACGCCGGTCATCCCCGGCGTCACGCCCGTCATCTCGGACGACCTAAAGTCGCCGAGCGTGTGGGAGTACGCCTCCGGCGTGAACCGGCAGTTCGGCAGCCGCACCGCGGTCCGCGTCGACGTCGTGTACCGCAACTACACGGACTTCTACTCCGACCGCGCCGATACGTCGACCGGCATCGTGCGCGACCCGGAAGGACGGGCCTACGACCTGGTCGTCATCGAGAACGAGAACGATCTGGCGAAGCGGCGTTACGCCGGTGTCACAGTCCAGGCGACGACGCGATGGAACGCCGCCGACATCGGCGGGAACTACACCTTGTCGCGCAGCTGGGGCAATTTTGAAGGAGAAACCGTGGCCGGCGGGCCGATACGGTTTGAAGGGCGGCGCTTCCCGGAGTACAAGCGCGCCGAGTGGAACTATCCGCAGGGCGACCTCCTGACGGACCAGCGACACCGCGCGAAGTTGTGGCTCAACTACCGGCCCGGTATCATCGGTGGTCTTACCCTGAGCCTGCTCGAGACCGTTGAGAGCGGCGTGCCCTACGGGGGTGGCGGGCGAGACGTGCTGTCGGCCGCTGCCAATACCAGCGGCGTGGATGCACGGCCGTATGTCACCAATCCCGGATACCTGGCTCCGCCCGTTGGCAACAGAACGTCGTACTACTACACGCCGCGCGACGCGTTCCGCACCGCAGCACACATTCGGACCGATTTCGCCGCCAACTACGTCTATCGCGTTCCAGGTGGCCGCGGCGTCGAGCTCTTTGGCCAGGTCCAGGTGATCAACCTGTTCAACCAGTTCCAGCTCTGCGCGTGCGGCGCCACGGCGTTCGGAACGGGCAGCGCCACGAACGCCGGGGGCGTGAACATCCAGCGCATCGACACCACGGTGCTGACGCCGGTAACGACACCGGCGCGATTCGCCCCGTTCAACCCGTTCACGACCACGCCGGAGCGGGGCGTGAACTGGGACTACGGTCCGAACTTCGGCCGCGCCATCAGCCGCTTCGCGTACACCACGCCGCAGTCGCTGCGGCTCTCGGTCGGCGTTCGGTTCTAGAAGCCTCAAAACTACGCTGCACGGAACTGAAACCGCTCTTGTTCGGTTCCGAGCACCTCGACGTTATTACTACCAACGAGGATGCGCGTGTTGATTCCTCGGGAGGCCGTTATGATGCTGAACCAGCCAGTCATGGCCGAAGGCAGACCCCGGAAGGCTCCACAGCCGCCAATTGGCGAAAACCACGACCCGCTGCTGAGCGACGAGCCGACAATCGAGCTCGTGATCAGGGCCAGGGCCGGGGACAGACTCGCCGTCGAGGCCCTGCTCCAACGCTGCCTGCCTGCACTGAAGCGGTGGGCCCACGGCAGGCTACCGCCGGCAACGCGCGGCTCGCTCGATACGGGCGATCTGGTGCAGGAAGCGGCGCTTCACGCGCTGCAGCGGCTGGACGTGTTCGAACCACGCCATGTCGGGGCGATGCAGGCCTACTTGCGCCTGTCCGTCATCAACCGCATCCGCGATGAAGTGCGACGTGTGACGCGTCACCCGGCCGCGGAGGAGCTTCCGCCGGAGCACCCATCAGACGTCACGTCACCGCTGGAGACGGCGATTCAGTCCGAGTCATACGACCGATACCGCCGGGCGTTGGATCGATTGAAGCCACGCGATCGCGAGATGGTCGTGGCGCGAGTCGAAGTGCAGTGGAGCCTTTCTGAAATCGCACAGCGCTTCGGTCTGCGGACGGTCGACGCAGCGCGGATGGCAGTGAGCCGGGCGCTCAGACGTCTCTCGGGGCACATGAGACCGGAAGCGCACTGAAGGCCTCAGGAATCAGGAATCAGGGCCCAGGGCCGTCTCAGGCCCCAGCCCTGAGCCCTGGGCCCTGAGGCCTGGGGCCTCTACATGCCGATTACATCCACGAGCTCCTTCACAGCGCTCGCGGATTTCTTGAGAGCGGCGTCTTCCTCAGGTGTCAGCGTGATTTCGAAGATCTGCTCGAGACCCCCGGCGCCCAGCTTGACGGGCACGCCAACGAACAGATCCCTGATTCCATACTCACCCTGCAGAAACACGGAGCACGGCAGAATCTTCTTCTTGTCCAGCAGGATCGCCTCGCACATCTCGGCGGCAGCGGCGCCAGGCGCGTACCAAGCGCTCGTTCCGACGAGCTTCGTGATTTCTGCGCCTCCGTTCGCCGTGCGCGTCGCAATCGCATCGATCCTGTCCTTCGAGAGCAGTTCTGTCAGCGGAACACCCGCCACCGTCGAGTAGCGCGGCAGCGGCACCATGGTGTCGCCGTGGCCGCCCAGCACGAACGAGTGGACGTTCTCGATCGAGACGTTCAGCTCCATCGCGATGAACGTGCTCATGCGGGCCGAGTCGAGCACGCCTGCCATCCCGATCACCCGCTCGCGCGGGAATTTGGTCAGACGGTAGAGCGCCTGCGCCATCGCGTCGAGCGGGTTGGCGACTGGAATGATGATGCTGTTCGGGCAGTGCTCCACCACGTGGGGAGCGATGCTCTTCATGATCTCGAAATTGTCACGCACGAGATCGTCGCGGCTCATCCCCGGCTTCCGCGGCTTGCCGGACGTGATGACGACGAGGTCAGATCCGGCGGCGGCGCTCCAGTCGCTGCCCCCGACGATGCGCGAATCTGATCCGAGGATGGGACACGTCTCGTACATGTCGAGCGCGACGCCGGCAGCCTTCTGATCCGCAATGTCGATGATGACGATGTCGGCCAGCTCTTTCTCTGCGATGACGCGCGCGACCGTCGCGCCGACGTTGCCTGCACCACCGACGACCGTAACTTTTCGTTTCATTCGTTCGAGGCTCCGGGTTCTTAGGGCGATGTCCCGCATTCCATCCGCGGGTTACGCACAGTTTCTGTTGAAAACCCTGTTGAAAAGACGCAGCCGCGTGGTTGAATCGTGCGCGATTGCGAACATTCTAGCGGTTTGCACTATCGTAGTGCGACCGTTACACGCCGCGCTTCACTCTGACGGGACCACAGATATATACCGAATCACAACGATCCTCCGTGACCTGGCAAGGGAACTGACGCAACAGCAGCCGCACATTATACTTTTGGCATTCGATCACACCGGGTCCGCGTCCGCCACAGCGTCGGCAAGACTCGCCGAAACACCAGGCGCACAGGCGGTCGCGGAACCCGGCCCACGTACATCTCACATCCGGAACACGCCGTTGAAAATCATCGTCGCAGACGATCTTCCCGCCTCCGCGCTCGACCTCCTGCGCGCGGAGCAGTGGGAGGTCGATGCCCGTACCGGGCGCACTCCAGACCAACTTGCCGCCGATCTTGCTGACGCCGACGCACTTGTCGTGCGAAGCGCCACCAAGGTGACTGCGGCGCTCATCGCGGCCGCGCCGCGCCTCCGGGTGATTGCCCGCGCCGGCACCGGCGTCGACAACGTCGACGTCGCTGGCGCCAGCGCGCGCGGCATCGTCGTCATGAACGCGCCGGGCGCGAACAGCGTCAGCGTCGCGGAGCTGGCCGTTGGCCTGATGCTGGCCATGGCGCGCCACGTGGCGGCCGCCGATGCCGCGATGAAGCAGGGAAAGTGGGAAAAAAAGAAATTTCTTGGCGAAGAGGTTCGCGACAAGACGCTCGGGCTGGCGGGACTTGGACGGATTGGCCAGGAAGTCGCTCGGCGCGCGGCGGCATTTGGGATGCGGATCATCGCCCACGATCCGTTCATCTCGGAACAGGTGGCAGCAGACCTCGGCGTCGAGCTCGTTTCGCTCGACGATCTCTTCGCACGCGCCGATTACGTCTCGCTCCACATGCCCTCGAATGAAAAGACACGTAACCTCGTGAACGCCGAGCGGCTGGCGCGTGCGAAGAAAGGCATCCGCCTGGTGAACACGGCCCGCGGCGACTTGATCGATGAAAACGCGCTGGCGGATGCGATCGAGTCAGGGCAGGTTGCGGGTGCCGCCCTTGACGTCTTCCAGGCAGAGCCGCCTCTCGATCCGCGCCTGCAGAAGCTGCCCCAGGTCGTGGCGACGCCCCACATCGCCGCGTCGACGCGCGAAGGACAGGAGCTGGTTGGCGTCGAGACGGCGGCCGCCCTTCGCGATTTTCTGAAAGACGGCATCATCCGGAACGCGGTCAACTTCCCGTCGGTCTCGGCGGAAGAGTACATCCGCCTCCGCCCCTTCATCGAGCTGGGGGAACGCCTCGGCGCGTTCCTCGCGCAGATGAACGACAGTCGCGCCAACGCGCTGGGCGTCCGCTACTACGGCGAGCTGGCCGAAGGGCGCAACGACATGATCGTCAACGCGGTGCTCGTTGGCTTGTTCACACCGATCCTCGAGGCCGGGGTGACTCCGGTGAACGCGCGGACGGTCGCGGCCGATCGCGGCATCGAGATCATCGAGTCGCGGAGCAACCGCCCGCGAAACTACACCAGTCTCATTTCCGTGAAGCTGCACACCAGCGCAGGTGAACGCTGGGTCGAAGGCGCCGTGTTCGAGCGCACGTCGCCGAGGCTCGTGCTGCTCGACGGCATCGGCATCGAGGCGCCGCTCGCGGGGACCATGATCGTGATTCGCAACGACGATCAGCCTGGCGTCATCGGGGAGATCGGCACGATACTGGGCCGGCACGGCGTGAACATCGCGAATTTCGCCCTCGGCAGAGACGGAGCGCGTGCCGTCGGCGTTGTGATCGTCGACGAAGCCGCGCCGATCCCCGACGTCGTGCTCGCCGACCTCCGAAAAGTCAAGGCAATCCAGGAGGCGCGGATCGTTAGAGTGTAGTCTCCAATTTACGAATTTACGAATTTGCGAATTTACGGATTTCTCACAATGCGTCAATCCGTAGATTCGTCAATTCGTCGATGGATTGATGGAGGACGTCATGGAACAGGTCCGCGCGTATCGGCTCCTCGCCGGCGTTGCCGTTGTCGTTCTCATCTGCGTCCCCACCATGGCGGTGTCACAGGCTGGGGCGAGCTGGTCGTCAAGCGGCTCCATGCCCTACGAGCGGGGGGAAATGGCGATCGCCACAGTGAACGGCAAGATCTACATCATCTCCGGCTCGTCGCGCGGCGTCGAGGCCAACGCCTTCACGCAGGAATACGACCCGGCGACCGGAACATGGCGCGAGTTGGCGCTGATGCCCTCAGTGGCGTCGCATGCCGGGGCCGCAGTGCTGAACGGAAAGATCTATGTCGTCGGTGGGTTCGTCGCCAACGTCCATGTGGGCGCCGTGAACCGCGTCTTCGAATACGACCCGGCGACCGACCGCTGGCGCGCCCTCGCGCCGTTGGCGGCGCCTCGCGGATCGCCGGGCGTGGTGGCCGTGAACGGGACAATCCACGCCATCGGCGGACGCGACCCGGAACGTCGGACCGTGCCCACGCACGAAGTCTACGACCCTGCCACCAATACCTGGAGCATGGCGACGCCGCTCCCTCTGGCGCGCGACCATCTCGGCATTGCCGTCGCGGCCGGGCGCATCCATGTCTTTGGCGGACGAACCGAGGCCACCGTGAACAATACGGCCCGCCACGACGTGTACGATCCGGCGACGAACACGTGGAGCGCGGCGGCGCCCCTCATCACCGCGCGCAGCGCGGGCGTGGTGTTTTCTCTCGCCGGCCGCATCGTCTATGCCGGCGGCGAGTGCAAAGACCCACAGGGGAGCGTGACATTTTCAGAGGTCGAGGCGTACGATCCACGGACGAACCAGTGGACCTCGCTGCCGCCACTGCAGCCGGGGAGGCACGCGGCGGTAGCAGCGGCCGTAGGAGAGCAAGCCTACGTCTTCGGCGGCAATCTCGGGTGTGGCGGCAACAGACCGTCGAAGGAAGTGCTGTCGTTCCGGTTCCGGAACTGATCAAATGCCCTCCCCCAGCGTGCGGGGCAGAGGGAGCGCAGGCTAAAGCCTGCGCGCTACACACGAGCGACGCTCGCCGGTGTGTACCACTGCACGTGTAGACCTGCACGCGTAGCGACGTAATTTTGTGGACTCCAGGCCTTTCTCCCATTCAGGGGAGAGGAATCGGAGCGAGCTGGCATGAAGACACGACGTCTGAGTTCGTTAGGTCTCGTCACGGCCGCGGGTGCAGCGCTGCTGGTCGTTGGAGCGGTCCGGCTGAGCGGGCAGCAGGCAGCCAGTACATTGGACCGCTATGCGGCTCCAAACAAGAATTTCGTACTCGTTGTAGCGAACCGCATAGCGGTCCCAAGCGCGCAAAGCGCGCCAAAGAGAGACTGGCTAACCAGCCAAGGGCTTTCACCGTCGCCGTTAGGGCCGAGCGGATATCAAGGGCGAAGCCCTTGGCTGGTTCCGATCGACAGCGACGACATTGGCGGCGTGGTGACGAGCGCGAACGGGCCGGAAGCCGGCGTGTGGGTGATCGCGGAAACGACGGAACTTCCCACCAAGTTCGCGAAGATCGTGGTGACCGACGATCGAGGACGCTATGTGCTGCCGGATCTTCCCAGGGCCAGTTACAGCGTCTGGGTGCGTGGCTATGGGCTCGTCGATTCGCCGAAAGTTCAGGCCGCTCCGGGCAAGGTCCTCGATCTCACCGCCGTCATGGCACCGAGCGCGACGGCGGCGGCGGAATACTATCCGGCCATCTATTGGTACTCCATGCTCGAGATTCCGGGCAAGACCGAGTTCCCTGTTGGTAAAGCGACGAGCCAGGGCGAGTGGCTGGCAGGCATCAAGACGCTCGGCTGCCTGTCGTGCCACCAGATGGGCAACAAGCCGACCCGCACGATTCCGACGGCGCTGGGGCCGTTCAAGACGTCACTCGAGGCGTGGCAGCGGCGCGTCCTCTCCGGACAGGCCAGTGAAATCATGATGCGCAACCTCGAGGACCTCGAGCCGCAGCGCGCCCTGGCCTTGTTCGCGGATTGGACCGATCGGATCGCTGCCGGCGAGCTCCCCGCGTCCAAGCCGTCGCGCCCCCAGGGGGCCGCGCGCAACGTCGTCATCTCGCTGTGGGACTGGGCCACGCCCAGGGCCTACCTGCACGACGAAATCTCCAGCGACAAGCGGAATCCCACCGTCAACGCCAATGGCTTGATTTACGGTTCTCCCGAGGACAGCACGGATTTCATGCCGATCCTCGACCCGGTGCGTCATGTGGCGACCGAGGTGAAGGTGCCGGTTCGCGATCCGAAGACGCCCGACACGATGGCGATCTCCACGCTGAACACGCTGATGCTGGCGCCGTCACCGTTCTGGGGCACAGAACGAATCTGGCAGAGTCAGACCACCGTGCACAATCCGATGTTCGACCAGGCGGGACGGGTGTGGCTCACGGCGAGAATTCGTCCGCCGGCCAATCCAGCCTTCTGCAGGAAAGGATCGGACCATCCCTCGGCCAAGCTCTTCCCGCTCGAACGAGCCGGACGCCACGCCGCGGTGTACGACCCCACGACCAGGAACTTCACACTCGTGGACACCTGCTTCACCACGCATCATCTGGTCTTTGCCGAGGATCCCGCCAACACGCTGTGGTTCAGTGGCGGCGGCGCGGCAAGCGGTGTCCTGGGCTGGCTCAACACCAAGATGTTCCTGGAGACGGGCGACGAAGCGAAATCGCAGGGCTGGACGGCCTTCATCCTCGACACCAACGGGAACGGGCGGCGGGATCAGTACGTGGAGCCCGGCCAACCGGTCGATCCGACCAAAGACAAGCGGATCACGGCGGGCTACTACGGCATCGGCGTGAACCCGGTGGACGGCTCCATCTGGGGGTCGATGATGGGCTTTCCGGGCGCGGTCATTCGCCTCAACCCGGGGGAGAATCCGCCGGCGACGACGTTAACGGAAATCTTCGAAGTGCCGTGGAACGAACCTATGGCGGCCGTCGACGGGTACGGGCCGCGCGGCATGGACATCGATCGCAACGGCGTCGTCTGGGTGCCGCTGGCGAGCGGGCATCTCGCGAGCTTCGATCGGCGCAGGTGCAAGGTACTGAACGGGCCGACCGCCACGGGAAAGCACTGTCCTGAAGGCTGGAGCCTCCGTACATTCCCAGGTCCGCAGTTCCGGGGCGTGACGGATCCTGGATCAGCTCAGGCCAGCTACTACACGTGGGTGGATCAACATGACACCCTCGGGTTGGGCCGCAATGTGCCGTTCGCCACGGGCAATCTTTCCGATTCGCTAGAGGCCTTCGTGGACGGGACGTTTGTCACTCTGCGTATCCCGTATCCGATGGGTTTCCACGCCAAGGGCATGGATGGGCGCATCGACGATCCCAAGGCGGGCTGGAAGGGTAAAGGACTCTGGTCGGCCTATGCCGGGAGAGCGACCCATCACATCGAAGGCGGCAAGGGGACCAAGCCGAAGGTCGTGAAGTTCCAGCTACGCCCGGATCCGCTGGCGAAGTGACGACTCGTGGCCTGTTGGGTTGTGATCGGGGCGAGAGGGTAAGCTATTTTCCCAGCGGCAGACGCATCGGCGTTCCGTCGGTGATGCCGACAAGTTCAACCGCTTCACTCTCGATGCGGGTCACGCGGTAGTAGCCGAGAACGTCTTCACCTTCGCGGACGAGCAGTACTCCCATAGGCGAGCTCAGGATCGCGGTCCGCTCGACACGACCATCCACCTGCTCCTCGGCAATCCCGGAGACAGAGATGCTCGGCGCGGCTGGTGCCAGATCGACAGGTTCAGCCGGTGGTTCCGCGGCCTCAGTGCGAGCGCCAGGTTCAGGCGCCAACTCCGTGCGAGCGGCGAATCGAAATGGATTGCGCTGCGGCTGCGCATACGCCCGCGCTGTGCGGAGGCGCGACTGCAGGTGTGACGCCTGTTGCTCGATGTCGGTGGCGGTGGTTACGGCGCGGCGCGGTGACGGCGCCGGCGACACTCGTGCATTCGTCGGCGTATTCGATGGCGGCGACGAAGCCAGCCAACCTGCCAACACTGTAGCACCCGACACCGCGGCATACGATTTCCAGGTCATCGCAAGTACGGCCTTATCTTAACATTCTCGGCACTTCGGCCTGACGTCTGCAGTTCCGCGCCATGCTATGATTCGTCGTGCACCCGGTCACGTTCGGTACTCCCTTCCAGCGAACGTCACAACCACCGCACACCGTCGTCGTCATTCCCGCTCGGTATCATTCGACCCGCTGCCCCGCAAAGATCCTCGCCGACATCGGTGGTCGTCCGATGATCGAGCACGTCTACCGGCGCGCTGCGGCGACGCCCGGCGTCGACGGCGTCATTGTCGCGACCGACGACGGCCGAATCGCTTCGGCGGTCGAGGGTTTCGGCGGCGTCGTACGGATGACGCGATCGACACATCGCACCGGGACAGACCGCGCTGCCGAAGTCGCCGCGAGCCTCGACTGTGACGTCGTCGTCAACGTCCAGGGAGATCTGCCTCTTATCGAGCCGGAGATGATCGCCCAGGCGATCGCGCCATTCCATCAAGATCCACTCGTCGAGATGTCGACACTGCGGCAGCCGATTGCCGATGCGCTCGACCGCAGCAGCCCACATGTCGTGAAGGTCGTTGTCGATCGACATGGCGACGCGCTGTACTTCTCTCGCGCGCCTGTTCCCTTTCTCCGAGGTGAGGGAGCGTCCTTCAAGCACATCGGGTTGTATGCCTACCGCCGAGCATTTCTCCTGAAGTTGAGCGCTCTACCGCAAACGCCGCTCGAAGTGGCTGAGTCGCTCGAGCAGTTGCGCGCGCTCGAGCATGGATTTCGTATCCGCACGGTAGAAACGCAGTACGAATCTATTGAAGTGGACACCCCCGAGGACCTTGAGCGTGTTCGGCGGCAGCTTGCCGTCGGTACCAGCCAAGGGCTCTGCCCTTGATATCCCGATGAGGAACGCCCTTGGCTGGTTGGCAGTATCTCTTGGCGCGCTCTGCGCGCCTAGGACCGCTATACGGTCCACAACGAGTACAAGATTCGTGTTTGGGACCGTATAGCGGTCCAGTGCATGAGGCGGCATGATGACGCGACCTGATGGACGGCCAGTGAAATACATCTTCGTAACCGGTGGCGTGGTGTCGTCACTGGGAAAAGGGCTTGCGGCGGCCTCCATCGGCCGGCTGCTCGAGGATCACGGGTACCGCGTCTCGCTGCAGAAGTTCGACCCGTACATCAACGTCGATCCGGGCACCATGAGTCCGTATCAGCACGGCGAAGTCTATGTCACCGACGACGGCGCGGAGACCGACCTGGATTTGGGTCACTACGAGCGGTTCACCAGCATGGTCGCGAACCGCAACAGCAACTGGACGACGGGCAAGATTTATCTGTCGGTGATTCAGAAAGAACGGCGCGGTGACTACCTTGGACGGACCGTCCAGGTCATTCCGCACATCACAAATGAGATCAAGGACGCGATCAGGCCGACTGCGCGTGACGTCGATATCGCCATCGTCGAGATCGGTGGAACGGTGGGCGACATCGAGAGCATGCCGTTTCTCGAGGCCATCCGCCAGTTCCGCCTCGACGTTGGCCGCGACAACACCATATTCATCCATCTGACGCTCGTTCCCTTTATCGGGACGGCTGGCGAGCTCAAGACCAAGCCGACGCAGCACAGCGTGCGCGATCTGCGCTCGATCGGCATTCAGCCCGACATCCTTCTGTGTCGCACCGACCGTTTCCTCGACGCGGACATCAAACGAAAAATCGCGCTGTTCTGCGACGTCAACGAGGAAGCCGTCATCACTGCGAAGGACGTGTCGACGATTTACGAGGTGCCGCTCGTCCTTTCCGCCGAAGGGCTCGACCGCATCGTCCTCAAGCTGCTGGGCTTGCCGCTGACCGAGGCGCGTACGCAGGCGTGGCAGGAGCTCGTACAGCGCATCAAGAATCCGGTCGACGACTTGACGCTTCACATTGTCGGGAAATACACCGGGTACGAGGATTCGTACAAGAGCCTGAACGAGGCGGTCTTTCATGGGGGGTTCGCGCATCGTCTCAAAGTGCGGCTGAACTGGGTGGAAGCGGAGGCGCTCGAGCAGGAAGGCGGAACGTCGCTGCTCGACGGGGCGCACGGCATTCTGGTGCCAGGAGGATTCGGATCTCGCGGCACCCGCGGGATGATGAAAGCCGCCGAGTACGCGCGTGAGCACGCGGTTCCGTACTTCGGCATCTGCTACGGCTTCCAGTGGGCGACGGTGGAATTTGCCCGGAATGTCTGCGAGCTCGAGGGCGCCGACTCCACCGAAGTCAACGAGAACGCCCCGCACAAAGTGATTTACAAGCTTCGGGACCTGCTCGACGTCGACGATCTGGGCGGCACTATGCGCCTCGGGCGCTATGCGTGCGAGCTGGCGCCGGGATCGCTGGCCGCACGCATCTACGACACTTCACTCATCCACGAACGCCATCGCCACCGGTACGAGTTCAACTGCCTGTACGAATCGGCGCTTCTGGAAAAGGGCATGCGCGTGTCGGGGCGTTCGCCGGATGGAAAGTTCGTTGAAATTGCGGAGCTGCCTTCGCACCCCTGGTTCCTGGCCGTGCAGTTTCATCCCGAGTTCCAGTCGAAGCCCCTTACGCCGCACCCGCTGTTTGCCAGCTTCGTCGAGGCGGCGTATCGGCACAAGACGGGCAAGCTCACGACCCAGGCCGTGGAAGTAGGCAGTACGTAGGCCGGGTGCCACGCCCTTCGACAAGCTCAGGGCGCCCCGAGCGACGTCCAGGGGTGAGCGCGGTGCCAGGCAAACGCGAGTGGACCCGGCAGCGTCGGCGGGTCCGCTCGAGCGTGCTGACGCGTCGCTCGCGGAACCCGCCCCACGTACGCAGGTGTCACATAAAATAGGGTCGTGAATCCCGTCCAGATTGGGCCGCTCCTGGTTGGCGGCGGGCATCCGCTCGTCTTCATCGCGGGCCCGTGCGTCATCGAGAGCACGCAGCACGCCGTCGATATCGCCTCGGAGATTCGCGACGTTGCACGCCGATGTTCGGTGCCCATTATTTTCAAGGCGTCGTACGACAAGGCCAATCGGACATCCGGCCGGTCCTTCCGGGGTCCCGGGCTCGACGCGGGACTGAAAGCGCTCGCAGAGGTCCGTGCGCGCACCGGCCTTCCGATGCTTACCGACATACACGAACCGTCCCACGCGGCGCCCGCGGCGATGGTCGTCGACGTTCTGCAGATCCCGGCGTTTCTTTCGCGCCAGACCGATTTGCTCGTCGCAGCAGCGCGCACCGGCAAGCCCGTCAATATCAAGAAGGGACAGTTTCTGGCGCCGTCGGACATGCGACACGCAATCGACAAGGTCACCGCCGAAGGGAACCGGTCGGTGCTCGTCACCGAGCGCGGGGTGAGCTTCGGCTATCACGACCTGATCGTCGACATGCGGGCGCTGCCGATGCTGCGGGAGCTTGGCTGCCCCGTCGTGTTCGATGTTACCCACAGCCTCCAGCTTCCAGGCGCGGGCGATGGCCTCAGCACGGGCCTTGCGCAGTACATCGATCCCCTCGCGTCGGCGGGTGTCGCGGCTGGAGCCGACGCGCTCTTCATGGAGGTGCACGAGGAGCCGTCGCGCGCCAGGAGCGACGCGGCCAACGCCTTGCGTCTGGACCTGCTCGAGCCGCTCATCCTCAAGTTGAAGCGGATCGCCGCCGTCGTGCGCGAAGACGTCGCCGCGGGGGCTTCCGCGCCGGGAGGGCGGCTGTGACCCTCAGCCGCGTGACCACCGCCGATCTCGCGCTCGCGAAGAAAGTGTTGCGGACGGAAGCAGCCGCCATTCTGGCGCTCGTCGATCGACTCGACGATCGGTTCGATCAGGCCGTCCGGATGCTGCTCGACTGTCGCGGCAGAGTCATCGTGACCGGCATGGGTAAGTCCGGGATCATCTGCCGCAAGGTTGC
>DATCJA010000030.1:0-18717 GCA_036507475.1 Vicinamibacterales bacterium
TTCTGTGCAGGTCGATCCGAGAAGCTGAACAGGACAGCCTCCTCGCTTGCCTCGTGCGCCACCCACGTCCACGACGGAGCGACGAAGATGTCGCGCGGTCCCCATTCGTAGGTCGTGTCGCCGACGCGGGTGCGGCCGCGCCCGTCAATCGCCGCGTATACCGTGGAATCGGTGGCACGGTATGCAGCGCCGGTGAATCCTTTCGGCAGCAACTGCATGAACGCTCCGATCGTCGGCATCGGGGCACCCCCTGTTGCGGGGTTGATGAAGCGCATCTTCACTCCGTGGCACCGATGGACGGCTTCGTTGCGGAGCAGCTGCTCGAGCGTCTCACGGCTGCGCGAATACGGATAGTTGAAGATCGGTGACGACGGCCTGGTCGACTCCCAGTCGACGGGCAGCATGTTCGCGGCGTACCGTGCGTGCGCATCGCCATCGGGCACCGTGTTCGGCTGCGTATCGCCTGGAAAGCTCTCGCGAAAGCTCGCGTCGAAGAGATTCACGATCGGCACGTCCAGGCCGTCGAGCCAGATGACCGGAACATCGCCCGGATTGCCGTGGTCGTGATAGGTCCACGAGGGGGTGAGGATGAAGTCACCCGGGTGCATCATCGTCCGCTCGCCTTCCACAGCGGTGTAGGCGCCGGTGCCTTCGATGATGAACCGCATCGCCGCCGCAGCATGCCGATGAGCCGGCGCAATCTCTCCCGGCAGAATCAGCTGCAGCCCCGCATAAAGACTCTGTGTAATCCGTGATTGGCCGCGGAGCCCCGGGTTCTCCAGCACGAGCACACGGCGCTCCGCCTCTCTTGCGGTGAGCAGCCGTCCCGCTTCCATCAGCAACGGGCGCACATCCTCGAAGCGCCATAGCACCGGGACAATTTCGGGCGTCGGCTCCAGAGGAATGATCTTGCCCAGCACTTCCCAGAGCGGTGCAGTGCTTTTCTGATCGAGACGTGCGTAGAGGTCGCGCCGCTCAGGTGGGAGATCCCGTTTCGTGATGACGGTGGCAGTTGCGCTGTCCATGGTTGCTTTATCCCCGCACCTCGATTTCCATCGTGCCGATGCGCTCGATGGTGGCGACAATGCGGTCGCCGGGATTGATTGGGCTGACCCCTTCGGGCGTGCCGGTGAGCACGACGTCGCCTGGGTATAAGGTGTAGAAGGACGAGGCAAGCTCGATGAGCTCCGCGACGCCCAGAATCAAGTATCTTGTGTTCGATTTCTGGCGCCGTTCGCCGTTGACCGCAATTTCGAGATCGAGCGCGCCCGGATCGGGGACTTCATCGGCCGTCACGAGCCACGGGCCAAGCACGGTGTAGCTGTCCGGCGACTTTCGCAGGCTGCGGTCCTCCGAGCCACGAATCGAGATATCGAGCCCGATGGCGTACCCGGCCACGTGGCGAAGCGCTTCGGCGCGCGACACGTGGCTTGCCGTCGTTCCAATTATGAACGCGAGCTCCACCTCGTGATCGGTCCGGCGCTCAGGCTTGCAGACCGCTACCCCTTCGCCTGGACCCACCAAGGAGCTTCCGGCCTTCAGAAACACACCCGCCTGCTGAATGGTGATGGTGTGCGCCGGGTTGTTCGCATGGATCTGGCTGTCGGACTTCACCTCGTCGAGATGTTTCTGATAGTTCACCGGGGCGGCGATGATCTTGCCAGGATTGGCCACGGGACTGAGGAGCTTCGCGTCGGAGAGCGGAACGAGCGGCGCCTGGCCACGCAGGGCGTCTATGCGCGCTCTCACCTTGTCCAGATTCGCCACCAGCACGTCGTGCCCGGGCAGCGGATACCGATACGACGGCAACACGTCGAGTGCCAACGTCACGTCGCGGATACCGGCACCCTCGACGACACCAAGGCGACTCTCGTTGAATCGGCACAACCGCATCAGCAGTGATTATGCGCCAGGGGTCCCTTTCGTGGGGGCGAGCCTTGTGACATTACGTTTCTTCAGGCGCGCGCACGCCGCGCGGAACGCGCCAAGAGATACTGCCAACCAGCCAGGGGCATTCCTCATGGTGATATCGCGGGCAGGCCCTTGGCTGGTTCGTGCGTGATAGGCTGTGGCGCTCGTGAAATACGTGACCTTTTCGGCCGGTGACGCCCCCGGTCCCCGGCTGGGCGTGCTGTGCGCGAATCGAATCATCGACCTGCGCGCAATCGACCCGGGCGCGCCCACGAGTCTCATCGACCTCATCCGTGGCGGTCCGGCGATGTGGCGCGACGTAGCTGAGCGTGTTGAGACGCGATTGCGATCCGGAGGCCTGAAGGCCTCCGGCTACCAGCCGCAGGATGTCCGCTGGTGCGCGCCTATTCCGCGTCCTCCGAAGAATGTGTTCTGCGTCGGCAGGAATTACGCCAGCCATGCAGAAGAATCCGCGCGGGCGCGCGGCACCGAAGTGAGAGTGCCCGACATCCCGATGTTCTTCACAAAAGCGCCGACCTCCGTGACGGGACCGCACGACGACATCCCGTCGGACCGTTCGGTTACTCAGCAGGTAGACTGGGAAGCGGAACTGGGCGTCGTCATCGGCCTGAGCGGTGTCAGCATCCCTCGGGAGGCTGCGCTGCAGCACGTCTTCGGCTACACGGTTATCAACGATGTCACCGCGCGCGATCTCCAGAAGAGCCATGGACAGTGGTTCAAGGGAAAGACTCTGGACGGCTTCTGCCCGATGGGACCCTGCGTCGTCACGGCCGACGAGTTCGGCGATCCGCAGTCGAAAGAAATCACCCTGCAAGTCAACGGCGTGGTGAAACAGCATGGCAACACACGCGACATGATCTTTCGCGTCGACACGCTCATCGAATCGCTGTCGCGCGGCCTGACGCTGGAGGCTGGCGACATCCTGGCAACAGGGACGCCCGATGGTGTTGGCTTCGCCAGGACGCCGCCCGAGTTTCTCCAGGACGGGGACGTCATGGAAACCGAGGTCGAGGGAATCGGCATGCTGCGCAACCGCATCGTTGCGCGCGAAAAATAGGGCTCACTGTGGATTTGCTGCAGGCGTTCAGCCAACAGGCGGCGTTCATCAATGCCGAAGTCGTTCCCTGGGTATTGCGCCTGGTGATGGCCGGCCTCGGCCTGTCGCTGACGCTCGCAGACTTCAAGCGCGTCTTCGTCTTTCCGAAGGCCGCCACGATCGGGCTCATCGGCCAGCTGGTCGGCATGCCGCTGACGGCGTTTCTCCTGGCAATTCTGCTCGGTCCGCCGCCGTTCATTGCCGTCGGCCTGATTATCCTGGCGGCATGTCCGAGCGGCATCACGTCGAATGCCTACTCGTTTGCCGCCCGAGCCGACGTTCCGCTGTGCGTGACGTTGTCGGCGATCACCAGCGTCATCACGGTGTTTAGCATTCCGTTCTTGATCAATCTCGCACTGCAGACATTTGGCGATGAAGGACAGCTGGGAGCATTGCCGGTGCTCCCGATGCTCGTCGGCCTGATTTCGTACACGCTCCTGCCCTTGGTGATTGGGATGCTCGTTCGAGCCCGGTTCCCGGCTCTCGCAACGCGAGCGGTCGAGCCCATTCGAAAGGGCGTGCTGTACCTGATGGCCGTCGTCCTCATTCTTGGCGTCGTGTCGAGCTACCAGCAGCTGATCGACAACGTGGCAACGGCCGGCGGCCTGGTCGTCGCGCTGAACTTCCTGACGATGGGATTGGGGTTCGGGCTGGCGCGGCTGTTCAGCCTGCCGATGACTCAGGCTGTCACAATCACCTTCGAGGTGGGCGTCCAGAATCTTGCCCTCTCGTTTGCCATTACGTTCAACATGCTGAAGCGCCCCGACCTGGCGGTCGCCGCCTTGCTCTATGCGGCCATCATGCCCGCCACAGCGCTCGCCTTTGTCTCGATCGGGCGTCGTCTCATCAGCCAGGAGCGATCGGCAGTCCCCGTGGACGCCGGTGTGGCGCGGTAGCGCGGAAAGCGGAGAGACCATCAGATGACCGACTACGAACGAATCGAAAAGCTGTTCATGAACAACCTCGACCTGCGGCATCGCCCGGTCGCGGTCTCCTTCCTCGAGAGTCCGCCTCCAGCGATCGAGAAGTTCGAAGGTGTCCAGCCATCCGGCTGCAGCTTCTGGAAGCTCGCATCCGAGGGACGCGTCTTCTACACGGTGGGCGCAGATCACTTCAACTGCCCGATCGGTTCGTACACGCACAACATTTCGCTGCCCGAGTCGCGCGCACGCGAGTTGCCCGACACGCTCGAATTCATGACGAACATCGGTTATCTGCGGATGGAAGAGGTGCCGGCCATCCTGCGGCTGCCGGAAACGCCGGAGGTCGTCTTGTACGCGCCTCTCGCCGACACGCCTGAGGAACCTGACGTCGTGCTCTTCTGGGGTCCACCAGGCAAAGTGATGGTGCTGCAGGAGGCCGCCATCCGCGCCGGCGCGGCGACCCAATTGAACACGCTCGGGCGACCGACGTGCATGGTGCTCCCCGCCGCACTCAAGCACGGCACGGTTGCCAGTAGTGGGTGCATCGGCAACCGCGTCTATACCGGCCTGGACGAAGCGGAACTGTACGTCGCCATACCCGGCAGCGACATCGGTCGTGTCGCCGAGCAGACGGCCGTCATCCGCGCGGCCAATGCGACGCTGCGCCAGTACCACGAGGGACGGAAACGGGAGCTGACCAGCGTCTAGCAGGCTGATCAAGAGGAGCGTGGCGTAAATTCAAAATGCAAGAGTCAAAATGCACACCATGTGAAATGCTCCGGAATCCCGGCATTTGCATTTTGCACTTTGCATGACTTTGCATCTTGAATTCAGGTTGCGCAGTTTCTCAGCAACCTGCTAGATCACGATCGATCGTGCACGAAGGAGCGGCGCCGCCAGCTCGCTCCGGCCTTCGATGGCAATCGCTGCGGAGGCGTGCGCGGCGGACAGCGCGTTGTACAGCAGCCTCCATGCGAGTTCATCCGACATCGTGACGCGCGCATCGAACCGGTCGGGCCGTCCCGCCCAGAGCGTCCATCGGTCAGCCTCGCGCTTCAGCGTCCAACTGCCTCCGGCCGGCCCGTCCACGTCAACTGCGACCGTTTCCCCTTCCTGAGCCGTGACGTCGCGGTATGCGTGCGGCAGGACGCGCATGCTCACGTCGAGCACCGCTTGCAGGTAGCGCGGCTCGCCAAGCGGCTCTGCGCCAACGGCCAGGCGAATCTGCATCTGATGGTGCCAGAGCTCCGTGAACTCGCGCCCAGTGTCGAACCAGCCGGCAGACGACTGCTCGCCCGCCCACGACACGCCGAACAAGCCCGGTGCATCCAGCGGCCGTGCCTCGAAGAACGCAGCGAGATCGCCGCTGGCGAGCTCGAACAATTCGGTGAGGACACGCGGACTGAATCGTGTCGTCGTACTCACCCAGTCGTGATTCAGCCCGTTGATGAAGCGAACGAAGTCGCGTTCGTTCTGAATGGGAAATGGCGGCGGTGGCGGAATCAGGCCGTCACGATGAAAAGAAACACGGCGGAACGAAATATCGATGAGGTGAGCCACGACATCGCGGACCTTCCATGCGCCCGCGATCGTGCCGCGCTGCCAATCCTCGGGCAGGAGACCACGAAGCAACGCAACGAGGGCCGAAGAAACCGGGCGAAAGAACGGCCTCGAATCGACGACGGGAAGGGGTGACAGCGGCATGCCTAGGGCCGTACGAGCGAAAACAGCACGGCATCCTCCTGAACGCCGTGCAGCAGCAACCGCTTTTTGAGGACGCCTTCGCGGATTGCACCCGCCTTTTCGGCAACTCGAAGGCTCCGCTGATTCCCGATCGCGATCACCACCTCGATGCGAGCGAGGTTCGTGCGCTCGAACGCCCAGTCACGCGTCATCAGAACGGCGCGCCCCGCGACACCCTGTCCGGTGGCGCCGGACCGAACCCAGTACCCCAGGTTGCAGCGACGATTCGCCTCGTCTATCTGGTTCAGGCCGCACTGACCGAGGTACTGCCCTGCGGGATCGACAATGGCGAACTCAAACCACTTGCGCTCGTTGAACGCCTGAACCTGCACGCGCAGCCACGATTTCGCTTCCTGCAGCGAATAGTCCTGATGGCACCAGGGCATCCACCGAATCAGGTCGGCTAACGACTCGCGCACGGCGCCGTACATCGCCTGCGCATCTTCGACCCGGCACGGGCGAATCAGAACGTCGGGCGCGTAACGCGGGGCTTCCACAGCAAACATGATGGTGATAATAATGTGTGCCTATGAGTGCGACCTTACGAAACACCGCCATACATCGACGGCGCCACCGCCGCGAGAAGCGGCTCAAGCTGCGCCGCCACCTTGCGAAAGCGGCGCCGGCCGACCGTCAAGCCGTTGAGGCGAAACTCGCCAAGACCTACGCGGTCGTCGCAGCGCAGCCGCCAGCGACGAGCTGACGGCGAACCGCACGCACCTTCTACTTCGCCCTACTTCGCCGTCGGCGCCGGCTGATCAGGGCCGGTGTATCGCAGGATGAACAGCCCCCAGTGCTTGTCGTCCAGGTAGATATAGCCTCGGGTATCGACCAGCACATCCTCTGACTGCTGCACGAGATCGTTCGGCGGTTGCGGTCCGTAACGCTTCAGCGGCGCCGGAGGAATGAACCAGCCGGTCTCTCTGGGACTGATCGGGTCCTTGATATCGAACACGCGCAGCCCCGCATTGAAATAGGTCAGATAGATCAGGTTGCCCGGCTTCTCGACATCGGGCAGGTGGATCTCGTGGTTGACGTTGTGAGGACCAAAGCGCCCGCCTTTTTCGCAGAAGTTCTTGTATGGCTCGCCGTCGGGTGGCTGCGGCAACGGGAACAGCGACGTAAGCCGCGGCCGCTTGATGTCCTTGATGTCGACAAGTCCGGCAAAATTCAGCCCCTCGTTGCAGCGCTCGTTGCTGGCCTCCGACGACACGAACACGAGATTGCGATCCCAGAGCGGGAGCGCCGAGTGCAGTGACTGCGAACCGGCGTTGATGAACGGAGGACTGAAATCGAGCCGGCTGATTTCTTTCGGGCTGGCCGGATCGCTGATGTCGAGGATGATGAGGCTTGGCGAAAACGCCATCACGAGCGTCTTTCCGTCTGGACTGACGACAGCCGGACCATGAAAGCCATACGGCGTACTCGGCCTGAGCGTCTCTCCGGCTGCCCTGTTCATGCCAGGCTGCGCCCACTTCCCGACTTCCTTTGGACTTTTCGGATCGCTG
Organism: Vicinamibacterales bacterium; assembly: GCA_036507475.1. Taxonomy (GTDB): domain Bacteria; phylum Acidobacteriota; class Vicinamibacteria; order Vicinamibacterales; family UBA2999; genus DATCJA01. The sequence goes on from DATCJA010000030.1 coordinate 7,203, forward strand.
ACGTCGAGAATGACGAGGATATTGCCGCCCTGGTAGCCGGGATAGCCCGATGACATGTACGCGTACCTGCCACCCGGATACGAGTTTCGATGCGTGCCGCCAGATCCAGACTTCCAGCGCGAGATTTCCTTCGGGTTCAGCGGATCCGAAATGTCCCAGATGATGACGCCCTCGCTGCCCGGCTTGTTGGGATCGCCACCCCAGGAGGCGGCCTTTGGCTGCAGCGCGCCGATCATCAGGTTGTCGTGCAGCGTGACCTGGATGTTCCAGCTGTTCGGCATCCCCGGAATGAACTTCACGTACTTCGGGCTGGCCGGATCGGTGACATCGACGATGCTCCAGCCGTCGTGCCAGAGATGTCCCGTGTAGAGGTACCACTTGTCGCCAACCTGCTTGACGGCCAGCTTGAAGGGCGGCCGACCTCCCATGTCGCTGTAGCCCACCGGCTGCATGTTGTGCGCTTTCCATCCCTGCGGGATTTGACCGGCAGCAAGGTGCGGCGTCAGCACCACGAAGACAAGAACAAGGACGGCTGGAAAGATTTCGTGCTGCAACCTCTTCATCGGCGTGTCCTCCGCGAGTCCTTCATTGTAGTGCGGCCGAGGTAATCGATTTGAGGCATCAGGGTTGCACCGCCGCACACGCCCGCAGGGAGGTCACCATGTCATTACGCGACAAGTACAACCATGCGATTCAGACGGCGAAGAGCGTCAGAATGGACGGGGCCGCCGAAGAACGCGAGGGAAAGCTGTATTTCAGGGGAACCGTTCAGTCGCAGGACCAAGCCAACACGATCTGGGATGCGATCAAAACGGTGCCGAGCTGGCCGACGGAAGTCGTGGCCGACATCAAAGCTGTCGGAACCGCGTCGGCGCCGACGCAGAGGCAGACACACACGATGTACACCGTCAAGTCAGGCGACACGCTCGGCAAGATCGCAAAGGAGCATCTGGGCGACGCGAATGCCTACATGGACATCTTCGACGCCAACCGGGATCAGCTGAGCGACCCCAACCTGATCAAGCCCGGCCAGGTGCTCAAGATTCCACAGCACGAGCATAAGTAGCAGGTAGCCGGTAGCCGGAGACCTTCAGGTCTCCGGTCTCCCTCACCGGAAGGCTGCGACTTGCCTGTGAATCACGCCTGCGCCATCATCGGCATTGTGATCTCATCAATCGCCGCCGAATACCGTCGTTACAAATCGCTCGGGGAAGCCGCTATCGCACAGTTGAGCGACGCGGATCTCGTACGGGCATCCGACGAAAGCAACTCCATTGCGGTGATCGTCTGGCACATCGCGGGGAACTTGAAATCCAGGTTCACCGATTTTCAGACGACGGATGGCGAAAAGCCGTGGCGAAACCGCGATGAAGAGTTCGCCGCCAGAGTCGTCACGCGCGAAGAGCTGTTGGCGAAGTGGAAGTCCGGCTGGGAGGCACTGCTCAACGCGCTCGCGCCGCTGACCGACGCGGATCTCGATCGCAAGGTAACCATTCGCGGCCAGCCGCTCACGGTTTCCGACGCGCTGCTTCGCTCGCTGGCGCACACCAGCTACCACGTCGGCCAGATCGTGTACATCGCGAAGTCATGTCGCGGCGCCGAGTGGCAGACGCTCTCCATCCCCAAGGGCGGGTCTCGAGCCTACAACCAGAATCCTGGCCGGGAAACGGGCGAGCATCACGCGGCGATGCTGGACCGGCGCAAAGCGAAGTAACGCGGCTCAGCCGCGCATGCTGGGTCGCGAACCAGTGCGCGGGTCGCCAGGCTCGGCAGACACTGGACGTCTTGGCTGCTCGAGGGACGACGTCGACTCATTCGGCGCCCGCCGGCTCGCAAGGAACAGCATGACGCCGACGATGAGACTGACCAGCAGGACGAAGGCTGGGAACAACTCGAAGAACAGCACGGTCTAGTGGATACCACTAAACTCGCCTTCGCGCCAAGACGAGTTCGCCATCAGTGCCGACAAAGTGGAGTATGACGCTGGCTCGTGTCACAGCGTCGTCGCGAGCAACCGGCACTGAGTCCCTGATCTCGCTTCGATTGGTAACTTGCGTCCGCGGGCGCTGCGGCCGGGAAAGCGGCCTGCGCTGATACTCTGCCGCACCGCATCGACTCCCAAGAAACTTCATCGGGCGGCATCCGTTACGCGGCTCAAAGCGCCTTGGGTAATTCGGGACAACGAAAACGCGTGGCCGGAAGTCGATGCGAGGAATCGCTCCGGCCGCTTTCCGGCTTCGCGGTGCGCTCGGGCTGGCTTACGCGAACGCAAGTCACCAACCGATGCGACCTCAGGGACGAAATCCCAGAGAGCACTTGTATTGACGCCACTGTGGCGCGAATCCGGTTCCGGTGGCCGGACCGCGCTGCGAGGACGTTTGTAGCCGCTTGCCGCCAGCTCCGTGAGCTGGCTGTCTCCCAGAGTCTTCTCGCGCGGTAAGGCGATTCATGTCGGCCACCTCCAAACGGATTCGCGCCACAATGGCGTCAATACAAGTGCCGTCTGGCGTAAGTGGTCCCGCAGAGCTCTGCGTTTACTGCGTGTCCAGCGGGATGATCGTGGCCGCCGGCTGCTGTGGCGAGGCCGCGTATACGTATCCGTCCTGGTCGGAAAACACGGCAAAGCGGCACGCGTCTCGACCGTCTTTCAGGGAGAACGCATAGCGCCGGCCGTCGGTATGGAACTGCAGCTGGAACCCTGGCGGTACCGGCGGCAGATTCCGCAGCTCGTCGGGCTGGCGGTACTTCTGGCCGTCCGGGCCAGGAAGCATCGAGTACTGGGCAGCGTTCAAGCGCCGGGCGAATTGGAGTGCCTGTTCGCGCCGGGCGCGATCGGTCGCCGTCTCATTCTGCAGGTGCAGGCAGTCCTGGCCGAGGGCTTGGCCGAATCCACCAAGCAACAGCATGGTCGTCGCGAGAATGTGCCAGAGCATCGCTCCTCCTTCAGCGAGTGAGACGCCAGAAGGAGGAGAACGGTTGGACCGCTATGCGGCTTCTTACGAGGAATTTGAACCGTTGCGCGACCTTGGTGTGCCGTGTAGTGGTCCAAAGCGCGCGGAGCGCGCCAAGAGATACTGCCAACCAGTCATGGGCGCTGAGGGATATCAAGGGCAGGGCCCGTGACTGGTTGAGGAACGTCAGCGCCGTTTCGACTTCGCCTTGGAAGACGACGGCTTTCGGGCAGACGATTCTACGACGACGAAATCGGCGGTGCCCCACGTGAACGGCGGCTTCTTCCGCCGATCCGTCTGCCGCCGTTCGCGCTGGACGTCGCTTCCCGAGGCTCGACGCTCCCGTATGCGTCTGTCCCAGGACAGCTTCACCGGCAGCTCTGCCGTGGCGTGTTTGAGCTTGTCAAAACGTCGCAGCGCGCCCCGGCGCACGATCAGCTCGACGATGGCTGGTGCGGCGGCTTCCTGGCGTTTGCCTTTCCTGGCGTTGTTCGTCACTCTAGGCAAAATTATCGGCCTTACCGGCCTTCATCCTTACAGTTCGCTGTGGATGAGGCAGAAACGCCGTCTCCACCGCGCTGCGCCACCCCAAATCCTTGCTCGACCTGCACGGAAGTTGCAATCCGTGGGGACGTGTCACGGGCGCTGATCCGTCCTGATTTGCTCTACGGCTGGAAGGGCCCTTCCCTGCTCATCGTCAACACGCGCGGGGAATGCGACCCCAGCCAAGGATTGTCTGGCTATTACTTTCGCGAGGCGCGCTTCCTCAGCACGTGTCGGCTCGAAATAGATGGGCAACGGCCGTGGCTGTGCGAGGCGGCGAGCCTCGATCCCGATCTTCTCCAGTTCGCCTGCACGTTTGACGACTGGCGCGACGAGGAGCCTGGGCGCATTCCCTATCAGATGCGCCGTGGCCCGCTGGCGATTCTGAGCCTCAACCCGTATTCCGCGTACTACGCGGACTTCGCAAGCCCGCTGATGTTCGTCATCTCACTCGCCAATCTGTATGCATGGACGGGGGACACGACGCGTCTCCGCCGCTACTGGGACACGGCGCGACGCATTCTTGACTGGGCGCGCGAGCACGGCGACCGCGACGCCGATGGATATCTCGAGTATCTGACGCGCTCGACCAAGGGAACCAAGAACCAAGGGTGGAAAGACAGCGGTGACGCCGTGATCTACGAGGACGGATCGCCCGTACCGCCGCCGATTGCGACGTGCGAACTGCAGGGCTACTGGTACGCCGCGCAGCAGCTCATGGGGTTCCTCAGTTGGATGAACTGTCGGACGGCGGACGCACAGGCGTACCTGGAGGCCGCGTCCGACTTGAAAGCGCGCTTCAATCGCGACTGGTGGCACGACGAGGACGAGTTCTTTGCGCTGGCCATGGATCCAGACAAGCGACTCGTTCGCGCGGCGTCGTCCAATGTCGGTCATTGCCTGGCGAGCGGCATCATCGACGCGAATCACATTCCGCCGGTCGTTGGACGTCTGTTCGCGCCGGACATGTTCAGCGGATGGGGCATCAGGACGTTGTCGGCTGAACACGGGTACTACAACCCGGTGAGCTATCACCGGGGAACGGTGTGGGCGGTCGAGCAGGCGACCATCCTCTTCGGGCTGCGCCGGTTCGGGTTCGACGCGCGCGCACGATCTGGCGCGTGCGCTGTTCGATCTCGCGCTGCTGTATCCGGAGTATCGGATTCCCGAATGCGTGGGCGGGTATCCACGCGGCGAGCGGCGCACGCCAGGCGCTTATCCTCAGGCAAATGCTCCGCAGCTCTGGAACGCCACGGCATTTCCGCTCGTGGTGCAATGCCTGCTCGGTGTGCTGCCGCTGGCGCACGCCGAATTGCTGGTCATCGATCCCGTCCTGCCCTCGTGGCTTCCAGAAGTCGTCGTAAGAGGCCTCCGAGTCGGCCATGCCACCGTGACGCTGCGCTGCTGGCGGGAGGACAAAGGTCGGACTGAGTTCGAAGTGGTGAAGAAGCAAGGCACATTGCGGATCGTCCGGCAGCCGCCGCCGGAATCGCTCACCGCCGGCCTTGACGACCGGCTGCATGCGGTGCTGGAGACGGTGACGCACTAACAGGTTGATGAAGACCTGCTCGGGGTCATTCAAAATGCAAAAGTCAAGTTGCGGACTTCTTCTGCCGATTGTGGAGCCATGACATGACAATCACACTCAAGCCCCTCTCAGAACAGGTCATGGTCGTGACCGGTGCATCGAGCGGCATCGGGCTCGTCACCGCGAAGGAGGCCGCCCGCGCGGGGGCGTGCGTGGTGCTCGCTGCGCGCAATGAGGCAGACCTCCGGCACGCGGTGGACGGCATTCGCGGTGAGGGCGGGCGCGGTATCTACATGGTGGCCGATGTTGCAGACGCCGACCAGGTGGACCGCATCGCAGAGGCCGCCATCGCCGAGTTCGGTCGAATCGACACGTGGGTCAACAACGCGGCCGTCTCGTTGTACGGCCGCATCACCGACGTCTCGCTCGACGAAATGCGGAGACAGTTCGATGTCAACTACTGGGGGCAGGTGCACGGCTGCCGGACAGCGCTTTCTCATCTCCGCGAGCAAGGCGGGGCGATCGTCAATGTAGGGAGCGCGCTGTGCGACAGGGCGATTCCGCTGCAAGGCAACTACTGCGCCGCTAGACATGCGCTGAAAGCATTCACCGACGCCTTGCGGATGGAGTTGGAGGAGGCGGGCGTTCCCGTTTCCGTGACGCTGGTCAAGCCGGCGAGCATCGACACGCCGTTCTTCGAGAAGGCGCGAACCCACCTGGGAATCGAGCCGCAGCCGGTACCTCCCGTGTACGCCCCGGAAGTGGTGGCGGAAATCATTCTTCATGCGGCCCAGCATCCATTACGCGAGTTGATCGCGGGCGGCTCGGGCGCGAAGCTGAGCGCCGCGAGGTTCGTCCCGAGGTTGGCGGACGTGTAAATGGAGCGCTGGACGTTTCGGTCACAGCAGACCGACGCGCCAGCGAACGGCCGTCCGGACAATCTGTACCAACCTGTGACCAGCGACGGCGGTGAACGGGGACGCAATTGGAGCGGACACACGCGCCAGACGAGCCTCTACTCGCGCGCGTTCCTGCGCCCGCGAGCGGCTCTGTTCGCCACCTTGCTCGCAGTCGGCGTGGCCTTCGCGGTGAGCGCGCTTCCCACAGGGAAGTCCGGCTAAAGCCGGACACTACGTACTCAGGAATGCATCCCCGGCGCGCATGTTGCACGATTGTGGCCCGTGGCTTCATGGACGAGCCGGTATCAGCACCTTCGAACGCTCGCCCGCAAGGCGGCGCGTGAGATCCGCCGACTCATCGATCAGGGCAGGCTGTCACCCGGAATTACCACCTCGCGTCTCGAAACCCGAATGGTCAACGAGCTGTTCGCCGACGCGGCGAGGCGACTCGGGCTGCGGTGCCGCTTCATCACTGAAGACTTCGTGTCGATCGAAGATGAGCGCGGCGCGGTCATGAGAATGTCTGGCGTGTACAACGATCTCGATGGCTTCGCGACCGGCATCATCTGCGGCGACAAGGTGCTGTCGCGTCGGATCCTGGCTGAGGCCGGCCTCCCCATCCCGCGCGGCGAGTCGTTTCTGGCCAACGAACTGCAGAAGGCGATGGCGTTTGCGCTCGCCCTTGGCACCGCCTGCGTGACCAAGCCGGCGCGCTTCACGTCATCGTCAACCGGGGTGTGCGTTGGACTGAGGACGCCACAAGAGATTCAGAAAGCATTTCGCCGCAGCGCGCTGTACGGCGATCAGGTGATCGTCGAGGAGCACGTGGAGGGCGATGACTATCGCCTTCTCGTGTACGAAGGCAGGTGCCTGTCCGTTATTCGGCGCGAGCGTCCCTTCGTCATCGGCGACGGTCGCCATTCGATCGCGGCGCTGATTCGATGGGCAAATGCAAATCGCATCGCATCGGACGAGTGGAAGATTGGCGATCCGGAGTTGATGCCGCTCGCGATCGACGCCCGCACGCGTGCGCATCTGGCCCGCCAGCACCTGTCGCTCGACAGCGTCCCTGAGGAAGGGCGCCACGTTCGGCTGTCGAGGCTGGCGAACTACTCGGTTGGCGCAAGCTACCGTGAGTGCGTCCGCATCACACACCCCGCAATCATCGAAGCAGCCGAAGCTGCCGCGGAGGCTGCCGGTGTCGTACTCGCTGGAATCGACATCATTGCGCCCGACATACAGGCGCCAGCCCACACGATCAACGAGATCAATACGACGCCGAGCACCGATCTCCACTATTTCGTGAGCAACCGTGAAGATCGAACAGATCCGTTCGCGTTCATCCTGCAGCGTCTCGTCGAACGACGGATGCCCGGCGCCACGACCGCGAGACGTAATGGCGCGCCGCTGCGAGAAACGGCGCTGGATCGTCTGCCGCCCACAGCGCGCACGAGCGCACACCCGAAAGCGAGCGCCTCCATTCGCTGAACGTGAGGATGCCACGCCTCCTGTGCTCCCAGGCGCTTCGCGGATCGCGGAACTCGTCGAGCCATCGCACACCGGTACGATAGATCTCGAACGTCGGCGGCCGCCCGGTGAGGTCGAGATACTGAATCATCGGAAAGTTCATCCCGCAGGCCTCGGCCAGGGCGTGCTGCTGCCAGAGTCTCGGGTTGAGCTCGATGAGCTTCCAGCGCCCATCACGGTCGTCCAACTTGAATTCGATTGACCCTGGTCCGCGCCATTCGATCGCGCGGAACAGCCTGAGTCCAAGCTCCAGGACCTCTGGCTCGACGACGGTTTCCATCAGCGTGCCCACGCCGAAGTCCACCGGGTACTGACGGATTTTTCGCATGCAGAGAACGGCGCGCGCGTAACCGTTCCGATCGAAGTACGCGCATACCTTGCAGTGATTTGTATTGGGACCGACGATCAACGACTGGACGAGCGCCGACTGCCCTGCCGCCAGAATCTCTCGAAACAGCGCCTCGAGCGCGTCGGCGCCATCCACGCGGATAGCCTTGTCGCCGCGGTACCGCTCGCGCCACACATGCCCGACGAGCGGCTTGACCACCACCGGATAGTGCAACCTGCTCGCAAGAAGCCGAACATCCTCGAAGGTGCGAGGTGTGTGCGTGCACGGAATCGGTACTCCCGCTTCGGCGGCGCGGGCGTACATGGACGCCTTGTCGATGGCCACCGACACCGCCTCCACCGACGGAAGCGCGAGCCGGAAATGTGGTTCGAGCGCGTCGCGGTTCTCCGAGACAAACGTCACGAACGCGTCCGATGTGGGATAGAGAACGGCACGCTGGCCAAGCCGCCGCGCATGCTCGCCGAGAAACGCCGGCAGCTCAGCAGTGGCGCGCGGATGGGGACACACCGTGTGCAGGCCGAACTTCGACCGAAAGCCGTACTCCTCACGCCGATGATCGAACCCGAATACCGTCAGCCCGGATCGACCGAGCGCGCGCACCACGGCGAGACCTGTGTCGAAAAGTCCCAGAACAAAGCAAGGCGCCGTTCCGTGCGTGCCCGATCGCATGAGCTGTTGATGCATGCATGGAAGACGCCTGCCAATGCCCCGCACAAGTCGGTTTCATAACCCCATCCGAAAGCCGACGTGCGCCACGAACGACCTCGGCCGCGCGGCGAAGTCACAGAATCGACGATCGCGAATATCCGCAACTTCCTGACATGAATGGTCGCGCTTGCCGTCGTCGGCGCTGTGCGCCAGCCGGCACGGCGGGCGCCTCCTATAATGGCGTGCGCAGCGACTTTCCCGCGCCTCGAAGCTGCCATGAATCCGGACGCGATCGCGCTCTTTCGCGAGCTGGCTGACCGATCCCCGTCGGAGCGTGAGGACTATTTCGCGCAACATCAGGTACCGGCTGCGCTTCGCGCCGAAGTGGAATCGCTGCACCGGTTCGACGTCGACACCGCGAACGTCTTGTCCGACGACGAGGCGTCTACTGGCGAATACGTCCCGCCGGCCAGTCACAAGCCGACGGTCATTGGTCGCTACGAGGTGGTTCGATTCCTGGGGCGCGGGGGCATGGGAGAGGTCTATCTCGCGCGCGACCCCGTCCTCGATCGCAACGTCGCCATCAAGCTGATGGGGAGCGAGCTGGACGACGCCGCCGCCCGAAGGCGTCTGGTACGGGAGGCGCGTGCTGCCGGCGGATTGCGTCACGCGCACATCGTGACGATCTTCGATGCCGGCGAGCACCGAGAGAGCACCCCGACGAACGCCAGCCACGTGACCGCGATCGGCATGTACGCTTTTTTGGGCATGTTCGAATGTGGGAAGGGGGACGTTGGCCTTGCCATTCTACGGTCGCGTTACGAGTCGCGGCGCCTGGGGTCGTCGAATACGAGCGCCGCGGTCGGGCCGGAGGATCAAGGTACCGATTGCTCGCGCACGCTGAGTTTGAATTTGGTGCCACGGATTTCGAGCACGTCGGGTTCAGCGCGGGTGGCAGTGATCGTCTCGTGAGGGGGGTCGCCGAACTGCATCACCACCTCTGTACCGCGCACGGTGTACGTCCCGTAGTTGCCGGGCGCTTCGCGGCGCGCCGCGTCGTAATCGAAGCGACGGATGTCGCCCCCAGGTGCGTTCGGAAGGTCGCGACCGCGGAACACGCGGCCGTCGTGCGAGAGCAGATAGAACTCGGTCGCGATTTCCCAGGACGCGCTTCCGGGCCCACCGAAGGGATTGAAGCGAAGCTGCCGCGTAGTTGCCAGATAGAGGCCCGCCGCGCTGCCGTTATCGGCCGGTTCGATGCCGCTGCCCTCGGCATCATGCTCGTCGGGATTTGGTAGCGACGATCCATGGCTTTCTCCCTGACGCCCATGCTAACGAATACGCGAATTCGAAGCGCCGAAGATCCTGTCTAAATCCCGCTTATCGACACCGACAACGACCCATCCGGAGCCATCTAGGGCGACATCCCCACAAACACAAACGGCCGCAATCCTGAACGAACTGCGGCCATTTCCTACACTTTGTTGGTCGGGGCGACTGGATTCGAACCAGCGACCCCGTGCGCCCAAGGCAAGCTAGGGCGACCTTGGAAAGTGCTGATTCTCGAACGATTTGCAGCGGCGGAAAAGTCGTGGGCCCAAATTTGGGCCCTCAAGCGGCGACGAGTCGTGACACGCGGCATTCACCGGCGAATCGGTCACTCGTTGATCGACGTACTGCTGATCGGCAGTGCGCGTAGCGGACGATGTCGGACTTCGTGATGTCGTCGAGCCGCCTGGCACCGAAGTGCGGAAGGAAGTGCGCGACGATCTGCGCGTCACGGTTCCTCGCGGACTTGAGCGGCGTGTACGTCTTGCGATAGACGTCCCACCACTCAGCGAAGCTCGGGATCGTGCTCTTCCAGCCGTGGACGCCGGCGCGGATGTCGAGCTCGATCTCGTTGGCCCGTCGCTCGGCGGCCTTCCTGTCGGCGAACCCGGTGGACTCGCGGAACAGCCGCCCGTTGATCATAAGTACCAGATGCCGCCGCGCTTCCGCAAAGCCATACTTCTCCCCCTTCTTCATCCAGCGATCGAGCGCATCGCGGTCGAACCGAACCCTCCGGCCGTCCCTGATGAATGGCAACTGGCATCGGTTGATCCGGTGGCAGATCGCATGACGGGTCATGCAGAGGCACTTCGCGGCCGTCCTGACGTCGAACCACTGCGACTCGACGTCTGATCCTGGAGCAACGTCTCTCGGTTCCATGGCAAACCTCCAGTGCTTTGGCCGAGGGTGTTGGTTTCAGGAGTTCCGGTACGAAGCGACGGGGTCGCTTCCGCCGGCAAGGTTCAAAATGGTGGTCGCCCTCGGTGTTCAGGGACGGAACAACGCTCGGCCCCTTGGGCCCGAGCAACTCCGAACTGAGCACGCACGACAAGGTGTAACGCCGCAGTCGTGTGTGCTAGCAAGCCCCGCAAGCACGCCCTTGGAGGCGCGTGCGCTCCTCCGCGCCGAGCGACGCGGGGACAAGGCGAGTGGTGAGGACTCGATGCTAACGCCGGAAACTCGCGGCCGTCAACGTCATCGACGTTCTGGCGATTCATGGCGACTCCGGCGAGAACGTTAGAGCGCTGGCAGCATCGTCGCCGACGCGACACCGGCCGCAACGGTGACGCGCGATGGGAACTCTGATCGTTGTTGATTGCGAAGCGCCATTCGGCGTCGGTTCGCCGTCCGTCGGTGACATGACGGAGTTCGGCGCCGTCGACTGGAACGCGCTTCGGGAAGGCCGCGTGGAGACGTTCCACGGCGTCGACTGCACCGAGGAGACGTTCCGCCGGTTGGTTGAATGGCTGGAACCGCGGAAGCCCGTCGTCTTCGTGTCGGACAATCCCGCGTACGATTTCCAGTGGATCAACTTCTACTTCTGGCGCTACTTCGGCGAGAACCCGTTCGGGCATTCGGGTAGGCGCATTGCCGACTTCTACGCCGGACTGGTCGCTGATTTCCGGAGCACTCAAAAGTGGAAACGGTTACGACGGACGAAGCACGATCATCATCCAGTCCATGACGCGCTTGGAAACGCCGAGGCGCTCATTCGGATCTTCGAAGGTGAGCGATGAGAACC
>DATCJA010000031.1:0-50454 GCA_036507475.1 Vicinamibacterales bacterium
GGGGCCGCGCGCATCGCGTGCGAGCTCGGATAGAAGACGAGGACTGGGTCATGGATCCAGACGTGCCCGGACCCGCGTGAGGATGACAGACGACAAGCATTGGTGAAGATGGAGCTTGACAGCGGCCCACAACATAGAAGAGCACGAAGGGCACAAAGGTTACTCGGGCGCAGGATTCGCTGCCATGGCGAACATGCGGATTCTCGCCGCTCGAGCTACACGGTCTTGGTCACGAGCACTTCCTCGCCGAGCATGTCGATGATCTTGATGGCAACGTTCGTCGGCCTGCGGAGGCCGGCCATCGCTTTCCACGGCACGCCCTGATGGGTTTCCCGGAAGCCCTCCGATACGCGTCTGGCCGCTTCGCCCAGCACGGTCAACTGGTGCAGCACAGCCGACTGCGTCTTGATGTCGTCCAGAAACGCCGCGTCGGTCATTCCCTCTACGAACGTTTCTGCCCTGCGCGCCGCCGTGAGAATGTCGAGGACGTGTGCGTCGTCACGAGACATAAATCGTCCGAGCGGACTGCAGGATGCTCTGGCGGCGGATCCAATTGTGTGTCCGCTCTACGGAGGGTTTCGTCAGCAGGTCGACTTTCCGGCCGACGATGGCGGCCAGCTCTTCCTCCATCTGCATATGGTCGAAGAGACTCCAGCCGTCTTCGGGTGCAAAGGTCGCGAGAAAATCGATGTCGCTGTCGGGCCGGAAGTCGGATGGTCTGAGCACCGAGCCGAACAGGGCCAGTTCCCGAATCTTCCAGCGGCGGCAGAAGTCCGCGATGCGCTCGCGGTCGAGGTCTATCGGCAGATAGACCTCCCGCTCTTCGCAGAACCGCCACACGTTTCGCATCAGATCGTCTTCCACCACGCTGGTCTTGGTGAAGATCATCTCGTACTTGAGACGCTCGGAGTTCAGTTCGGTCCAGCGGCATAGTGCGAGCGCCTTCGCACCGGAGGCGCCATTGATTCGATCTTCCCGATCGCGCTCGGCCTTGATTTCGACGATGCACACGCGACCCGAGCTGGGCGGCATGCCTGGAACGGGCTTCTTCCGGATGACGAAATCGGGCGTATACCGCCGCCACTTACCCTGTTGATCCTTGTACTCGACGAAAAAATCCGTCTTCGCCGGGTCGGTTATGCCGCCGGTGAAGTAGACCTCCTCGACCTCCCACGGCTTGATGTTCAGTTCCGCAAGGAGCTTCTCGAAGAAATACATCTCGGGGTTCGAGTCAAATTCCAGCGGCGTGTAGTGGAAGCCGAGATCCTTCGTGTTCCTGTCGCTGTACGCCTCCCATCGAAGCAGGTACCGTTCCTTGTCCACGGGTACGCAATCTGGGCCGTGCACACAGGGCCGCCATCGCCTTCTTCCCGCGCGAATCCTTCGAGTCGCACCAGCGCGAGCGCCACTTCCACTGGCTCTTCGTGGACTTCGTATCGAGCGGTCTTCCGATCGATCTGTTCCAGCAGCGTCGGCAGATCGCTTTCGGGCACTTCGTCGGTCCCGTAAGCGCTCCTCAGTGCATCGAGAACCGTAATCACGTCGAGACGCCGCGAGGCCGCCAACTCCACGGCGGCGCTGTAAGCGTCGAGCGTCGAGGGCATCGTCTCGACCTCGACGCTTTCGCCGACCTGCTGCAGGACGCGGCGCGTCGATTGCAACGTCTCGAAAGTCAAGATGCGTTTGGTCCCGGCGACGGCCACTCGAGAGGGACGCTCGAACGAAAGCGACGCGGGGCGGTTCGTCATCTTCCGTGCCACCGTGCGAATGTGCTTGCGCACGAGAATCGGCGGTATGTCGACCTTTCGGACCACCAGCGTGGCGCGCCTCTGCTGCTGAGTGGCGCGATCGAGATCGGCGAGCTGCTCGCCGTATGTTTCCTGGAGCTGTCGGTCGAGAATCCCATGGTTCTCGCTGGACAGGTAGATTCGGGCGCTCGCCGAATTGCCCGGTACCTGTCTCAGGCAGCGCGTCGCCGCCTGAAGGACGAAGTTGTTCGAACTGCGAAGCCTGCGCGCAAGGGCGCAGGCGAACAGGCTCGGACAGTTCCATCCCTCAGTGCCCTTGTTCACGAGCAGGATCACGCGATGCGGCGAAGCCGGGTCGTTCAGTCGGTTGAACGCTTCGATATCGTGGGACTTGGTGAAGCTCGCATCCGACGTGTTGACGAGCGCCAGAGCAGGGCTGAGGCCCGCGCGTACGAGGGCGGCATCGACGGTTGGCCTCAACTCCTTCAAGTCGTCCGTCTGCGGGAAGTAGATGGCCAGTTTCGCAGGCGAGCCGTTGGGCAGGGCCACGTCCCGATAGTCGCGGAAGAAATCCTCGACGATGTGTGCCACGAAGTCGCCGGCATCGTCGTCAAGCTGCAGCGCCTGGATGTTCCCCGAAACATCTTTGAGGATGCCGTCACGAATGCCCTGCGACAAGCCGTACTAGATGACGACATCGCGGAGCGGCTGTTTCTGGAAGTAAGGCGTACCGGTGGTGTTGACCACACAGAGCACGTTTGTGCTCGCTGCAAGGTAATCGACTGTTTTTCGGACCTTCTTCAACCCGGCGTCGAGCGACTGGCCGTACGTGTGGTGCGCCTCATCCGAGAAGACCGCCAGATGGGGCAGGCTGGCGATCGTCTGCAGCCGCAGGTTGGCTAGATCCCATCGCGAGGGCCAGGATGTAACTCGGATAGGAGAGCGTCAAAGTCTCACGAACCGCTTCGAGACGATGGGCGCGTACGAAATCATCGTCTGTGCGCACCCGTTCCATGAGCCCTTCGACACCCATGTCGACGGTCATTTCCACGAGGCGCAGATCACTGAGGCCGATAGCCTTCAGCAGGTCGGTCGTCTTGGGAAAGAGTTGCCGATACAGGTCGAGCGTGGGCGGCGTCGCACGTGCTAGGCGCAGGTACCAGTACGTCTCGAGTGCCCGAAGCTGCGGGAACCGGAGAAACCTGACGTTCCCGTCGTCGGAGCCGGATGCCCACTCGAGGATTTCGGCAATTGTGTGGTGTGAGTCTGTGGGGTACCCGGTTGCTCGCCATTCATTCACGGCAGCGGCAAGCCGCTCATGAAGGTGCATTGCAGGGGATTGTAACGCAGGCGCTTTGCAATACTTGTGATTCGTCCGTTGCTGTCGTCTTGGTGGCGCGTCTCACTCGGGTTCGCGCGCGATCATCACCTCGGTCGACTTGATGACCGCCAGCGCGGGCTGTCCTCGTTTGAGCTTCAGCTCCTCCACCGCATCACGCGTGATGACTGCCGTAAGCCGCTGCTCGCCAATGCGCAGGCGGATTTGAGCGAGCAGTCCTTCGACCCTCACTTCGTCGATGACGCCGCGCAGCTGATTCCGGCCGCTCAGGGCAACCACCACGCCGGGCGCCCGCCGAGACCGGCGAGGCGCCGGCGGAAGGCGTCCGGACGCCGCAAGGAGCCGCTCCACTTCGGTTTCGGCGATGCGATGGTGTCCGCCGCTCGTGTGGACCGACCGGACCGCGCCCTTGTAGATCCACTGCTTCAACGTCGAGTAGCTGACGCCAAGCCGATCTGCAGCCTTGCGAACCGTCAGCAGGGCCATCTCGCTACCGTATGAATCCGTGTTTCATAACGACTGAAATCATACTAAATTGTTAGGCATCGTGCCTATCGTCCCCCTGCTGGTCGCCGTGCTGTTTTCATCGGCTCAGACAGCCGAACGACCGCCTGTCGCCGTCCAGACTGTTCGGGTAGGGGCAGCCGCCGACCTGAAATTTGCGCTCGACGAGGTGATTGCGCTGCTGGCGCAGCGGCAGCCGAACCTCCGCGTGCAAGTCACCTACGGTTCGTCGGGCAGCATGCATGCGCAACTGCGCCAGCGCGCGCCGTACGACGTGTACCTGTCCGCCGATATCGACTATCCGCGCGATCTTGTGTCGAGAGGCATCGGATCGACCAGTGATCTATTCCCCTACGCGGTGGGGCGTCTCGTGGTGTGGGTGCCCGCAGGGTCGAAGCTCGTCGTCGAACGCGACGGCCTTCGTGCGCTCGAAGGAGCGGGGCGGGTTGCGATTGCCAATCCACGTCATGCGCCGTACGGACGGGCGGCGGAAGCGGCGCTTCGACAGGCAGGCATCTGGGATCGAGTACGTCGGCGGCTCGTGCTGGGCGACAACGTGGCGCAGACGGCACAGTTCGTCCAAAGCGGCGCGGCCGACGCGGGCATCATTGCCAAATCGCTCACCGTGGCGCCCCAGTTACGCACCGGCGGCCGCTATTGGGAAGTACCCGAAAACATGCACCCACCACTCGTTCAAGGAGGCCTGATTCTTCCGTGGGCTGCCTCGCGTATGGGCGCGATTCGGCTGCGCGAGTTTCTTCTGAGCGAGGAAGGGCGCCGGATCCTGATCGCCTACGGGTTCGGCCCGCCGAGATAACGCATGGACTGGATTGCGGTCAAGCTTACCGTCCAGCTCGCGGCGCTCACAACGCTCATCCTCGCGATCGTCGGATTGCCGCTCGCGTACTGGCTGGCGACCACGAAGCGCCGATGGCGCCCGGTGGTCGACGCTGCGGTCGCGGTTCCGCTGCTGCTGCCGCCAACCGTGCTCGGCTTCTACTTCCTCATGTCGACGGGGCCGAACACGATGGCCGGACGACTGTACGAGCGCGTGTTCGACGGCACGCTGCCGTTCTCGTTTGCAGGCATTCTGATCGCGTCGGTTCTCTACAATCTGCCATTTGCAGTGAGGCCGTTTGCGTCGGGGTTTGCGGCCGTCGATCGTCGGCTCATCGAGGCGGCGCGCTGTCTTGGCGCATCCGGACCGCACACATTCCTGAGGGTCGTGCTGCCGTTGTCATGGCCTGCCGTGCTCGCGGGCCTCGTCCTTGCCTTCGCGCACACCGTCGGCGAGTTTGGAGTCGTCCTCATGGTGGGCGGCAATATTCCGGGCATCACGCGCACGATTTCGCTTGCGATCTATGACGACGTCCAGGCGCTCGACTACGCCGCCGCCAACGAGGCGTCTGCGCTGCTCCTGATCTTTGCAGTGATCGTGCTGATGGCGACGTACTCGCTGCAGCGTCGAACGCTATCGCTATGACGCTGCTCGACGTCGATATCGAGTTCCGCTACCGGCCTTCGCGTGGATCCGACCACCCGAGCCGCGAGAGTCCCACGATTGCCTGCCGCTGGCAGGATCCCGTTGGAGACCCGCGTGTCACGGTGTTTCTCGGCGCATCAGGTTCCGGTAAGACGACCGTGCTCCGGTGCCTGGCAGGCCTCGAGCGCCCGCAGCGCGGGCACGTGGCGTTCGGGGATCTCGTCTGGTTCAACGCGGCGCAGGGCGTACACCTGCCGCCCGATCGTCGCGACGTCGGAATGCTGTTTCAAGACTACGCGTTGTTTCCCCATCTGACGATCGAGCAGAACGTCGCATTCGGCGCGCGGCACATGTCTCGGAATGTGGTGATGGAGCGCATTGCCGAGCTGCTCGACGTCTTCCGGCTGCGGGGCCTCGAGCGGCGCGTGCCTCGTCAACTGTCAGGTGGGCAGCAGCAGAGGGTAGCGCTCGCCCGCGCGGTATTCAGACGCCCCAAGCTGCTCCTCCTCGACGAGCCGCTCTCGGCGCTGGACCGACCGACGGGTGAGGAGGTTCGCGAAGAGCTCAGAGCGCTGATCCATGCCCTCGCGATCCCCACGTACATCGTGAGTCACGATCGCAGCGACGCGCTGACGCTTGCGGACCGAACGGTGCTCTTCGACGAGGGGCGCATTCTTCAGAGCGGAACGACGCAAGAGGTGTTCGACGAGCCGGCCACACCGGCCGCGGCACGGCTTGTCGGGGTTGACACGATACTGCTCGGGCAGATCACCGCCGTCGACAACGGCCTCGCTCGCATCGTCGTAGGCGGTCAGGAGATTCGTGCGGAAGCGCCGGCGCCGGCCGGGCACGAGGCGGCGCTGTGCATCAGAGCGGAAGACGTGGCGATTGCACGCCATGACGTTGTCGATTCCAGCGTGATGAATCAATGGCGCGCGGTCGTACGGTCGGAAATGCCGGAAGGACCGTTCGTGCGTGTGGGGCTGGACTGCGGATTCCGTCTGTCTGCGCTCGTCACGCGCGACGGCTGGCAGCGGCTTGCGCTGAAGCCCGGTGACGCCGCGTGGGCCATCGTGAAGGCGGCGACAATCCGCGCGCTGCCGAGGAATTAGGGTAACCTGATTCCCATGACATCGAACGTGTACTACGGCTTCATTGGTGCTGTGCTGCTGCTCTCATCTGGCTGCCGCCAACCGGACGGACCGGTTCCCACGCCTAACGCGACTGTTCAAGAGGAGCTGGGCGATGTCGCCCGCGATCTTCAATACATCGCGGCCGCGCGCGATCCGCAGGCTCCCAAGGATCTCGCCGACGATCTTCGCAAGTACGCGCGGCGGCCCTCCGCGGTGCCGGCCGTCGACGAATTGTCGCGTCGCACCGCAGGCGCGGTGGTCGGGATCCAGCTGACGGAACAAGCCGCAGAACGCCTGACCCACAATCTGTGGCTGTCGGTTGCGGCCCGCGACATCAGCGAACGACAAATCGAGTCGCTGCAGAACGACACACACTCGCTGCTGGTGTCGGTCGGCGTTGCCGAAGACCGTGCGCAGCAGGTGGCGGTGCAGGTGGGCGAAGTCCAGCGCGCCGTGACCGGCCGTCCCAGGCGGTGGTACGAGCTATTCTAGCGCGCCGCCGCGGTGGCGGTCTTCTCCACGGCCTCCCACGGCAGTCCCGGCCGTCCGAAGTGACCGTAGTTCGTGGTGCTCCGGTAGATCGGCCGCAGCAGATCCAGGCGATCGATGATCGCACGCGGCCTGAAGTCGAATGCGTTGACGACGAACTCGGCTGCGGCGCGCTCGTCGCCGGTCCCGAACGTGTCCACCTTGACCGAGACGGGCTTGGCCATGCCGATCGCGTATCCGACCTGAATCTCCACTTTCTTCGCCAGTCCCGACGCGACCACCTGTTTTGCGACGTAGCGGCAGAAGTACGCGCTGCTGCGGTCGACCTTCGACGGGTCCTTGCCGCTGAACGCGCCGCCGCCGTGCCGTCCCGCGCCGCCGTAGCTGTCGACGATGATCTTGCGACCGGTCACGCCCGCGTCCGCGGACGGTCCGCCGTGTGTGAAGCTGCCAGTCGGGTTCACGAACAACGTCACGGAACCGCGCCACCATTGCCCGAGCACGCGCGGCCCCAGTTCCTCTCGCACGTATTCCGCAATCTTCTTCTGGTCCGCCTGCGAGGTGTGTTGTGTCGAGACGACGACGGCGGTGACCTCTTTGGGCTGGTTGTTGTCATAGAGGACGGACACCTGCGATTTGCTGTCCGGCCGCAGCCAGCTCACCTTTGCCGCTTTGCGATCGTCGCTCAACCCCTTGGTGAGCTTGTGCGCGAGCAGTAGCGGCAGCGGCATGAGCTCAGGCGACTCGTCAGTGGCGTACCCAAACATGATTCCCTGGTCGCCCGCGCCCTGATCGCCACTCTGGCTCGTCGCGGCGGTCACTCCCTGATCGATCTCTCCCGACTGCCTGGTAATGAGCGAAATCAGTTTGAGCGTGGAATCGCAGAACGGCTCGGAGGCGTCGGTGTAGCCGATCTCTTTCACGGCCTGTCGAACAATCCGGTCGTAGTCCAGCGTCGCGTTTGTCGTAATCTCGCCCGCCACCACCACCGTGTCGCTCTTGCACAAGGTCTCGCAGGCCACCCGGCTGTTCCTGTCCTGCTCGAGACACGCGTCGAGGATTGAATCGGAGATGTAATCGCAGACCTTGTCAGGATGCCCTTCAGAAACCGACTCTGACGTGAACGTATAACGCGACATGACTGATCCCCGCTCTGAAGACAACAAAAAAGCCCGCCGACTGCGTCGCGGGCTGCTCGCGACTTAGATAGTATGAGCTCGCTGGCATCGGTGCCAGACTGCGCGGCCCATCAAGTCGGTGAAATCGCCGCGCTCCCGAAACGCCACAGTATAGATCACATTCTATGATTCTGCTGGTTCATCACGCCGATGCTGTCGGCCCCGATGTGGACCCGATGCGACCGTTGTCCAACACGGGACGCATGGCGGCAACACGGCTCGCCGCCGAGGCGTCGGCCCGCGGCGTACGACCCGACCAGTTCTGGCACAGCGGGAAGCTGCGCGCCCGGCAGACCGCCGAGTTGTTCTGGCGCGCGTGCAACCCGCTGGCGCGCTACGCTGCGACCCGAGGGCTGCAGCCGGACGATTCACCGACCTGGATCCGCGATGAACTGGCGGGCGATCACAGATCGATTCTGATCGTGGGCCACATGCCACATCTGAGTCGCCTGCTCCACCTGCTAAAAGGCGATCCGGGAAGTGCGGCCGAAGAATTTCCACTGCACGGGTGCGTGGCGCTGGAACGGGACGCAGAGCGATGGAAGGAAATATGGAGGTTGGTCTGATACGGGCGTTCGGGTCGTTCGGGATGTTCGGGTCGCTCAGAACGGTGAACGGTCCGAACGATCCGAACGCCCGAACGATCCGAACGGTCTAGTTCACCATCTGAACGTGATGCCGCCTGTGGCGCGCCAGAATTCGAAACTGCCGGCCTCGAAGTTCTCCTCGAGATCTTCGAAGGAGCGGAGGTACCGCAAATCCCCGCGGAAGCCGACATGGTCGGTCACGAAACCCATGGCGCCTCCGCCGAGGTTGAAGCCCCAGTCGTTGCTGTCCACGTTGAACAGATCGTCGTCACTCTGGACCTCCCGCTGCAGCATGCCGATGCCTCCCGTGACGTACGGCCGGAACCCAGGGCCCAACTGGCCGCCGATCGGCGCGCCGACGATTACATTGAACATCGCGGCGCTTACGTTGCTCCCGTCGATGAAATCGAAGTCGTTGTCGTCGCCTTCGAAGAATTCGGGCGTATACGACAGGTCCGCCTCCCAGCCGACAATCCCCTCACCCATCCAGCCGATGGACGCACCTACTGTGAAATGCTCCTGGCCGTTGGTCGCGCCTCCGAACGTTGTGCCGATGTTCGGTGTGAAGAGCCAGTCGGCACTCGCAGTCGACGGTGCAAGCGTTAGCGCGAGCGCCGCCACGATTAGCCATTTCTTCATGCGCTTGTCCTCCTCCGGTCCTCGGGGGGTGCAAGCGACATACCCTGTTGGCCCGCGCGAGCTGAGCCAAACGGCTGAAAGTAAGCGCGTTACACCGTCGTGGCCGAGGTGAGCCGTGCCGTATGCTGCTTCAGCAGTTCCCAGGCGCGGCCGACGTGCTGCTCGGTGGTACGAAGATGCCCGACTGCGAGGCGAAGCGTGAAGCGCTGGTTGAGGCGCGTGTGGGAGAGAAACACATCGCCTGTGGCGTTGATGGCGTCGAGCAGCCGCGCGTTGAACGCATCAAGCTCTTTTGAGGTGCCGGCAAACGTATGCGGTCGCGCCCGGAAACAGACGACGCTGAACGGCACAGGCGCGACCCGTTCGAAGTCAGGGTCGTCATCTATCCATCGAGCGAACAGCCGAGCCAAACGGATGTGCTCTGAGAGCACCGCACGCACGCCGTCGGTTCCAAAATCCCGTAGCACCATCCATAGTTTCAGCGACCGGAACCGGCGGCCGAGCTGAATTCCGGTGTCCATCAGGTTGCGAACACCGCGCGCACCCTCGGCCGTCTGCAGGTAGTCGGGCGTGAGCGCGAACGCCTGCCGGACCACATCCATGCGCCGACAGTAGAACGCGCTCAGATCGAACGGCGTGAACAACCACTTGTGTGGGTTCACGACGATGGAGTCGGCCTGCTCCCAGCCGGCAAAATGCGGGCGTTGCTCGGGCAGCGCGGCAGCCACTCCTGCATACGCCGCGTCAACGTGCAACCAGATGCTGTCGCGCCGGCAGATCTCCGCGACTTCGCGCACGGGGTCCACGCTCGTGGTCGAGGTGGTGCCGATGGTCGCCACGACGGCGAGCGGGCGGACGCCAGACGCGGTGTCTTCGGCGATCGCGTCGCGAAGGGCATCGGTTCGCATTCGGAAATTGTCATCGACAGGAATGTGACGAAGACTGCGATGTCCAAGCCCGAGCAGGATGACCGCTTTGTCAATCGAGGAATGTGCGTGCTCGGAGCAGTACACGCGGACCGCTCCAACATCCCGGCCGGCGAGCCCGGCGTCGCGCACTCCAGGAACAGTCATCTGGCGCGCGGCTGCGAGCGCGTGAAGACTCGAAATGGAGGCCGTATCGTAGATGACACCTTCGAACGAGTCCGGCAGGCCAAGCAGCTGTCGCAGCCAGGCGAGCGAGGTCTCTTCGAGCTCGGTGGCGGCAGGCGAAGTGCGCCACAGCATCGCCTGTTGGTTGAGCGCCGCGGAGAGAAAGTCGGCGAGCACGCCGGGCGCGCTCGCCGTGATGGCGAAATAGCCAAAGAAGCCGGGATGGTTCCAGTGGGTGAGCGCCGGAACGATGACCCGCTCGAAATCCGCAAAGATCGCGTCGAACGACTCGCCATGTTCCGGCGCCGCATCAGGCAGCGCCCGGCGAACATCCCCCGGGGCGACGCGCGGCAGTACCGGGTACCGCTCGGACCCTTCGAGATAGTCCGCAATCCACTCCACGAGCGCGTGGCCGTGGCGGCGAAAATCAGATGGATCCATGAATTGACGAATTTACGAATCTACGGATCTACGAATTTTTCACAATTCGTCAATTCGTAAATCCGTCAATTCGTCAATGTCTATTGGTGGCTCTTGATGTACTCGGTAACGAACGTCTCCAGCCCCGGGTTATTCAGGCCGACCGCTTTTCCTTCGGCCAGTGCCTTCTCGAGTGGCCACTTGTCCTGAAGCGCGCGCTTGATCGTCCACATGCCGCCGACGCGGCTTGCCGATCCGCAATGGATGAACACGGGTTGATTGCTGCGATCGGCCACCGCCGCCAGGAAACTGTCGACGACTTTCGAGTCGGGCGACGCCGCATTGAACGGCAGATGGATGTACTTCAGCCCGGCCGCCTGTGCAGCGGCACGACCCTGTTCCACGTTCGCGCCCTCTTCGGTCTGGAGGCGCAGATTGATGACGGACGCGAACCCCTCATTTTTCAGTGCCGCCATCGCGGCTGGGTCGACCGCGCCGCCGCAGCCCACCGTGGCATCTACACGCGAGTAGTTTCGGACGCCGGGAAACTCTTTCTTCTGAACCTGGGCGCTCACCGGAATCGCAACAAAAGCGGCGAGCATTGCAGCCAGCACCATGCGCATTGTCATAGACGTACTCCTGGCTGCCGATCTTACACCGATGGCGATATGGAAATGATGAATTGACGGATTTACGGATTGCGGGTTCTAAATTCGTCAATTCGTCAATCCGTCAATGACTAATTCTCGACCGTGACGGACGCGGGCTCGATGAGGCGGACGGTAATTGGCGTACCGCTGGGGAAAGTCGCCGCGTTTCTGCCACCGGCGTACACCGCTGCCGTCCCAGCACCCGCACCAACGGATCCGCCAATGACGGCGCCCTTGGCACCGCCGAGGATGCCTCCAATGATGGCGCCGCCAATCGCTCCGCCCCCGATTTTGGCCGTGCTCTCACCGCCGGGCGAGTCGCCTTCGCGGTAGATCGTTTCCGTCTCGAGCGGGATGCGCGTGCCGTCTGCGAGCACCACGGAGGTGAACCGGATTCCAAGCCGCGCGCGCTCGCGCAGGCGCCCGCCACGTTCGACGAGCGTCACGTGACCGTGCGCTTTGGCACCCGAGGGAATGGCAACACGGTCGTCCACTCGGACGTCACGGGAGACGCGCGCAGTGACCTCGTCTTCGACACGTGCGCGCTCGCTGCTGAGTGCGCTTTCAACCTGGAGGCCGATCACCGATTCGGCGGGAACGACAAGCTCGACAAATTCCGGCAGCGCCGGTTCGGTCGTTTCAGTGGACTCCGCTTCAAACGAGCGCGTAGGCTCCGTGGCTGCGGACCTTGCTGCGGGCGGGTCGGCCGGCGTGAATGGCCGCTGGTTCTCGACGGGCGCTGTCGCCACGCGCCCTCGCGCGGGGGCTGCCTGGATCCGGCGGGGTGGCGCGGCTGGCCGAGAGGGCGACTCGACGCGTCGTTCGACGACGGTCGTGGGCTGCGTGGCTGCCGGAGGTACCAGGTTCGCGGCCGGCTGCTCGGGCGCTCCGGCTGTCGAGTCAACGGCGAGCGCTGACGAAGCGGCGTCCAGAACCGGCTCGGGGGCGCTGCTGGTCGCCAGGTAAAAGCCGGTCAACCCTCCGATGATGCACAGCGCCACGAAGATGCCCACCGCTCCTTTGTTCATCTCCATGTAGAAACTCCTCCTGCGTTCGAACCGAGCAAGCCGCGTGCCCGACAAGAATCGCGAATTATGGCCAGAAAGGGCCCCAATGACCGCGTTATTCCCGCTCCCTTTAGGGGACGTGTCCCCTTGACCAGTGTGACCCGGAGCGCAGCAGTCGGCGGAGCCAGACAGCGGAGGTTCACGAGCTTGCACGGCTTCGCGCGGAAGGCAGACGACTAGCTGGTAGCTGGTAGTCGGCAGCTGGTAGCAACTACCTACGACCTACCACCTACCAGCTATCGGCTACCGACTAGAATCGTCCTGTGAAAGTCATCGTTGTCGGCGCAGGTGTCGTCGGCTACGCGATTGCGTACGAACTGTCGGCGCGTGGCGCCGAGGTACGCGTTATCGATCCGCGAGGAAGCGGGCGCGGTGCGACACGCGCTTCCGCCGGCATCCTGGCGCCGTACATCGAGGGACACTCCAGGACGCTCCTGCGGCTTGGCGTCTGCAGCCTCGATCAGTACGACGGCTTCATCGAGCGTGTCTCCGGCGACGCCGGGCGGCATGTCGAATACCGCCGCACCGGGACCCTCCAAGTCGCGTTTGACGACGCCGAGCTGCAGGACCTCCAGCAGAAGCAGCGTGCGCTCGCCGACGCGGGCATCTCACACGCATTCCTCGACGGCGATGCGGCGCGACGTCATGAACCTCATCTGGCCGATGGCGTGCTCGCGGGGTTGCTGATACCGCAGCACGCGTACGTTCATGCGTCTGCGCTCGTGTCGGCGCTCGCCGACGGCACAGCGCACCACGGAGGGGCACTCACCGTTGCGCACGTCGAGGCGGTCGAGGAGCATCGCGGCGCGGTGAGAGTGGCGACACCGGACGAAACGATGACCGCCGACGCGGTTGTGATTGCCGCCGGCAGCTGGTCTGGCAGCATCCCGGTACGTCTCGCACCGTCGCCACCGGTACGGCCAGTTCGCGGCCAATTGCTGCACCTTCGGCTCGCCCAGCCGACGCTGTCCTCGATTGTGTGGGGAACGGGATGCTATCTCGTGCCATGGCAGGATGGCAGCATCCTGGTCGGTGCGACGGTCGAGGACGCAGGTTTCGACGAGAGCGTGACCGTTGACGGTGTCCGGCGGCTGTTGCAGAGCGGCGAACAGCTGGTGCCGGCGCTGCGGTCAGCCACGTTCAACGAGGCGCGCGCCGGTCTGCGGCCGGCGACGGTCGACGAACTGCCGATCGTCGGGCCATCGACGACCAGGCGCGGCGTCTATTACGCCACCGCCCACTTTAGAAACGGCGTGTTGCTCGCCCCTCTCACCGCGACCCTGATGGCCGATCTCCTCATGAACGGACACGAGCGGCCGGAGCTCGAGCTCGTGCGCCCGGATCGGTTCGGGCTATGAGGCTCAAGAAACACTACACGTCGAGGGAAGTTGCGGGTCTGACAGGTCTCACCGCACGGCAGCTTCAGTGGTGGGATTCACGGCGGCTGTTCAAGTCGGCAGTCGCTTCGCATCGCACCGAGGCGGGCGGGTTCACGGAGCGACGCTACACGCCCCTCGACGTCCTCGAACTGCAGGTGCTGGCCGATCTCCGGCGGCGCGGTTTTTCAGTTCCGCGATTGAGGCGTCTGCTTTCCACGTTGCGCGATGTCTTCGGCATTCGTCTCGTCGAAGCTACCGGCGACGGCGGTCCGATGACGCTGTTCATCGGCGGCGACCAGCTGTACGCCCGTACGCAGGACGGGCGGTTCTTCAACATGGATCGCCCGACGGAACCGCTGCTGATGGTCGGCGAAGAGCTGGCGATCCGGCCGCTTGCCGCACGCGAGCGAAAGCGGCGGACGCGATCGATCGTGCGCAAGCCCTGATCTTGGAAACGTACCACCGAGGCACTGAGACACCGAGGAATTCATTCCGATCCGGCCTCGGTGCCTCTGTGTCTCGGTGTTCCGTGGTCAAAACGGTCTACAGGTTGGCGTCGGAATGCTCGGGGCTCGTCATCGTCTGCTCTTCGGTGACGATGCTGACCTGCGCTTCGCCCTGGCGCAGCATCTGCGTAAACGTGGAAACCAAATCTGGATCGAACTCGGTGCCCGCTCGCTCGAGAAGATACGCGAAGATCTTTTCCGATTCCCACGCATCACGGTAGGGGCGTTTCGTGCGAAGCGCGTCGAAGACGTCGCATACGTGAACCAGGCGGCTCGCGAGCACGCACGAACGGCTGTAGTGCATCGTGGGATAACCACCGCCGTTCAGCATGACGTGATGCTCGTAGGCGACCACGGCGGCGAGATCCAAGGCTTCGTCGCTCTGCATGATAATCCGCGCGCCGTCGGCTGGATGGCGGTTGATGATCTGGCGCTCCTCATCGGACAGCTTCCCGGGCTTGGTCAACACGTCGATGGGAATGCGGATCTTGCCGATGTCGTGGAGCAGCCCCGCAACGCCGAACCCGCGGACCTCACGCTGCGTACAACCCAGGTTCTCGGCGAGTCCCATCGCCAGCACCGACACGTTCAGTGAATGCGTGGTCGTGTACTGGTCGAATTCCTTGAGCTGCAGCAGCGGAAGCACCATTTTCCGATCGCCGTGCATGGCCACGGAGAGCGAGCGAACGACGGCTTCCGCCTCGATGAGCGGGATGGCGCCATGGGATTGCACTTCGTGCTGCAGCCATCGAAGCGTCTCGACTTCTTCGCCAAGCGTCAAGTCGAGCGTGGCGACTTTGGGCACCGGATCAACCGCACGCTCCGGTTGGCCCTGCAGGCCGACAGCCCCAAAACGGATGCCGAGCGGGCGCATCTGCCGGTTCTCGCTCGTATCGATGGCCGACAGCGTCAGCCTCGCCAGAATCTCCTGCAGGAAGCTCTCGAACTCGTCGCGGCTCACCCTGCGCTCGAATTCGAGACGCTGGATTCCCGCGGCGACAAGGCGGGTTCCCCACTCCCACTCCTTGAAATCCCGCAGACGCTCACGGCCGTACACGACTTCGCTTTCGAGAAACGTGAACGACGGATGCTCGTCTGCCTCTGTCAGCTCGTCGAGCGCCTGATATGCCGCATCGATCGCGCGTTCCCGCGAGGGATGTCCCTGGGGATACAGGGTCATGACGGCGAGCGCCTGTGCGAAGAAATTGAGGAAGCTGGCTGGATCGCTCATGCCCGATCCGCACGCGCCGCCTGACGAACGTCAGGGTCGGACGACCCGAGAGCGAGCGTGAGCGCGTCCCTGGCTCGCGGGCTGGACGACCACCCGTTGGCAAGCGCGCGCAGGGCCGCCAGGACGATCGGCGTGCGCGGCGCCAACTTCGGCTTGCCGAGCACGCTTCTTCCGCCGTCGACGAGTTGCAGGAGCGTATCGAGGGCCACGCTCTCGCGTGACTTTGCGAGCGCCCATACCGCATGGACGCGCAGCTCCTCGATCACGCGCGGGTTCGTCGCGATGTGTGCGACGCGCGTGGCAAGCGAGTACGGAAATGCTTCTTGAAGGGCCAGAAGACCAACGCGCGTAATGCGCCCGTCATGGTCCTCGAGCGCGGCGGCAAGCGCGGCGTCTCTCTCGTCGGGAATGGTCAGCTGAAGGAGGATCCCCTGGTATCGCACGCGGTCGTCCGGATGCTGCGTCCAGGGTGTCGCAGAGAATCCCGGTGGGACGCGCCGCAGACGCTCGAGCAACAGCAGCATGTTCCGCTGCACGTACCAGCGCTCGTCGTCGAGCCTCGCCGCGATGAGCGGGGCGACATCGAGCTCGGTCTGGGCGATTCTGTCGAGCAGCTTGCGCCGTGTCGTGCGGTTCCCCGATGCCGCGAGCGAGTCGAGCAGCACCGCGTACCCCTCGATCGACATGAAGGGCAGCATGTCGTCGAGGCTTTCGGTGTCGAGCGGTTCATGTGCGACGAGTGCCGCAATCGTGCGCGGGTCGCGCAGCTTCGATCTCACGGTGTCGGCCGCCTCGCCGCATTCGGTAGGTACCGACGAGAGCAGACGACGCACCGAACGAATGTCGGCGGTGATTGCGCGATCGATCGCCCGCTCCACCAGGGGGCCCGAACCTCCAACCTCCAGGCTCATCTGGACGATGCGGAGGGGGTCGTCCTCCGAGTCTGGACGTCCGCCTTCTCTCGAGTCCATGTCGAGAGGGGTAGCGGCTGCCAGGTGCTGCAAGACTTTTCCGTACGCGTCCGGATTCGGATCCTCGAGCTGCCATCCCGACAGCAGGCGATCCACCTGCTCGCGCAAGGCGCCGTCGGCGAGCGGCCGGATCCGCTCCTCTCCGAACTCTGCATGCGTGGCGAGCTTGGAGAGCATTCTGACCAGCCCGTTGGAAATCACCTTCCCGCTCGCATCGGCCGCGGCTTTGAGAATCTTGACCACCGACTCCACAGCCATCCCGCTGGTTGCGCCCAGCACGAACGCGCGGCGTTGCGCGACGTTGCCCCCCATGGTGACGAGTCGCTGTAGCGTCTCGGGCTGGAGCGCCGCAATCAGACGCGCGGTGCGCCGGCGAAGGGCGCCGACGTCGCCGCCCGATGTGCTCTTCAGCTCGTCGGCGATCTGAAGCAGATAGCCGACGATCACCTGATCGTACGCGGCGGTTCCGAGGTGATTGTCTATGGCTTTTGCAACGACCGCCGGTTCAGCATCGGCGACCTCGACCTGCTGAGCCGCGTCGGACGCCATCGCGGCGCTCGCAAGCCCGATCCAGAGATCTGCACCACGAGCGGCCGCTTTGCCACCGTCGCCGCCTGAGGAAGGGTCGTCGCTGATGAGTTGGAGACGGTCGAACGTGAGCGGGTGCAACCGCAAGTGGGGCCAGTCGGGCAGCTGTCCCAATGGCGTCAGACCGAGGGGCCCGCTCTCAGGATCGCGTTCTTCTGCGAGGGCGTGCAGCTCCTTGCTGAACTCGTCCGCGTCAATGCCTGGCAGGATGCTGATGGCTCCAAGGTGGTGTCGATGTAATTCCTCCGCGAGACGTCGCAGGACCGGTTGCTTCGGGTCGGTGGCAACGCCCTCGATGATCAGTTGGTACCGTGCCACGCCAAATGCAATCGTCGGGCGATCCTCGAGGAGTCGCTCCACGCGCTCGGTCAGCCGGGTGGCGGCAGGTCCAAGGGCGGGGTGCCCGGCCGGGTACATGGCGTGCTTGTGAAGCGCAATCGACAGCTCCACCAGGAATTCGCTCAAATTACGCGAAAGAACGACCCGATCAGGCTTGGAGACGGCTTCGGCCACGTCCGTTTGTTCAGTGTGGCGTCAAAAGGACTCGGGCGGACCACGCCCAAAATCTGAGGCTATCGAATCGGAAACACCTTTTCGAGATCGTCGCCGGGCCGCGGGATGACGTGGACCCCAATCAACTCGCCTACTCGTCGCGCGGCGGCCGCTCCGGCATCTGTTGCGGCCTTGACGGATCCAACGTCGCCCCGTATGAGCGCCGTCACCAGCCCCGCGTCAACCTTCTGCCAGCTGACGAGGACCACATTTGCTGTCTTGAGCATGGCGTCTGCGGCTTCGATCATGCTGACGAGACCGCGAGTCTCGATCATGCCGAGCGCGTCGCCAAGCTCCTGGTCTGCTCTGGTGTCTCGTGGTTTGGGAGCGGCCATATCGGCGTCTATCTTACAGCCTTCGTTCGCTGCGGAACACGGACGTTGCGCAAGCAATGGTTCTAGGCGACCCAACCTTCGCGGTCTTCCAGTTGTACGTAGTGTCCGGCTTCAGCCGGACACCGGGCGTATGAAAAGCTGCGCAAGCTACGGCTTGGCGAGCCACCCTTCGCGGTGCCGGAGCGCCGTGATGTGAGCGACGTGATGGCGGGAATGCCACGCGTAGAGCTGCAGCTGAGAGTCGAGCGAGACCACTCCACTCTCCGGATGATGGAAGATCTGCCCGAATTGGTGGGGCGCGAGCGATCGCCACAGTTCGGTCCAGCGGGCGTGTACCGCGCAGGATCATCAGCGACACGTCAACCGGAAGACGGCTGTCGGTCAACAACGCCCAGGCATTCTGGTCGTACGGCGTGATCGTCGGCGCCTGCTCCGTGAGTCCAAGCTTCGTCCGGACATAGGCATTCATGTGGCTGTCCGCGACATGGTGCACGAGCTGACGCACGGTCCATCCCCCGGGGCGATACGGCGTGTCGAGTTGCTCGTCCGAGAGGCCAGCGACTGCAGCCGTCAATCGTGACGGGAGCTCGGCGAGGGCTGTAATCGCCGGTTCCCGGATGTCAGGGGCAATCGGACCGCGATCGTCGAAGGGTCCAATCGGGTAGCGCAGGTCGACGGTCACCGTTCGACGAGCTTCAGATTGACGGTTGTCGATTCGCCGGCGCTCAGGCGAAACCGTGTCGCGCGGTCCCTGATCAACTCCAGAAACTCAGGGTCGCTGCCTTCGCCCTGTTCGAGATAGTCGACGGCAACGGCCAGGTAGCCGTCGCTTGGGGGCAACGCGCCAATTTTGAAGAGGCCGTCTTGATCGGGGCGCGCGGACCTTACGAATCTGGATGGGGCCGCCCACTTCGTCTCGTCGTCCGGGAAGACGACCACGCTGAAATCGCGCGACGGTTTGCCGTCCGGGCCCGCGACGCTCCCGGACACCTGCGTGACCCGGCTTGTCAGGGCAACCTCCACATCCGCGATCGTGTCGTTCGGCCCGAACTCCACGAGCGTATCCGTTACATCGACGCCTGCGATTCGAACGGCATCGAGCATCCATCCCTCCGGAACGCCACTGACGCGAATCGCTCGGGCCCCAAAGAGGTTCGTCAAGGTGAACGTGCCGTCGGCGTTGACCCTGGCGGGACGAGTACCGGCGCCGGGACCACGCTCGAAGGGCACAGATTGCGCGTTGACCTGAATGCCGTTCATCGCGAGGCTGGGGCCGCTTCCCTCCGTGGTGACCACCGTGCCTGAAAGCGTGGCGCCACGGCTGGTGACAAGCGTGATGCCCGTGAGGTCCTCCCCCGCGACCGTCACCGGGAGCGATCCCATCTCGAACTCGACGTCGCCTCCGAAGCGTCCGCCGAGTCCACCGCTCGTTGCTGTCAGTGCGTACGATCCCGGTGCGACGTTCGTGAGGACGAACGTGCCGTCCACGCGTATGCGATCGCCAGCACCGAGCACCGCGGGTCCGGCCACGGCGTCGCTTCCGGCAAGCATCACGACTCCGGCAAGAGGGACGCCCGCTGAATTCACGACCCGGCCGGAGACGCGAGCCGTTCGCACCGGCATCAACGCGAAGCTGATGTTGGCCTCCTGAGAGACGGCCAGCGAAATCGCCTGTGCTTCTGCCACGCTACCCGTCCCCGGGTAGTACGTCGGCGCGTAGCCGCTCGGGTCGTCCGAGTTGTCCATCGGGAACGCGCGGAGAATGGCGCTGACGTAGTAGTCGCCGGGCATCAAACCGTACAGACGGAACGCTCCGGTGTCGTCGCTTTGCGCCATGGCGCCGATGGGCGATAGCCGGCGGACGCCTTGGACCAGCTGATACCGCATCGCCTGCAGCCGGGCGCCTGCAACGGGATCGCCGAACTCGTCGAATACGCGACCGGTAATCGCCGCTCCGCGAGGGAGCATCAGGTTCACCCGCTCGATGACCTGGCCGTCGGCAATCTCGATTGGCCGCCCGGCCTCGAACGGACGCCTCTGACCAAAACGCATCGTCACGAACCCGGCCTTCGACGCCGTGAGCTCCCAGCGTCCCGCGGGAAGGTCGCGAAACTCGAACATCCCTTGCGCGTCGGACGTCACGAGGCGTGTATCGGAGCTGCTCGCCGAGGCGGCACGTATCTGGGCGCGCCGGATGGCCGTTCCGGTATCGGCCGTCACGACCCTGCCGCGGAGAACCGCCGTTCCGGCGGGTCGTTCGCGCGTATCCCGGGCGGGACCGCGACCTGGCGCGGCGCCGCGTCCCTGCGGAATCGGAGGACCGCCCTGGGCCGTGATGAGGGCGCTCGAGGCGAAGAGCAGCACCACCAGCGTCAGACTGCATTTCATGACGATGATCTTAGAGTCGGTTTCAAGATCGTAGGGCGGGCCTTTACGGCCCGCCTGGCGCGGCGTAAAGCCGCGCCCTACGTGAGTTTCACCGGTTCTAGAAGTGTAACGCTCAGCGAGCCAGGAACTCGACGATCTGCTGTGCGGCCATTTTGCCGTTTCCGCCCGACATGAAGCCCGCGGGATGCGTGCCGGCGCTGCACATGAACAATCCCGGTATGGGACTCTGGTACCGGCTGTACCCGAGCAGCGGCCGCATGGATGCGAGCTGATCCAACGCAATCTCGCCGTGAAAGATGTGGCCGCCGTGGTACCCAAATCGCTCTTCCAGGTCGAGCGGGGTGACGACCTCCGCGGCCAGGACCAGCTTTCCCACCCCGGGCGCGAAGCGTTCAAGGGTCGACATCACGCACTTCAGAAGAGCGTCCTTCATTGCGGGCCAGCCGGCGTCGCGAAGTCGATACGGTGCGTAGTGCGCGTAAATCGACATCACATGTCCGCCGCTCGGGGACAGCGTGGAGTCAAGGACGGATGGAATCGTGACGTCGAGCCACGGTTCACTGGATATCTCCCCGTACTTGGCGTGATCGAACGCGCGCTCGAGGTAATCGAGGTCCGGTCCAAGATGAATCCGTCCCGCCAGGATTTCCATGCTTTCGTGTACGTAGTGTCCGGCTTTAGCCGGACCTGTGAACGCCGGACCCGTGAACGATGGCAGCCCCGAGAGGGCAAGGTTGACTTTCGCGAGCGTGCCGTTCGCGCGGTAGCCGCGCATCTTCGACAGAAAATCGGGCGAAAGATCGGTCGGGTCGACCAGTTTGAGGAACGTTGTTTTCGGGTCTATCGCCGACACGACAGCGGCCGCGGCGATCTCGCGGCCTCCGGCGAGAACTCCGGTGATGCGCCCGTCCTTGACGACAAGCCGTTCCACACGCGCGCCGGTGCGAATGTCGGCGCCCGCTGTTCGTGCAGCGTCCGCCATGGCCTGAGTGAGAGCGCCAGGGCCCCCGCGTACGCGGCCGCATCCGTGCGAGAGCATTCGAGTGGCTTCACTGAGCAGAAGCACCAGAGCCGAACCTGCCGACCGGGGGCCGAACATCGTGCCCGAGAGTCCCGGTGCGGCGACGATCGCGCGCAGCACGTCGGACTCGAACCACTCGCTCGCGAGATCCGCAACGGGCATCGGCGCCCACCGAAGCAGCGCGTGCGCCTTCCTGGCGCCGAGCGCACGAAACTGGCGACCCGCCTTCAGCAGATTCCAGATGTCTCGCATATCCGGTTCGCCGACGCTCGGCGCCGGCGCCGCAAGGAGCGAGGTCAACACCCGGCAGACATCGTCGAGCGACGCCCGGTACGTCGCGTACGCCTGAGCGTCCTTTGCGTGCACCGCTCGGAGCGCTTCCATCGTGCGGCCCTGGTCGCGATAGATGACGACAGGAGGGCTGTCGATGGCGGGCGCAAACGCCTCGACCGGAGGCTCGAGAAATTCCACGCCACGTCGCGCGAGCTGCATGTCGGCGGTGATGTCGCTACGGAGCGAGACGTGATGGGTCAGCGTCGGACAGCGAAAGCCTGGACAGAGCTCGCTTGTGATGGCGCCTCCCCCAATCGTCTCGCTTTGCTCGAGGACGAGCGGCTGGAGACCCGCCTTCGCGAGATAGAAGGCAGCCGTCAGCCCGTTGTGCCCGGCGCCAATGATGATGGGGTGCATCAAATCAGGAATCAGGAATCAGGAATCAGGAGTTCAAGTGTCCCCAAGGATCCTGCGGGCCGCATTCCGTCCTGGCGCTCCCATGATGCCGCCGCCTGGATGCGTCGCGGAACCGCACATGTAGAGGTTCTTGATGGGCGTTCTGTACTGCGCCCATCCTGGCGCGGGGCGCAGAAAGAACAGCTGTTCGAGCGTCAGCTCGCCCTGAAAGATATTGCCCTCTGACAGTCCCCATTCGCGTTCGAGGTCGAGCGGGGTGACGATCTGACGATGGAGGACGATATTCCGCAGATTCGGCGCGTACTGTGCCAGCGTGTCCACGACCGTGTCGCCAAACTCCTCTCGTTTCTGATCCCACGACCCTTCCTTCAGGTGATACGGCGCGTACTGCACGAAGCACGACATGACGTGCTTTCCTGGCGGCGCGACGCTGGGATCGGTGAGGGAGGGGATGACAATGTCGACATACGGCCGCCGCGAAAATCGCCCGTACTTCGCGGCATCATACGCACGCTCCATGTAATCGACGCTCGGCGAAATCGAGATGGCGCCCCGCAGATGCGGACCGGGGCCGGGCACGCACGTGAAGTCCGGCAACGCGTCGAGTGCCAGGTTCACCTTGCCGGACGAACCGCGAAACTTGTAACGGTCGATGTCGTCGAGGAAGCTGTCGGGCAGGATGGTGCGGTCGACGAATTGCAGGAAGGTCAGGCGCGGATCGACGCTCGACGCAACAACCCGGGCGTGCACCTCGTTACCGTTTTGCAAGACGACGCCGCGTGCGGTGTTGTCCCGCACGATGATTCCCGCAACGGCTTTTTCCGATTGAATGTCGGCGCCGGCTTCGCGTGCGGCTGCGGCGATTGAGTTCGAGATCATCCCCGTACCGCCCCGCGGAAGGCCCCACGATCGAAACGCGCCGTCGATCTCGCCCATGTAATGGTGCAAGAGCACGTACGCCGTCCCCGGCGAACGGACTCCAAGAAAGGTGCCGATGATGCCGGACGCCGACATCGTCGCCTTCAGCACGTCGGTCTCGAACCATCGATCGAGAAAGTCGACGGCGCTCATCGTCATGAGCTGCACGAGGTTGTACTGGTCCTCGCGTGACAACCCGCGGAAGCGCTGGAGGAGAAACAGCAGTTTTCGCAGATCCCGCGGATGGAGCGAGGTTGGATCCGGCGGCAGCATGGAGAGGATGGGTTTGACGAACCGTCCCATCTCCACCATCCCGCGTCCATACTCGTCGTAGGCTTCGGCGTCCACCTGTGAGTGCCGCGCGATTTCACGGCGTGTTCTTCCATGATCGTTGACGCGCCACAGATAATTGCCGTCCGGCATCGGGGTGAACGTGCCATCGAGCGGAAGGATTTCCAGGCCGTGTCGCGGAAGGTCGAGCTCGCGAATGATGTCAGGGCGAAGCAGCGACACAACGTACGAGCAGACAGAGAATCTGAAGCCCTTGAAGACCTCCTCGGTGACCGCAGCGCCGCCGAGCACGTGGCGGCGCTCCAGCACCAGTACCTTTCGTCCGGCACGGGCCAGGTACGCCGCGGCCGTGAGTCCGTTGTGCCCCGCGCCGATGACGATGACGTCGTACACGACGCGCCATTCTACTGCCGCTTGTCGGTAAGATAATCGCGCCATGCCTATCGGAACGGCGTTCCATCCGCGTACGTTTGCGCTGTGCGAGTCGCTGAGCTATCGCGACTGGTCCGGGTACTACGCCGTCAGCGCGTACGAAACGCATCACGAGCACGAGTACAACGCAATTCGAAACGCTGCCGCGCTGATCGACATCTCTCCGCTCTTCAAGTACATCGTGAAGGGTCCCGACGCGGCGCGTGTGGTCGACCGTGTCATCACGCGAGACGTCCGAAAAATGGCGGTCGGCCAGGTCTGGTACACGCCGTGGTGTGACGATGCGGGAAAAGTCATCGATGACGGAACCGTCACCCGGCTGGAGGAGCAGGTGTTCCGTTGGACGGCCGCCGATCCCAGCCTGCGATGGCTGCGCCTGAACTCGTCGGGGCTCGCCGTCGAGATCGAGGATATGTCCGAGTCCGTGGCGGCGCTGGCGCTGCAGGGCCCTACGTCTGCGCGGGTGCTGCGCGTTGCCGCAGAAGCTGACATCGACGCCTTGCGCTACTTTCGCGTGACGAGCGGTCGAATTGGACGCGTGCCTGTCGATATTTCGCGAACCGGGTACACCGGTGATCTGGGATATGAAATCTGGATGCCGGCAGAGTATGCGCTCGACGTGTGGGACGCGCTGATGCAAGCAGGTGGACCCTTCGACATCAAACCTGTCGGTATGCTGGCGCTCGACGTCGCGCGTGTCGAGGCCGGCCTGCTGCTCATCGACGTCGACTTCAACAGCAGCAGGAAGGCGTTGATCGAATCGCAGAAATACACGCCGTTCGAGATGGGACTCGGCCGTCTGGTCAACATCGACAAGGCGCCGTTCGTCGGCCGGGCGGCGCTCGCAGAGGAACATCGGCTCGGACCCGCGCGGATGGTCGTGGGCCTGCAGATCGACTGGACCGAAGTGGAAGCTCTGTACGACCGTTTCTCGCTCGCCCCGGTGGCGCCTGCGGCCGCCTCACGCGTGGCGGTGCCCGTCGTGCACGAAGGACAGCAAGTCGGTCGTGCAACGACGACGGCCTGGTCGCCTGCGCTCAAGCGGCTGATTGCTCTGGCGACCGTCGACGCGCCGCTCGTTGCAGAGGGCACGCGGCTGCAAGTCGAGGTGACCGTCGAGGCGACGCGCCACTACGTGAGCGCGGTTGTCGTCAAGACGCCGTTCTTCAATCCCCCACGCAAGACGGCGACGCCGCCGGCCTGAACAAGTCACAAGTCACAAGTCACAAGTCACAAAATCGGAAATCACGAAACACGAATCACAAATCCCGAATCACCTCGCCGAGCGCGGCCACGCCCTCGTCAAGCTGGCACTCATCCAGATACGGCGCTGGGCCGATGCGGAGCACGTCGCCTCGCGCGTCGACGAACACGCCCCGGGCGCGCAGTGCGTGCGCCATCTCGGTTGCGCGTGGCATTCGCAGCGCAAGAAATCCGCCGCGCCGCTCGTCCGGCATCGGTTCGATGCGAAGCACCCGCTCGTCGATTCCGAGCGCTTCAACGCCCGATTTGAGTCGCGCAACCTGTCGACGGCTGACGTCACGGAGATGCTCCGGCGTCAGCCCCTGTTGCGCATGAAACCGGAATACAGCCGCAGCCCGATAGTGAGACGTCGGGTCGTAGGTCGCTCCGGCAAACGCGGCCGCACCGGTGCCGTAGCGAACCGAACCGCTGCTGCGTTCCTCGCGTGCGGCAAATTCCGCGAACCATCCAGTCAGTATCGGACGCATTCGCCGGCCTGGCGGGATTCTCAGAAAGGCGTTGCCTTCGCCAAGCTGGCAGTACTTGTAGCCGCCCCCGGTAACGAACGCATCCGCCAGGCCCATCGACGACACATCGAAAGGGACAACGTTCAGGTGATGGTAGGCATCGATCAACAGCTCTGCACCGACCTGTGCGCAGGCCCTTGCGACGGCACCGAGATGGGGAACGACCTCGGCCGTCTCGTACAGCACCGACGACACGATGGCGCAGGTCGTCCGATCGCCGACCGCCCCGCCCAGGCGTTCGGCGAGCGTGTCCACGGGGCGCGCGGGCACGCGCACGATCGCCAGCAGCTCGGTTTCGGCCAGCCGGTCGAGCTGGCGACGCAGGCTGTGAAACTCGCCGTCCGTTGTGACGATGCGGGGGCGCTCGCGCAGAGGAAGCGCGGACAACCATCGTGTCACCAGCTCGTGGGTGTTCTGGCCGAGCGCGATGTTCGCCGCGGCGTCGCCGAGCAGTCCGGCAAATCCTTCGCACACCTCCGCGGCGCGTTCCCCGGCGCGCGTCCACTTGTCGTCGACATGCTCCGCGGCGTCGAGCCACGCACGCTGCTGCGCCTCGAACGCGGCGTCTGGCCACGCCTGATGCGAATGGCCTGTGAGCAGGATCCGTTCGGCGACTCGAAACCGCGAGTAGTGGCGGGCGAGTGGATTCACAGTTGTGTACGGATGGCCCACAGGTCGGGAAAGAAGTTCTGCCCGATGGTCGTCCGCAAGTACGTTGCGCCCGTCGAGCTCCCCGTGCCGGGCTTCGCGCCGATCGTACGCTCCACCATCTTCACGTGGCGATAGCGCCATTCCTGGACGCCTTCATCCAGATCGACGAGCCGCTCGCACAGCTCCGCGTTCTTCGGGTCGCGACGATACACCTCGATGAGAATGCCCTGGATCGTCTCCGAAGACTCGACAGCCGTGGTGACGTCTCGTTTCAGCGGTTCGGGGGGAACAGGGTAGCCCTCGCGCGCGAGGTAATGAAGGAAGGCATCCCACAGCGTCGGCTCGCCGTAGCGCTTCTGCAGCGCGGTGCGCGCGCGACTAGCGGCCGGGAACCGCGCGATCGTGGCCTCGCCCTTCCGGCCGAGGACGAACTCGATCTGCCTGAACTGATCCGACTGAAAGCCGCTCGCCGCCTCGAGACGCTCGCGGAACGAGAGGAACTCGAGCGGCGTCATCGTTTCGAGAATGTCGAGCTGCGCCACCATCACCTTGAGGATTGTCAGGATTCGCTTGAGCGTGTGCTGCGCACGATGCGTATCGTCGTCTGTAAGCAGCCGGGTCACACGGCTGAACTCGTGCAGCAGCTCCTTGAACCAGAGCTCGTACACCTGATGGATGATGATGAACAGGATCTCATCGTGTTCGGGGCCCTCGGAGCGCGGCTGTTGGAGCGAGAGGAGCTCGTCCAGCTTCAGATAGCTGCCGTACGTGACCGCCGGATTCGGGTTCGGATCAGTCATGGCTGTCTGTCCGGTCGATGTCCAGGCCAACGGCGCGCATGAGCGCAATCGCGTTGCTGCGCGTCACCGGTCCTGGCTTGAGACGATAGTCAAAGCGAATCTCGCCGCCTTCGAATCGATCTTCGAAGTGCACGTTTGCTGCCCGAGGCGACAGGTCGTCGGCAATGGCAGTGAGCGCGAGATCGTGGGTGGTAATCAGGCCAATTCCACCGCGATCGATAAGGCTGCGAAGCAGACCCGCGGCGCCAACGAGTCGATCGTGCGAATTGGTTCCCTGAAACAGCTCGTCGAGCAGAAAGAGCAGCGGCACTGGGCCGTTCGACACGTCGGCCAGCTCGCGGATCCGTGTGATCTCGGCGTAGAAGCGCGAGCGTCCTTCCTGCAGGGAATCCTGGATGCGCAGCGTCGCCCCGATGGCAAGCGGCGTCAGGCGCAGGTCGACGCTTCGCACCGGGGCGCCCGCCTGCGCGAGGACGGCATTGACGCCGACGGTTCGAAGAAGAGTGCTCTTTCCCGACATGTTCGACCCGCTGACGACGAGCAGGCGTGTGTCGTTCGTCAGCCACACGTCATTTGGCGTGGCGCGCGCAGCGGCGATGAGCGGATGAGCGATAGTCTTCGCCTCGAATTGTGCGGCCCCCTCGACGATTTCGGGCCATGTATCGCCCGGGTGCTCGTAGCGATAGGCTGACAGCGAGCTCAGCGCCTCGAATTCCCCCACAGTCCGGAGCCACGCGCGCACGTGCAGCCCGTGCACACGTCGCCATCCCTCAATCGCCCATGCCAGATGCGTTCCCCACAGGAATGCCGCCGCAACCGGAGCGAAGAACTGGTTGTGCTGCCAGTCGTGAAGCTCCACGAGACGATGCAGGCTGCGGATCGCGCGCGACGCCGAATCGCGTGCGGTCTGAAGTTCGTGCTGCAGCGCCGTCAATCGGGGTGTGGCCAGGTCGGCGTGCTCGAGGCAGGCAACGACGTGCGCCAGGACGTCGAGGTCGCGAGCGGGCCCCTCGGCTGCGTGAAGGGCCTGTTGCACGCGCGCTCGCAGCGGAATCGAAAACAGCGCCTCCGCGACGACAACGGCCACGAAGGGGCCAACGCTGCCCGTCGCAATGGCGTACGCTCCACTCGCCGCCGCCATGGTCGTCAGGGTCGCCGCGACACCGCGCGGCCATCGACGCGGCAGGACCGCAGTCCCTTCCGCCCAGGCCACGAGCGTATCGCTGTCGACGGCCGCCCGAACGTCGGATCCAGCGAGCGACAGCGCCTCGCGGAGGTCCAATGCTGCGGTCAGCTCGGTCACGGCCTCCTGCCGCGCGTGAATTTCAGTCGGAGAAGCCGGATGCTTCAGCCAATCGGCCAGCGTCTCCTCTCCCGCGCGCGTTCGTGCAATGGAGAGCAACTCGAACAGCGAGCCGTGACCGAACAAGTCGAGATCGTTTGCGTAGAGATGCCGATCGTCTCGAAAACGATCCCCGGGCTCCCCACCACCAACCCACCGGTCCTCGATGCGCGCGAGCCCTCGCTCGTAGAAGTCAATGGACCGGATGACCGCCGCCAACGCTCGAACGATCCGATCGTGTCGCTGGACAAGGGCGAGGAACAGCACCGCCGACAAGGCGACTGGCCAGAGGGGCACGACGGCTCGCCACCAGCCTATGGCGAGCACGGCCGCTGCGACGAATACAAGCAGGCGGGCGTAGCTGAAGCGCCTATCCCGACGCGAGAGCGCGTCACGCGATGCGTGGAGGCGGGTGAGGCGCGCGCGGTACTCGTCGGCCGGGCGGGAGGACACAGGGCATTGTCGCCGCTCGGCCGGCCGGCCGGTTAGAGAAGATCCCGTTCGGCGCGGTCGGGCCGCTTCTACATGTATCAGTACAATAATGATACTGTATTAGTACAACATGGCCGGTCGTACCGCCGCCGAAATTGCCGCGTCTCTGGAAAAACGGCTGGCTTCTGGAGCCGCGAAGCCGGGAGACTCACTTCCCACCGTCCGGGATCTCGCCCGAAAGCTCGGCGTCAGCCCTGCAACCACAGCCGCCGCCTACAAGCTGCTCCGTTCGCGTGGGTTGACGACCGGTTTGGGTCGGCGTGGTACTCGCCTCGCCCCACATTCCTCCATGCCACGCGCTGCCGCTTCGTACATTCCTGAAGGCATGGTCGACTTGGCCAGCGGCAATCCGGATCCGGCGCTGCTCCCTCCGCTGGAACCTGCGCTCAGGATGGCGCGCTTTGATGCGCCCGCGCTCTATGGCGGCGCGTCCGCCGACGGGGCGCTCCTCACGTTTGCGGCCGCCGAGTTCGAGGCCGATGGCATTCCATCGCGCGCCACCGCCGTCATCGGCGGAGCGCTGGACGCCATCGATCGCATTCTGCGGGAGCATCTCCGTGCCGGAGACCGAGTGGCGGTTGAAGATCCATCGTTCCCGGGGATTACCGACCTCGTCTCGGCCTCCGGATTTGTTCCGATGCCATTTGCCCTCGACGAGCGTGGACCGCGTCCCGAGGCTGTAGAAGCGACGCTTCGCCAGGCGTGCCACGCGATCGTCATCACGCCACGGGCGCAGAACCCAACTGGCGCCGCCATCGACAAGGACCGCGCCGCCGATCTCCGTCGTGTGCTGCGCCGATCGCCCGACGTGGTTCTCATCGAGAACGATTACGCCGCGCCGATTGCCGGTGTGCCAATCTTTCCTCTCCGCACCGGCGCAAACGAAAGATGGGCGCTCATCCGTTCGACGTCCAAATTCCTCGGTCCCGACCTTCGGGTGGCATTGATGGCCGGTGATGAGCTGACGGTCTCGCGCGTGCGTGGCCGCCAGGCACTCGGCACGCGATGGGTCAGCCACATACTGCAGCAACTCGTGCTGGCGCTCTGGTCCGATCCGTCGAGCGGCCGCCGGCTCGCGCGGGCCGCCGAGATCTATGCGCAGCGCCGTCAGGCGCTGCAGACGGCCCTCACGGGCGAAGGAATTGCGGTCGGCGCGCGATCGGGTTTCAACGTATGGGTGCCGCTGCCAGACGAGGGACGCGTGGTACACGCCCTAGCGAACCGCGGCTGGGCCATAGCCGCTGGCGAACGGTTTCGGATTCGAGCTGGGCCGGCGATCCGTGTTACGGCGTCGATGCTCGAGCCGCCCGATGCCGCTCGATTTGCCGCCGATCTGGCGGAGGCGTTGCGTCCTTCCAGATCGACATGTGCGTGACTGCGCGTCGCTGTCCGAGCAAAGGCGCGTTGAGGAAACGCGCCAGTGGTGCCACGGCTCGAAAAATCGTGAGCACCTGCGCATAGAAACGATCGCGCACCGCAAGCTCGGCCTCGAACTGGCGGCCAGCCAGGAATTGCTTGAACCGCAAATACTCGCCTCCCGGATGGTCCTTGGCGTAGCCCTGGGGAATGCGGGAAAGCCGCTCACCGTCCAGTTCGCCCACCGCGTGCGTGAAGACGTGCCCCGTCACGAGCCGGTGCAGCCTCCGATGATTCACCGCGATGTGTTCGCGAATCGCCCGCAGATCGGACGAGGACGGCATGTACATACCGCCTCCAATCCAGACCCACGCCGGAGCGATTTCCAGGTAGAGACCGGCGCCTTCGTTCCGTGCAAAGCCCTTTGCTGGAAAGTGCGCCGCAATGTGCGTCTTCAGCGGCTTCTTGTCGGTGCTGAATCGTGTGTCGCGGTAGATTCGGTACAACGACACCCGCGGATCCGAGATCAGCTCCGGCGCAAACGATGGCAAATCAATCGCCAGCCGGGCCAGAAGCTCGATCATGGGCTCGCGTACGTGTGCTTCGTATTGCCGCTTGCGGCTTCGAAACCAGTCGCGGTTGTTATTGCGTTTGAGTGAGCGCAGGAACGAAAGCGTTTTACTCGTGAATGGGGACGACATTACAAGCGACCCTGTGACCTCTGACCTCTTAGGTTGTGGAAGACCCCGATGATACATCGCACATGGCACGCGCTCACGCCTGAGACGAACTTCAACGGCTCCGCCATATAATCGGCCACCGATGTCGCTGGCCGCAGGCACTCGCCTTGGGTCCTATGAAATCGTCTCAGCCCTTGGCGCGGGCGAGGTGTATCGCGCGCGCGGATGCGCGCCTCGGCCGCGACGTCGCCATCAAGGTCCTGCCGCCGCATGTTGCTGACGATCCGTCGTTGAAGGAGCGCTTCGAGCGCGAGGCCCGCGCGCTGGGGGCGCTCAGTCACCCGCACATCTGCCCTGTGTTCGATGTCGGTGCGCAAGATGGGATCGACTTCCTGGTCATGGAGTTTCTGGACGGCGAGACCCTGGCGGTCCGCCTGACCAAGGGGCGCTGCCGCTCGATTTGGCGCTTCGCTACGGGACCCAGATTGCCGACGCGCTCGACGAGGCGCATCGCAAGGGCATCGTCCACCGCGATCTGAAGCCTGCCAACATCATGCTCACGAAGGGGGGCGTCAAGCTCCTCGACTTCGGTCTGGCGAAGACGGCCCCGGCCGCAGCGGGCGCGGGTGCGTCGATGCTGCCGACGACGCCGCCCGGGCTGACGGTGCAAGGGACGATCCTTGGCACGTTCCAGTACATGGCGCCCGAGCAGCTCGAAGGCGTGGAGGCCGACGCGCGCACCGACATCTTCGCGTTCGGCGCCGTGCTCTACGAGATGCTCACGGGGCGCAAGGCGTTCGACGGGAAGAGCCAGGCGAGCCTCATCTCGGCGATCATGTCGAGCGAGCCGCCCCTGTTTCATCACTGCAGCCGGTGGCCCCGCCTGCGCTCGATCAGATCGTCAAGACGTGCCTCGCGAAAGACGCCGACGAGCGCTGGCAGACGGCGGGCGACATCGAGCGGCAGCTCAAGTGGATCGCCGACGGGCGCGCGCAGGCGCACTCGCAGGTCGGCGTGGCGGCGCCTGCCGCTGCGCGCCGGCTGCCGCTCAAGACTCTGGCCGTCGCCGTGGCTGGGTGCGTCGTCGGAGCTGTTGTTGCCGGCGCCGCAATCTGGCTCGCCACGCGCCCGGCGGCGCCCGTGCCACAGCGCTTGTCGATCGTGCTGCCGGCCGACCGTCCGGTCGCATTTGGCTGGGGTCCGGGTCATTCGCTGGCGATTTCGCCCGACGGGACCCACATCGCGTACGTCAGCCCCAACCTCGATCTGCCCCCCGGCGCCCCAGGGCGGAACCGACTGCAGGTACGTTCGCTCG
Source organism: Vicinamibacterales bacterium (assembly GCA_036507475.1). GTDB lineage: Bacteria > Acidobacteriota > Vicinamibacteria > Vicinamibacterales > UBA2999 > DATCJA01. The sequence goes on from DATCJA010000031.1 coordinate 32,036, forward strand.
GTGGCCTGAGTGTTCGGGATCTGCCTGGCACAGCCGGCGCCCGCCAGCCCTTCTTTTCACCAGACAGCCAGTGGATCGGGTTCTTCACGGACGCAGGCGAGCTCAAGAAAATCTCGCTGGCCGGCGGCAACCCGGTGACGGTGCTCGAAAAGATCAATGGCAGTACTTGGGCCTTTGGAGTATGGGATGAAGACGACACGATCATCTTTGGCGCGCGAGAAGGCCTGCAGCGGGTTTCCGCCGATGGCGGTCCGCCGCAACAGGTCACGACGCTCGACACCGAGCAAGGAGAATCCAGGCACACGCCGACTGTCGTCGCGGGAGCTCGGGCCGTCCTCTTCTCCGTAGAGTTCAATCAACTTCGGGATCCCCGCATCGACGCCGTGAGACTCGATCACGATAAGCACCTCGCACCTCATCTTGACTTCTCCCGGTGACGATGGCACCGTCGTCGTCGAAGGGGGAAAGACGTCTTTGGTCTTCGGTCTCTGGTCTTTGGTTGACCAAAGACTAAAGACCAAAGGCTAAAGACCAAATGTCGCGCAGGATGACACTTGAGGCGTATCTGACCGGTGAAGAGACCATGCGGCCGCAGGAGCTGGCGTACGGCGTGCTTCGCGAGCCACCGGCACCGGGGTTTCACCATCAGATCGTGGTGGGCCGGATCCATTCACGGCTCGAGCGTCACGTCGACCGGTTCAAAGCCGGGCGCGTCGTGCTGTCGCCGATCGATGTCATTCTCGACCGCGAGCGCGCTCTTGTCGTGCAACCCGACATCGTGTTCATCTCGACGGCTCGTCTTGGCATCTGCACCGACCGGATCTGGGGAGCGCCGGACTTGGCGATCGAAGTGCTGTCCAAGAGCAACAGACGGCACGACTGCACCGTGAAGGTCAAGTGGTACCGGCAGTACGGCGTTCGCGAGTGCTGGCTCGTCGATCCACGTTCGTGTCGGATCGAGGTGGTCGATCTGACGGGTCCGAAGGACGCATCGCATGCGTTCGCGGGCCGCCAGATCGTACGCTCCGCCGTCCTGCCGTCCCTGCGTCTGCGTCCGGCCGCCGTGCTCGACGACTGACTGGCTGAAGCCCAACGCTGCCTCTGAACTCTGGGTCCGGCTGAAGCCGGACACTACGTACTCGAGCGATAGAGGACCGATAATACAGAGCCGATGCCATCTGCTCTGACCGAGAGGACGCGAGCCGCTGCGCTCGCCGACTTGCGCAGTCTTCTTGGCGATCGCTGCAGCACGAACCCCACACAGATCGAGCACCACAGCCGTGGCGAATCGTGGCACGCCCCTGCGCCGCCCGACGCCGTCGTGTTTCCTGTGAGCACCGACGAGGTTTCCGCCATCGTTGAGACAGCGACGCGGTACCGTTTGCCGATCGTCCCGTTTGGCGTCGGCTCTTCGCTCGAGGGCCACGTCAACGCGATTCATGGCGGCATTTCGGTCGACCTCTCGCGTATGAACCGCATCCTGCGCGTCAGCGTCGAGGACCTCGACAGCCAGGTCGAGGCGGGTGTGACGCATCGACAGTTGAACAAGGCGCTCGTCAATAGCGGGGTTTTCTTCTCCGTCGATCCGGGCGCCGACGCCACAATCGGCGGGATGGCAGCCACGCGCGCGTCAGGCACAACGGCGGTTCGCTATGGAACGATGCGCGAAGTTGTGCTTGGTCTTACCGTCGTGCTTGCCGGTGGTCGAGTGATTCACACCGGCGGCCGCGCGCGCAAATCGTCGTCCGGGTACGACCTGACGCATCTGTTCGTTGGTTCGGAAGGAACGCTCGGCGTCATCACAGAACTGACGCTTCGTCTCTATGGCCTGCCCGAGGCCGTGTCGGCGGCTGTGTGCCCGTTTGAGACGATGGAAGGGGCGGTCCAAACTGTGATCACCGCGATACAGCTTGGTGTTCCCGTGGCCAGAATCGAGCTGCTGGACGAACCGCAGATCGACGCGGTGAACCGGTACTCGCATCTGGACTATCCACTCAAGCCAACGCTGTTCTTCGAATTCCACGGAACCAGTGCGGCCGCCGTGGCCGAGCACGCGCACACGGCGCAGGACATCGCGGCCGAGAACGGCGGCACCGGATTCAGGTGGGCGACCACTCCCGAGGACCGGTCGAAGCTGTGGCAGGCTCGCCACAGCGCGTTTTATGCGTCGCTGGCGCTGCGACCTGGGTCGAAGCCGTGGACGACCGATGTCTGCGTGCCGATCTCCCGGCTTGCGGAGTGCATTCTCGAAACACGTCGCGACGTTCAACGGTCGACGCTGATCGCGCCGTTGATGGGGCACGTCGGCGACGGAAACTTTCACCTGGTCTTCGTACTCGATCCCGACAAGCCGGAGGAGCTTGCCGAAGCCACCGTCATCAACAGTCGCCTCGTCCACCGGGCCCAGGCGATGGGCGGCACATGCAGCGGCGAGCACGGCGTCGGCATCGGCAAGATGGAGTACCTGCCGGAAGAGCACGGCGCGGCACTGGACGTGATGAAGGCGATCAAGCACGCACTCGACCCTGACAACGTGATGAACCCCGGTAAGATGTTCAGCATGTGATCACGGGCCACAGAGACACAGAGGCACGGAGAAGCACGCGTTTTTAAATGGCCAAACGTCGCTCATCCCCTTCACTGTTCGATTTCGCTGACACAACTGAATCAACCGCAGGCGGTCCCCCGCCAGGCGGCGTGTTGGACGCCGTCGCGCTGCACGAAGCGGCGCAGACCAAGTACCTCAACTACGCGCTTTCGGTGATTACGTCGCGCGCATTGCCGGATGTCCGCGACGGGTTGAAGCCGGTTCAGCGCCGCATTCTGTACACGATGTGGCAGCAGAACCTCACCGCCGACACGAAGCACCGGAAATGCGCGAAGGTGGTTGGCGATGTGATGGGCAGCTTCCATCCCCACGGTGACGCGGCATCGTACGAAACGCTGGTCCGGATGGCTCAGCCGTTTTCGCTGCGCTATCCGCTGGTCGACGGGTCGGGCAACTTTGGTTCGCTCGACGGCGACAGCGCCGCCGCGATGCGGTACACGGAGTGTCGCCTTGCCCGCATTGCAGACGAAATGCTGGCCGAGATCGATCAGGCGACCGTACACTTCAAGCCCAATTACGACGGCACGAAGACCGAGCCGGTCGTACTGCCCGCTCGCATTCCCAACCTGCTGATCAACGGCACCACCGGTATCGCCGTCGGCATGGCGACCAACATCCCGCCCCACAACCTCGGCGAGGTCAGCACGGCGCTGTTGAAGCTGCTCGACAATCCGGACTTGAGCAGCGGACAGCTGTGCCGGTACGTCAAAGGCCCGGACTTTCCCACGGGCGGGCAGATTCTGAATTCATCCGAGGAGCTGAGGAACATCTACAAGACCGGCGCCGGCACGGTGCGTCTTCGCGCCACGTGGGAGGAAGGGGCGCCGTCGCGCGGCGGGCAGAAGATCCTGGTGACCAGCATCCCGTACGCGACGAACAAAGCCACGCTCGTCGAGCGTATTGCCGACGTCGTGCTGTCGCGAAAGCTCCCGCCGCTCGTCGACGTTCGCGACGTGTCGACCGACGACGTGCGGATCGAGCTGGAGCTGAAGCGAGACGCCGATCCTCGCATGGTGATGGCGTACCTGTTCAAGAACACGCCGCTCCAGTCGAACTTCATCGTCAATCTGACGTGTCTCATCCCCACTGAGAACGCCGAGGTCGGCCGGCCGGAGCGTCTCGATCTGAAGGCGATCCTCTGGCACTTCCTGCACTTCCGCCTCGAGGTCGTTACCAATCGCCTCGAGCACGAGCTGGCGGCGCTGCGGAAGCGCATCCACATCCTCGAGGGCTTCGAAAAGATCTTCGACGCGCTCGACGAAATTCTCCGGCTGATTCGCAAGTCGGACGGAAAGGCGGACGCCGCCGCCAAAATCGTGAAGCGATTCAGCCTCGACGACGAGCAGGCGGATGCCATCCTCGAGCTGAAACTGTATCGCCTCGCGAGGCTCGAGATCCTCGTGATCCAGAACGAGCTCGCCGACAAACGGAAACGGGCGCGGCAGATCAGCGGACTGCTCAAGGACGAGGAGGGGCGCTGGAAGATCGTCCGCGATGAGATTCGGGACATCCAGGCGAAGTATGCGGGAAAAGCGGACGCGCGCCGCAGTCTGATCGAAGCCGAAGAGGAAGTCTCGTTCACCGCTGATGACTTCATAGTCGAGGAGGACAACGTTGTCATCGTCTCGCGCGACGGCTGGTTGAAGCGGCAGAAGGAAGTTCGCGATCTATCGACGACACGCCTTCGCGAAGGGGACGCCATTCTCGCCGTTCTGCCTGGCAGCACGCGCGCGACGATCGCGCTGTTCACCAATTTCGGTGTCGCGTACACGCCGCGGATCATCGATGTGCCCGCATCGACCGGGTACGGCGAGCCGGTGCAGAAGCTGTTCAAGCTTCGCGACGGCGAACGGGTCATCGCCGCTTTCAGTCTCGATCCACGGGTCATCGGGAATGTCGCGACGCGTAAAGAGGGAGTCCCCCCGCCGGTACACGCGCTCGCCGTGACCAGCGACGGCTACAGCCTGCGGTTCGGGTTCGAGCCGTTTGTGGAGGCGAGCACACGGGCCGGGCGGCGCTACGCGCGCCCCTCAGAGGGCGTCGAGGTGGTTGGGGTTGCGCGGCTCACCGGCAATGAGATCGTCATCGCTGCAACCCACGACGCGCGCGCGATTCTGTGCCGCGCGGATGAGGTGAACTATCTCTCGGGTCCCGGCAAGGGTGTGATTCTGATCAAATTGACGAGCGACGACGACTACGTGCTCGGCTTCGTCGCGTCCACGGGCGAGCGGGATTTGCTGCGAGTGGAAACGAGCCGTGGCGGCGAGCAGACGATCAGCACGGCCAAATATGAAGTGACCGGACGCGGCGGCAAGGGCCGTGAGCTGCTGCAGCGCGGGCAATTCACGCGCGTGGTGCCCGCGCAGGTCGAGAGCCCGCAGTTGCCCGAGGGCCAGTGACAACCGGTCTATACTGTTAGGAGGCCCTAATGGGGGTCCACTAGGTCCTGCCTTCCAGAGCAATTTCAGAACGCGCGGTCGGATGCGCGAATCAATGAACATCACAACAGAAAACCGTAGTACTCGCATCGCCGTATTCATCGACTTCGACAACGTCGAGATCGGCGTCAAAAATACCATCGGCGGTCAGTTCGACATCGGCCCGGTCCTCGAGGCCATCAAAGAGCGCGGCGAAATCGTCACCAAGATCGCATACAGCGACTGGAAACGCTCTGGCGACTACAGTCGCCTGATGACGCAGCACGCCATCCGGATGGTTCAGCGCAACGTCACGCCAGGCGGCGACAAGAACGGCGCCGACATCACCATGGCGCTCGACGCGCTCGAGCTTGCCTTCACCCACGACCACATCAATACATTTGTCATCGTCGGCGGCGACAGCGATTTCATCTCACTGGTCGAAAAGCTGAAGCAGTACGGCCGCAAGGTGATTGTCGTCGGCGGCCGGCAGTTCACCAGCGTGACGATGCAGAAGAACTGTCACGAGTTCATCGCATACGAGAATCTCGCCGGCACGCGCGGCGGTCGAACGGCGGGCCACGGCGCCCGATCGTCCGCAGGCACGTCACCCATCGCCCGAGCACTTCCGCTGGTCCGGCGGGCTCTCGAGGTCCTGTCCGACCGCGAGCTCACGCCCCAGTTGGGGCTGCTCAAGAGCACGCTGCTGCAGCTCGACTCCACGTTCTCCGAACGAGAGTATGGGGCTGGCAGCTTCCGCGATTTCATGGAGAAGGTGGCGGCGGAAGGCGCAGTCACTCTGCGCAACGCAGGTCGCAGCATTCTGGTTGAAGCGCGAGATGACGGTGCGCCGCCTTCGGAGGTCACGGCAGCGCCGTCTGTGCCATCCGTTTCGCAGACGAGCGTCTCAACCGACGCAGACGACGACGACGACGAAACGCTCCCTCCATCGCCGATGACCCCTCAGGACGGCATTCGCGCTGTACAACAGGCGTTCACCGAGCCGGCCACCCCGCCGCGCTGGCCCTTGTACGTGCGCCAGGCGAAGCAATTCCTGCGATCGGCGATCGAGGGCTTTGACGAGAAGAATTACGGGTTCGCGTCCGTCGTCGATCTGCTGCGCGCGGCGGGCAAAGACGGCGTGCTACGTGTCGAACGGGATCGTCACGGCGCGATCCGTGCGTTTCCAGGTCCGAAGCTGACGCGAGCGGCCGCCGTCACCGTGCAGGAACCCGCTGACGACAGCGCGGTCGAAGCGGTTGCAGAACCCGTCGACACGGTCCCAGTTGTCGCTGAAGCCGTTGCGGAGTCGCCGATTTCGGAGGCGCAGACTGTTGAAGACACCGAAACGGCGCCGCCCGCCGAGCCGCCGAAACGCGTCCGCGGCCGCAGGGGTGCAAGACCTTCGCAGACACGGGCACGAACCGGCACACCGGCGAAAGCGCGTGCGCGAAAGACGGTTCGCGCGAAGGGCATAACCGCCGCAGGTGAGTAACTACACCGCCAAAGACATCACGGTCCTCGAAGGGCTCGAACCGGTCCGCAAACGGCCCGGCATGTACATCGGCGGGGTTGGCACCACCGGTCTCCACCATCTCGTGTGGGAAATCCTCGACAACGCGGTCGACGAGGCCATGAACGGCTTCGCGTCCAGTATCATCGTGACGCTCCACTCCGATGGCAGCTCGATCACGATCGCAGACGATGGCCGCGGCATTCCGGTGGATAAACATCCGGCCACCAGGAAGAGCGCGCTCGAGGTGATCTTCACGATGCTGCACGCCGGCGGCAAATTCGAGCACGGCACCTACAAGACGGCCGGCGGTCTCCACGGCGTGGGTGCGAGCGTCGTCAACGCGCTGTCGACCGAGCTGTGCGCGAGCGTCAAACGCGACGGATCGCTCTGGGAGATGGCGTTCCGCCGCGGCAAGCCAACCGGTCCGCTGAAGAAGGCAGGAACGGCCCGCGGCACCGGAACCACCGTCTACTTTCATCCCGATCCGACGATCTTTCCGAGAGTCGAGTTCGACCCGGCCGCGATACGGGAGCGCCTCGAGATCGTCAGCTACATCCACAGGGGAGTGCGCGTCGCGTTCGAAAATGAGCTCGATCGCACGAAGGAGGTCTTTCAGCACGAGGAAGGTCTCGGCGACTACCTGAAGAAGATCCTCGCTGGTCGCGACGCCAAGCCGGTTCACGACACACCGTTTGTCCTCGACCGCGATGGTGGACCGCGTCTCGACCTGGTTCTTCAGTGGACCGAAGCGACCGACGAGCACATTCGCAGCTACGTGAATGGGATTCCAACCGGATCGGGCGGCACGCACGAAAACGGCCTGCGGGCGGGTATCGGCAAGGCGGTTCGCAATTACATCGAGACCCACAACCTGTCGCCAAAGGGCGTCACGCTGACGGCGGAGGACATCCGCGAGGGGTTGACCGGAGTGCTCAGCGTGTTCATGCAGGACCCGCAGTTTCAGGGGCAGACAAAAGACCGGTTGAACAACCCTGAAGTAACGTCGGCAATTGACTCGGCCGTGCGACCGGCGCTTGAGCACTGGCTCAATCACAATCGGAGCATCGCGGAGGCAATTGTCGGGCGCATCATCCTCGCCGCGAGGGCGCGCGAGGCGAGCCGTGCGGCCCAGGCAGAGGTCACGCGGAAGACCGCGACGTCCGGTCGATTGAATCTACCCGGCAAGCTCAGCGACTGCACCGGGGTCGGCCGCGACGACAGCGAGCTGTTCGTCGTCGAAGGTGATTCGGCGGGCGGTTCGGCCAAGCAGGGCCGCGATCGCGGCCGTCAAGCCATCCTTCCGCTGCGCGGGAAGGTGATGAACACCGAGGGGATGTCGCTCGCCAAGGTCCTCGAGAACAAGGAGCTCGCCGATCTCGTTACCGCTCTCGGCTGCGGCATGGGCAAGAGCTTCGATCTGGCAAGGCTGCGGTACGGCAAGGTCATCATCCTTGCGGATGCCGACTCCGACGGTCACCACATCGCGACGCTGCTGCTCACGTTTCTCTACCGTCACCTGCCGCAGCTCATTTCCGGCGGCAAAGTGTTTCTCGCCCAGCCGCCGCTGTATCGAATCGATGTGGGCAAGGAGACCTACTGGGCACTGGACGACGCCCATCGCGACAAGCTTCTGAAGCAGCGCGCCAACGGACGCGGCAATCCGGAGATCACGCGCTTCAAGGGTCTCGGCGAAATGATGCCGAAAGTGCTCTGGGAGACGACGCTCAACCCCAAAACGCGCCGGCTGCTGCGTGTCGAGATAGCCGATCAGATTGTCACCGACCGCGTCATCAACGAGCTGATGGGCAAAGATGCGTCCGCGCGCTTCCGCTTCATCATGGAGCGCGCCGAAGAAGCACAAGAGCTGGACGTCTAATCCGGCTCGAGCAGCGAGACGAGTTCGTGCTCATGACCGAGCGAAGCGAGAATCTCGACAACCCGCGCGACAGTCCGGAGGAGTTGTACGCGAAGAAACAATTCGGCTTGTTGCTGTACCGTTTGCGGCGCTTACCAGGAATCTCGCGCGCGAAGGTGCAAAGTGCATTCGCACAGACACTCCTGAGTGAAACCGTTGCCCTCGAAACGCCCGCCGGGCCACTGTCCGTTGTTTTGCTTGGAAAGGTTGCAGCGGGTCGTGCCCTGTCACTGCTGACGAAGCAGCCGGCAACGATCAGGTGGATTGACTCATTCCGCCCAGACAGCGTGTTCTGGGACGTGGGCGCGAACGTTGGCATTTACGCGTTGTATGCTGCGCGTCGCGGACACACGAGAGTCGTTGCGTTCGAACCAGCCGCCGTCAACTATTTTCTGCTGGCCGCCAACTGTGAAGCCAACAAGCTGGACAGCCAGGTGGATTGCCTGCTGCTCGGTCTTGGCGGCAAGAGGACAATCGCGCGGTTTGAGGTCTCACAGTTTGCGCCTGCAGCGTCCTTCAGCGTGTGCGGGCTTCGAGATCAGCCGCACCAGGCCCAACAGACCGCGCTCGTTCTCTCCATGGACGACCTGATCGAGGAGTACGAACTGGCGTGCCCCAACTACATCAAGATCGACGCCCCTGGGATGAGCGAAGCCATCATCGCCGGGGGGATGCGGATGCTTCAGCGGCAGGAAGTCCGCGAAGTCCATATCGAGCTCAGAGAGAAGTCGAAAGGCGGGCCCCGGATTATCGAGATGCTGGAGCGGAGCGGATTCGTTGTCGCCGGCCGGCACGCACACGGCGGGGGAACCGAGGACCTGACGTTCGCAAGGCCTGGTGTCTGATGGGGAAGACGCCTGCGCGTGCCTTCAATTCATCATGGAAGGCAACGAGGAGGCGCCGGAACTCCACGTTCAACCGTACGACTCGCGCTTGATCCGCGAATCGGGCACGCCGATGTGTCGCAGGCTTGCCAACACCGTCTCGATGAACTTGGGCTGAGGCTCGGCGCCTGCCTCTCGGGCTGCTTCCCGGTCCCATTTCGAGATACCGGGCCCACACAGATAGACGAAACAGTCAGGTGGCTGCGGAATCAGCTCGCCCAGTAGCGGCTCGTTGACCCGACCTTTTCGGACTGATGGACCGAACACGGCCTCGTTCGTCTCGCGGGTCAGGGTGTGAATGACGCTGAGCTTGTCGGGATGCTGCGCGGCAAGCTCGGCGAGCGTCTCCCGAAAGATCACATCGTCCCATGTCTTGTTCGAGTAGATGAACGTATGGCGCAGCGCGGGATGGTGGGCCAGCGCGAACTTCAGTATCGACAGGTTCGGCACGCTTCCCGATCCGGCGCAGACGTGGACGATGTGGTTTGTGTGCGAGGCGATATCAGGCGGCAGCGTGTACGGTCCTGTGAAGCCGGTGACGACCAGCCGCATGCCACGCACCGTGCGCTTCACAAGGAGCGGCGAGAGAAGCGGTGGATATTTCGTCACGTTCGGCACGAAGCGTTCTTCCTTTACCGTCACTGCCAGGTACCGCTCGTGCGGCGCGGAGCACATCGAATAGGCACGGGGCGGTTCGGGCTTCCCCTTGAGGTGCTCCAGAAACGCTGTGAATCGATCCAGCGCTTCGAACTGGTGCGGATCGATCGTCAGAAAATGCCCGGCTTTGTAGTCGAGCCTGTCGTTCCCTGTGAAGAGCACGAGCGTCGACGTATCTGGGGTCTCGACGACGACGTCTGCGACCATGACCTCGAGCTCCTTGATCCGTCTGGTCGATGGCGCGGTTGTATCGGTCTGCATCTGATGGACGTTTCGACTTCACCACGTTTTTCGGAAGCGCGCAACCAGCCAAGGACTCCGCCTTTGATATCCCTCCGTCGTGACCGTGGAGGTGAAACCCTTGGCTGGTTAGCCAGTCTCTCTTTGGCGCGCTCAGCGCGCCTGGGACCGCTATGCGACCCTGCGCGTACAGAATCCTCGTTTGCAGCCGCATAGCGGTCCACGGATGTCCGTAGTAGACTCCGCTTCGGGTTCCTATCCCTGATGGCCGGTCCCGCGTCGACGCGAAAAACATTCGATCGCTCAATAGTCGAAGGTCCCATTCGTCCCGCCGTCTGGCGCCTGGCCTGGCCGACCATGCTGCAGAACGTGATAGCCGGACTGCAGGGCATCATCGACCACGCGATGGTCGGTCATTTCGTCGGCTACACGGCCAATGCCGCCATCGGCGTCAGCTGGCAAATCATCATTGTCGTCATCGTGTTTGCCGTGTCCGTATTCACGGGCATGGGAGTGCTCGTCGCGCGATTTGCCGGCGCCAACGAGCCCGACAAGGTCAATCGCGTCGTCTACCAGGCGTTTCTGACCGCCGCCGGGCTCGCGGTGCTCCTGGGCGCAGTGGGTTGGTTCTCTGCGCCCTTCCTACTGAATCTCGTCAATGCCGAGGCTGCGGTGCACGCAGAGGCGCTGCCGTTTCTGCGAACGATGTTCGTCGGGTTCATCGGCATGATGATGTTCTTTATGCTGAGCGGTGCGTTCCGTGCCGCTGGCGATCCGCACACCCCGTTGCGGCTCGGCGTCGGGCTGACGGTGCTGACCATCGCCTTCAATTTGATTCTGATCCCGACGCTCGGGACGGTCGGCGCCGCATACGGCACCGTGGCCAGCAGCACGCTTGTCTCTGCGTACGGCATCTGGCGACTTCTGCGTCCGACATCGGTGATTCACTTCGAGCGCGGCATGGATCGACGGCCCGATTTTGCGATCATCCGCTCGCTCTTCAGGTTCGGCCTCCCCACCGGGGTGCAGGGCATCGCGATGAATGTAGCCGGGGTGCTGCTGCTCCGGTTCATTGGATCGCTCGAGCAGAGCGCCGAGGCGCAGGCCGCCTATGCGGTCGGCTACACGGAATTGTTCTCGCTGATCACGTGGACATCGGTCGGGTTGATGGGCGCGTCAGCCACGGTTGCGGGACAGAACCTTGGCGCCGGAAATCCGGAGAGGGCACTGGCTGGCGTCAGGGTTGCGTCGCAGATCGGCCTTGGCGTCGCGGCGGTGGTCGGGGCGATGTTCTTGCTCATTCCGCGTTATCTGCTCGCAGTGTTCGGTATGACGGACGTGCTCGTCAACGACATTGGCGAGGAATTGCTTCGATATCTGAGCGTGTCGGGGTTCTTCATCACCGTCGCGCTCTGCTATACGGGCGGCCTTCAGGGGACAGGAGACACGCGAAGCCCGCTCTACATCTCGATCTTTTCTCAGATTGTGATCCCGCTGGGCCTCTGTTGGTTTTTTCAGGCAACTGCGGGCCTCGAGCCCGGTTATATTTGGATGGCGATTCTGAGCGGTCACATCACCCGATGCGCATTGAGCGTCGCCCGATTCAAGCAGCAGAAGTGGCGTGACATTGCCGTCGATATCGAACCAGCCAAGCCGCATCTCGTGACTGCGGAATCCGAGCTGCCTGGCGCCGAGCCGCACATTCCAATGCGGGACGCGCCGGATCCCGCCGCCCGCCGGTGAGACGGCGCAGTCAATTCAAAATGCAAGATTCAAAATGCAAACACTACTGGCATGATCGGGCACGCCGTTTCTGCCATGCATCCTTCGACGTCCCCTGATCCGCTCGGTTTTTCAGTAATACTCAAGCCTCGAGCGCTGGCAACGGCGTCGCAACGGCGGTCGGCATGGTCGCTGACTCTGCGCAAGACATCCGCGATCGCGCTTTTCGTTACGGCTGCGGTGTTGGTAAGGTCGCCCTCCAGCCGCATTTACTTTCAGGTGCGCGACCCGTTGCCGACCAACTGCTCAAATCCGGAGCAGGCGTTGGCGCGAATCTCGAAAAGGCAAAGGCAGCGTCGTCAAAACGCGAATTCGTCCGCTACGTCGAGATTGCCCTCAGAGAATCAAGGGAGAGCGTGTATTGGCTGCGTCTGTGCCTTGCTCTACGGCTCGGCCCAGCCGCCGATATTGAAACGCTTCGGCATGAGGGCGAACAGATTGCTCGGATCCTCGCTGCGATTGTTCTGAGGGCGAAGGCCAAGGACGCTGGCCGATGAAATTCAAAATGCAGAATCATGCAGAATTCAAAATGCAAACAATGCAAAGGGCTGAACGACACCGGGCCTGTCCATCGCCTTGTTAGATATCGCGGCTCGTTGCAGGACGAACAGCTACGAGGTCGTCGTCGCCCACTTCACGCACGGCGGATGGCGGAAGCGTAACCAAGGCCTGTGTGCGGCCGGATGCGGTTACAAACTCGACCTCCAGGGCGTCAGGAGCGTAAACCTCGACGACGGTACCAAGGTCACCCCGCTTCAATCCATGTGCAGGCTGATCTTCGTTCAGCACGACGACATCGAGATTCCGCAATGTCACTGGCTGCCTCCTGGATACGCCGTCACGAATCTCGGCACTGCCTCGCCAAGGCGGACAAACCACACACTCACGACCACGGCCGTCTGGCCATTCGGTCCTGTCAGAATAGCTTGAATCATGAACTTCTGGCCGCCCCCGATGGCAGCTCCCTGCTCCGCCAGTTGGGTCAAGTGTTGCGTCCGGAGCGCCGACTCCAGTTCCTGCCATCGATCCGCAGAAAACCCAAGAGCACCAAAGAAGCGCGCCTTGAAGCGTCCCAGCGGATGCTGGGTCGAGAGCAGGTAATCTCGAAGCTTTGCCGCATCGATTATCGCGTCATCGGCATTCGGCAGGAGCACGAGGCAGTCTAGCGTATTGAATGAGCTCGTTGATGCTTGCGATGCCCAACGTTTCGCGATGAGCCGCGGCGCGTACGTTTCCGCGCCGTTGGCCGCATGCCGTGTTAGGCAGTGACTAGGATGACGGCTTCTGAGCCGCAAGCACGCTGACAGCAGGGCCATACAACGATCGACCAGGTCGTGCCGACGTCATGATTCCACTCTCGAGGACCAGTTCACCGTTGATGATAACGGACACAACTCCCTCAGCGTACTGGTGTGGCTTCTCGAATGTGGCTGTATCGCGTACTCGCGCGGCGTCAAAGATGGCGAGGTCCGCCTTCAGACCAGGCCAGACGATCCCTCGGTCGCGCAGCCCCATTCGCCGCGCAGGAAACGACGACATCTTGCGGACGGCTTCCTCGATCGTGATCACTTTCTTCTCGCGAACGTAGACCGCCAGCACACGGGCGAATGTGCCATAGGCACGTGGATGGGGCACATCCCTGCCAAATTCTGGCTCGCCTGGAAAGGCGTCCGACGCGATCATCGTCGCCGGATGTTTGAGAATCCGCTCAAGATCCTCTTCGCCGATAGCGTGAAAGACGCCGAGACAATTTCCCTTCTCGACGATCTCAACTACAAGGGCAGCGGCTTCTGCAATCGTCGCCGGCTTGCCACGGTCGCGCAACACTTGTCCGAGACCTCTGCCGGCGAGCGTCGGGTCCCATGGGCAGGATGCGAGCACGACATTGTCAGGGTTTCCACCTCCGCGTCCAGTTTCGAGCGCGGTGGCGATTTCCTCCTTCACTTTCCGCCCTGAATCAGGCGCACGCAAACGTGCCAGCAAAGGTGCCCGGCCTCCCTCCCGCGCCCACGGAGGCACGAGCCCGTCTTCAATGGTCGTGCTCGAAGCCGTGTATGGGTACTGATCGATTGTGACATCGACTCCACGTGTGCGCGCATCATCGATCATCCGCAACGTCTGGACACTACGGCCCCAGTTACTTTTGCCGATGATCTTGTGGTGCGTCACTTGTGTCGGAAGGCCAGCCCGTTCACCGATGTCGATGGTTTCTTGCACCGCGCCGAGGATACGAGCCCCTTCATCACGGATGTGCGACTGATGAACCCCTCCGTATCGACCGACCACACGAGCCAGTTCAACGATCTCTTCAAGCGGCGCATAACTGCCAGGCACGTAGAAGAGACCCGTGCTGAGCCCAAACGCACCTTCTTGCATTCCACGGGCGACAAGGTTGCGCATCTGCCCGAGCTCAGCAGTGGTCGCGGGACGGTCCGCCAACCCTATAACTCTGGTGCGCACACCTCCGTGGCCAATGAACGTGCCCACATTGATCGTTGGCCGCGCAGCCGTTACCTTGTCCAGAAAGGGCTTGACGAGACCGTCGCCAAATCCGTCTGGGTTGGCAAAGACGGTGGTCACGCCCTGGCGAATGTTGTTTTCCGCACGAGGCACACCGAGAATCCCTGGCCCGCCAGCCGAAGGCTCCGAATGTGAATGGACGTCGATGAAGCCTGGAGCCACCACGAGTCCCGTCGCGTCGATCACTTTGGCACCAGCAGGATCAAGATGCGTTGCGACGGCCGCGATACTGTCGCCTTTGATACCAATGTCGGCGACGAACCATGGACTTCCTGTGCCGTCGACAACACGACCTCCGCGAATGACGATGTCGAAAGCGCGCGACTGGCCAATGACCGTGAGCGTGGCGGACGCGACGATCAAGAAGACCGCTGCAATCATGCGACACGTCGGTCGTCCGTAATCGGCGTTTGTTGGCATCGGAGTCCTTACCGTCGCATCATCCTACATGCGGATCTGCCTGCTTCGTATTGATTGGACCTCCAGCAGACCGCCGCCGCAGGCGGCTAACACGCGCGGCCCAACATCCCAGGTTTGGTCTTAAACCATTGGCCCCGCAGATCGTGGCACGCGGGAGAGACCGCCGAGGCGCATCGCTTAGCCGCACGGTCATCCTCGAACGACGTTCGTAATGGCCGCCGTCCTAGCGGCTAACGTCACTTGCCGACAAGTGAGGCGTTCGTCGACAAATTCAGGCAGGACCGCGCGCTGGTGTCGATCGCCCCTGTGTGCGTGGCCCCGTTACGCGCAAGAATGACGGCCAACATCCCACGAAGCGCCTGGTATCTCGGCAACGTGGGCGGTGTTTGCATTTTGAATTTTGCATTTTGAATTTCTGTCTATCTACTCCTTCGCCGCCACGGTCAGTCCCCGCACGCCGTTCTTCTCGATGAGTTGCGCTACCAGCCCCGTGGCCTTGACGTCCTCGACGAAAGACCGCAGGTACGCCGCACCCGCGTCGCGTCCCTTCGGAGTGCCCACCGCCTGCTGCACGGTGGTGAACTGGTCATCGAGCACGCGCGAGCCAGGGAGCTTCTCGACGTAGGTGAGGAGCACAGGTCTGAGTCCGGCGAGGGCCTCGAGCTTCTCGTCCACCAGCCGCGCGAATGCGCCCTCGACGCCGGAGGCACGCTCGAGCCGCGCGTGTTGCAAGCTGCGGCTCAAATAGAGATCGTAGGCGCTTTTCTCGGACACCGCGATGCGCACGCCGTCGCGGTCCACGTCCGCGACGCTACGCAGCGAGGAGCCCGGCGGCACCAGGTACGTCGATTCAATCTCGACATACGCGGCCGTGAAGTCGATGACATTGGCGCGTTGCGGCTCGGCGCCCAGGAACCCCACGTCCCACGCGCCGCGCGTGACGGCATCGGCCAATGCGCCGGCCGAATCGAACGGCACGATCTGAATGGGCACGTCGAGACGCCGGCCCAGCTCCCGTGCCAGATCGACGGCGACGCCGCGCGGCTCCCCGCTGGAGTCTTTTCCCGTCAGCAGCACGTTGCCGAAATTGATGCCGACGCGCAGCATGCCCGTTGGCGCGAGGTCCTCCCGCGCGCGCGCAGATTCTTCAGGCGCGAGCGCGCACGCTGCAAGCAAGACCAGGCTGGCGCAGATGATGGCGGTGCCGTGCATCGGAGACTCCTCTCGAGAAGGTGCGAACGAGGGCCGCAGTGTACCGCAACGGGTCGGCGGATCTGGACAAGGCGCACGAGGGGATGTACGCTGCCGGCGACTTCGGACCGGGACCTTAAGGTCTCCGGCTACCCATGACGAACTTCCGACCGGAGACCTAAAGGTCTCCGGCTACCTCACACGATTCCGCAGCGGGAGGCAGCCGATGATTCCGATTCTTCGACGCTCAGCCCAGTCGGTGCTCCTGGTTTTGCTCCTGCCCGCCCTGGTCAACGCCGAGGTCTCGCGCGTGGAGATCACCTCGCGCCGAGATGTCGCGGGCGGGCGCTCGTTTGGACCGAGCGGACCGTACGAACGCATCACGGGCAAGCTCCACTTCCTGATCGACCCGGCCAACAGGCGCAATCAGGTGATCGCCGACCTGGACAAGGCGCCGCGCAACGGGGCCGGGCGGGTTGAGATGTCCGCCGACCTCGTGATTCTCCGGCCACGCGATCCGGGCCGGGGAAACGGGATCGCGCTGTTTGACATCGTGAACCGCGGCGGCACGGTGGCCCTGACAGCCTTCAACGGACCCGTCACGACGACACCCGACGGCGAAGCCGGCGATGGCTTTCTTCTGAACCGGGGCTACACCATCGTGCAGGTGGGCTGGGAGTTCGATGCGCGGCGTCCCGGCGCGGTTCGCATCGACGTGCCTGCGGCGGTCGGCGTCACAGGCCTCGTTCGGGCCACGTTCATCCTCAACGCGCCAGGCACCGAGGCCACGGTGGGCGACCTCGTCGGTTACACGCCGAGCAATCCGGGGTCCCCCGACAACACGCTTCGCGTCCGCGAACGTCTTGGAGCCGCGTGGGTCACCGTGCCGCGCGCGGCGTGGCGGCTTGCCGGCAACACCGTCACACTGGACGGAGGATTCCAGCCGGGTCGCACCTACGAGCTAGCGTACGTGGCCGCCGATCCGCCAGTGGCGGCTCTTGGATTTGCCGCCGTGCGCGACGCGGCGGCGTGGGTCAAGTACGCCGCAGACGCCACCGTGTCGGCGAAGTACACGTTTGCGTACGGATCGTCCCAAACCGGCCGCTGGCTGCGGGATTTCGTGTACGAGGGCTTCAACGCCGACGAGCGCAACCGACAAGTGTTCGACGCCGTGATGCCGCACATCGGTGGCGCGGCGGGCGTGCTGCTGAACCAGCGCTGGTCGACCCCCACATCGCTCCTGATGGAAACCGCCACGCACTTCCCATTCTCGGACGCGAAGCAGCGCGATCCGGTCACAGGCCTCGAGGACGGCCTGCTCGAGAACGCGCGTGCCGGCGAGCACCAGCCCAAGATCTTCTACACCTACTCCGACACCGAGTATTGGGAGCGTGGCGTTGCGTTGAGCCACACGACGCCCGACGGCTCGAAGGACGTGGCCCCGCCACCGAACGTGCGCCTCTATCACTTTGCCGGCGCGCCGCACAACATCGGACGGTTCCCGCCGGCAGCCACCAACGGCCAGCTCGCGGACAACCCGTTCGACCTCAAGGTGTCGCTGCGCGCGTTGTTGGTGGCCATGGAGAAATGGGTGCGCGACGGAACTGCGCCACCGCCGAGCCGCTATCCTCGCCTGCAGGACGGCACGCTCGTGCGCGCGACGGATATCGCGTTTCCGAATGTGTCGGGCGTGACCTCGCCGCGCGCGGCATTTCCGGGCGTTCGTGGACCGAACCGTCTGCTGACGAAAGACGGAGGAGCCGGCACGCCACTCCCCCTGTTCGTGCCGCAGGTCGACCGCGACGGTAACCCTGTGGCGGGTCTTCGGCTGCCGGACATTGCTGTGCCCCTTGGTACTTATACCGGCTGGAATTTCCGAAGCACGGCCATCGGCGGGACCGAGCAGTTCTTTCCGCTGCTGGGTGGATACGTGCCCTTTGCGAGCACGAAGGCCGAACGCGAGCGCGCCGGCGATCCGCGCCTCTCCGTCGAGGAGCGCTACCAATCGCGCGACCAGTACCTGACGCTCGTGCGTAACGCGGCGGCCGTCCTTGTGAAAGACGGGTATCTCCTGGCCGACGATGTGCCGACCATCGTCAGCCGTGCGGGCGAACACTGGGATCTGTTGGCACGACGCACGACGACCACCAGCGCGAGCGCGCGCTGAACGGTAGTTCGCATGACCCAACTACGGCGCGAGGTGGGCGTGTCGCGGAGCAAAACCGTGGCCATGCCCGCCTCGCTGCGTCGAAGACCGGGTCTATGCTGT
>DATCJA010000032.1:0-21895 GCA_036507475.1 Vicinamibacterales bacterium
CGCTTTCTCGAACGCGGCGTCGCCCCACGGATACCAGTCGACCGGGTTGTCTTTGTGTTGCAGGAGGTACGGACTTTGTTCGAGGGCGAGACGGTTGGACATGAACGTGAACCTTGTAATTCAAAATGCAAGATGCAAAATGCAAACGACGACCGCAACGTGCAAATGCTGACTATGTCGCTTCCTGTTTGCATTTTGCATTTTGCATTTTGCATTACTGACGCGGCATCTCCCTCGGCGGCGCCATCCCCTGCAGCCGCGTCTTGATCGCCTGAAATTGTCGCGTGTCGCGCGTGCCGCCCGGCCGACGCGCCACTTCGCCCTTCAGCCGCGCGATCCGATCCTGCGGCGATGGGTGGCTCGAAAAAAAGATCTCGACGCTGCCCGGGTTCCGGCGCGCCTCGCCCTGAAGAATCTCGAACAGCTCCACCATGCCCCGACCGTCCCAGCCCGCCCGCCGCATGAGCTGCAGGCCCACCTGGTCCGCCTCGCGCTCGTCGTCGCGGCTGAACTTCATGAAGATGCCGTTGGTGAGAAACGAAGCGGCCATCTGCGCAGCGTTCCCGCCAGCGCCGTTGCCAAGCACCGCGCCCAGCAGTCCCAGCCCGAGATTCGCCATCATCCCCTTGGTGAGCTGGGTCGCGGCATGCCGCTGCGCAATGTGCGCCACTTCGTGCGCCAGGACCCCGGCCACCTGCGACTCGTTGGTCGCTGCATGCAGGACGCCGCGGTGGAGCCAGACCGGGCCGCCTGGCAGCGCGAAGGCGTTGATCTCGCGGTAATCGGCCACTGAAAAGCTGTACGGGTATTTCGGGCCCGACGCCTGGCGCGCGAGCCGATCTCCGATGCTGCGAACGTAGGCGATCACCTGCCCGTCGCGCACCTGTGGCACTTCCTTGCGGACCTGGGCGTTGGTCTCCTCGCCGATTTCGATCTCCTGCTGCACCGAAACGAGGGAAAACTGAGCCAGCAGGCTGGCCGTCGGCAGACAGAACACCGTCAGGATCAAGACCGCCGGAATGCGCTGTTTCATACCCGTGGCGCCGGCGCGGCCGGCATCTCCTCTGGGCGACGCCGCCGAAGACGGGCGTACGCCGCCGTGAATTCCACTCCGTACATCAGGATCACCGAAGATACATACACCCACAGCAAGAATACGACGACGGTCGCGACCGATCCGTGTATGAGCGTGAGGCGTCCACTCCGACCGATGTACCACGAGAACCCGCTGAATGCGAGCCGCCACAGAATACCCGTCAGCACGGCGCCCACCCACACATCGCGGAACCGGGTCTTGGCGTTGGGAATGAAGTAGTACACCAGTCCGACTGCGATGATGAGCAGAATCGTCGCAGAGTAGGTCACCGTCAGCGATTGCAGGACCTGTAACCACTGGAAACGGGCGAGCATCACCCCGAACCACGATGCTTCGGCGATTTCAACCGCGCTGACCAGGAGCAGTGCGACCATCAGCACCCCTCCGCTCGCCACGAGCATCACAAACGACACCATCCGATGCTTCAGGAAGCTGCGTTGTTTCTCCACGCCCCACGCTTCGTTGACAGCGCTCGTGATGGCGCCAAACACACCAAGGGATGCCCAGATCAGGGCGAGCGCCCCACCTACTCCGACCCGTACGCGTGTCTCACTGAACGCTTCGAGCTGAGTTTCGACGAAATCAACCTGCGTCGGGAA
This sequence comes from Vicinamibacterales bacterium, assembly GCA_036507475.1. GTDB lineage: Bacteria > Acidobacteriota > Vicinamibacteria > Vicinamibacterales > UBA2999 > DATCJA01. The sequence continues at coordinate 1,696 of DATCJA010000032.1, forward strand.
GTACCGGAACACGAATGCCAGCACCGCAACGCGGTCCGCTTCGTCTGCGGTGATCGAGCCCAGCAGCGAAATGACGAGCAACAGAAATGGAAAGAGGGACAGAAGCGCGTAATAGGCAATCGAGGCCGCGTGCGTCAGATCGTTCCCGTTGGCGAACCGCACGAAGCCGCGCCATGCGGCGCGACCCGAAAAGCGAAGCTCCGCGTTCAAGCGAAGCAGTATCCGGGCCGGCGTCACCAGGTGATTATCACTGAAGGCCCTCGGCTTCCGGCTTTGGGCTTTGGGCTGTTGGCTTTGGGCCTGGGGTAGACGCGCTGCCAAAGCCTAAAGCCCAGAGCCTAAAGCCCTTGAGCGCGGCGATGCTGCGCTACGACCGGCCGTAATCGCTGCCGGAACCCGCGTTGCCCCCAAACGAGCCAGACGTGCCTGTCGAGCCACCGGTGTAGGTACTCCCAGGTGTCCCGCCGGTGTAGCTGCGTACGTCCTCGACGCCGCGCTGCACAGCACCGCGCGCTTGGTGCACCATGTCGCGGCCGCGCTCGGCCCAGTTGGTCGCGGTCTCGGACGCGCGACGATACTGTTCCGACGCTCTCGTGCCGAGGTGTCTGGCCTGTTCGCCGATCTGGTCGCGCAGGTCTGAGCCTGACTTCGGCGCCAGAAGCATTCCAAGCCCTGCTCCGAGAACTGTTCCCGCCAGCAGGCCCATCACAAAGCCGCCTCCGCCGCCCTCGGTGTCATAACGTTCGTAACTGTCCGCCATGCTGCCCCCCCTCTTACAAGTCACAAGTCACAAGGCACAAGGCACAAAGCACAAGGCACCAAGCACCACCCAACACGCCCGCGTCAGTGTGACGTGGCGCCGGACGAGGGATACTGACCGCGCGCCGCCTTGAATTCTTCCATCGCGCGCAGGCCTTCGTGGGCCAAGTCCCCTACCTTGCCGATCGTTTTCTGGAAGCGCATGAACTCGCGCCGCAAGTCGTCGACGGCCGGCTCGAGCCGGTCGCGCACTCCGCGACCACGGTCGGTAAAGAAGAGGTAGGCGGCTGCGGCGCCGCACACCGCGCCCAATGCCGCACCGAGCATCATTCGAGACTGATCGTTCACACGTCCTCCTTCCTGCCCATCGCGCCGAAGCCCCACGAAGGCCAACCCTCAGCGGTATAGGAGCCTCCAAAACGAGTGCCACGCGATCGCCATGGGGTGGTTCATGGCTCAGATTAGGCGATTTGTGATTCGTGACTTGTGCCTTGTGCCTTGTGCCTTGTGCCTTGTGACTTGATTACCGACTCGCCTGTCCCGCGGCGGCGCGCTGCTGGGCGCGCTGGTCCTGGATGTCGTGCTTCTTCATCTTGCTGTACAGGGTGGGACGGTAGAGGCCGAGGATCTGTGCGGCTTCCTGCTTGTTCCAGTTGGTACGCTGGAGCGTCTGCAGGATGGCCATCTTCTCGATCTCCGCCAGGGTCCGGTGCGGAGGGACCGTGAACTCCTGAGGTGGACCTCCCTCCTCGCGAAGCGTTTCGGGCAGGTCGACGGGTTGAATCTCTCCCGTCTTACTGACCAGCACCGCACGTTCGATGGCGTTTTCCAGCTCCCGCACGTTACCCGGCCACCTGTTGCGGATGAGCAGGTGGTACGCCGCGGGCGAAATTGAACGCACATTCTTCTGGTACCGCTCGTTGAAACGGCTGAGGAAGTGTGTGCACAAGAGCGGAATGTCTTCCGTCCGCTCACGCAGCGGCGGCACGCGCAGCGTGATGGTGTTGATTCGGAAGTACAGGTCCTCTCGAAGCTTTCCATCTCGCAAGGCGACGTCCAGATCGATGTTCGTGGCGCAGATGAGCCGGAAGTCGACGTGTACCAGGCGGTCGCTGCCAATCGGCCTGTACTCGCGCTCCTGGAGCACGCGCAGCAGCTTCGTCTGCAAATACGGCGGCATCTCCCCGATTTCGTCGAGCAGCAGCGAGCCCCCTTCCGCCATCTCGAACAGCCCGATCTTGTCGGTATGCGCGCCCGTGAACGAGCCCTTCTTGTAGCCGAACAGCTCGCTTTCGATCAGATCCTTGGGGATGGCGGCGCAGTTGATCTTGATGAAGGGCCCTTTTACGCGGTTCGAGTTGAAATGAATCGCGTTGGTAATGAGCTCCTTGCCGGTGCCGTTCTCGCCCTGAATCAGGATGTTCGCGTCGCTTGCGGCCACGCTTTCCACCAGCTCGAAGAGCTCCTTCATCTTCTTGCTCTGCCCGACGATGTTGGCAAAGCTGTATTGACCGCGAATCTGCTCTTTGAGCTGTTTGTGTTCCGCCCTGGCCTGCGTCTGCTCGATGGCGCGGCGGATGAGGTCGATCAACCCGTCCTGCGTGACGGGCTTTTCGAGAAAGAAAAAGGCACCGGCTTGCCCCGCCTCGACCGCACGCGCGAGCGTGCCCTGTCCGCTGATGATGATGACTTCGGGCGCCGGATCGATGTCCTTCAGTCGGCGCAACAGCACGATCCCATCGAGATCAGGAAGCATCAAATCGGTGACCACGACGTCGGGCCGCCACTGTTTGAAGATCTCCTCACCCCGAGTGCCGATGAGCGCCGTGCGAACCTCGTAGCCTTCGGCTTCGATGACCATCTTGAGCCACTCGGTCATCGCCGGCTCATCGTCAATAGCAAGGACCCGGCGGCGTTTCTTTGTTGAGGACAGTGGGGAACTGGACATCTCGCGACGGTCGGAAGGCGGGCTATGCTAGCACAATACCGTTTTCAATTAATACAGTACGCCATTCCTTGTAGAGAAAGTTTACAGCATGTACATAATGCATACAGTAGAGGTTACATCCGGATCTGGTCCTATAATGCCCGCCATGGGCGACAGCAACGAGGCACCAGCGCCGTCGGACGAGTCCAGCCTGGCGTCCCAAACCTTCTCGGCGTCCTCTGCCCCCGCCACATGCCGCGAGGACGCCATGATCTGCGAGCGGTGCGGAAAGGCTGAGTTGTACCGGATGCACGCCGTCTGGCGTTGCCCGGCGTGCGGCTTCAAGACGGATTGCTGCGGTTGGTGAATGGATCGCCTAACCAGCCACATCCGAACCGACTCCCCCGAATTCACTGACAACCTCGCTCGCATGACCGGTCTCGTCAAGCAGTTGCGCGACCGCACGACCGTCTGCCGCCAGGGAGGGGGCCCCAGGTATCTCGAACGCCACCGCCAACAGGGAAAGCTTCCGGTCCGCGAGCGGATCGACCTGCTGCTCGACCCGGGCTCTCCATTCCTCGAGTTGTCGCCCCTCGCTGCCTGGGGGCTGTACGACAACGAGGCGCCCGGCGCAGGCATCGTCACGGGAATCGGGCGCGTGTCGGGTCGCGAAGCGTTGATCGTCGCCAACGACGCCACCGTCAAGGGCGGCACCTATTACCCCATCACCATCAAGAAGCACCTCCGCGCGCAGCAAATCGCCCTCGATAACCGGCTCCCCTGCATCTACCTCGTCGATTCAGGCGGCGCCTTCCTGCCGCTGCAGGCGGACGTGTTCCCGGATAGGGACCATTTCGGCCGCATCTTCTTCAACCAGGCGCGCATGTCGGCCGAAGGCATCCCGCAGCTTGCTGTGGTCATGGGGTCCTGCACAGCAGGCGGCGCGTACGTCCCGGCGATGTCCGACCAGACGATCATCGTCAAAGGGACCGGCACGATCTTTCTTGGTGGGCCGCCACTCGTGAAAGCCGCCACGGGTGAAGAAGTGTCTGCCGAGGAGCTTGGCGGCGCCGACGTCCATACGCGGTTTTCCGGTGTCGCGGACTATCTCGCTGAAGACGACGCGCACGCGATAGGACTCACGCGCACAATTGCGTCGACGTTGAACGTGCGGAAGGCGGTGCCGGTTGATGTTGTCCCTCCGGAAGACCCGGCGTACGATCCCACCGAGATTTACGGCATCGTCAATCCGGACGTGCGAAAGCAGTATGACGTGCACGAGGTGATTGCGCGGCTGGTCGACGGCTCACGATTTGACGAGTTCAAGGAACGCTACAGCGCGACGGTCGTGACCGGGTTTGCGCGGCTCCACGGGTTTCTCATCGGTATCGTCGCCAACAACGGTGTGCTGTTCTCGGAGTCGGCGCTCAAGACAACGCACTTCATCGAGCTCTGCAATCAGCGAGGCGTTCCGCTCGTGTTCCTGCAGAACATCACCGGATTCATCGTCGGCCGGCAGTACGAGCGCAGCGGCATCGCCAAGGATGGGGCCAAGATGGTGCATGCGGTCGCCAATTCCGTGGTGCCGAAGTTCACCGTCATCATCGGCGGTTCGTTCGGCGCCGGTAATTACGCCATGTGCGGCCGCGCCTACGAACCGCGTCTGCTGTGGATGTGGCCGAACGCAAAAATATCGGTGATGGGCGGCGAGCAGGCGGCGACGGTGCTGACCACCGTCAAGCGCGAGCAACTTGCGCGTGAGGGAAAGACGCTGAGCGAAAGCGACGAGGAAGCAATCCGGCAGCCGATTCTCGAGAAGTACGAGGCGGAAGGATCGCCGTATTACTCCACGGCGCGCATCTGGGACGATGGCATTCTGGATCCGGCGCAGACACGAGAGGCACTGGCGCTTGGTGTGTCCGCGGCGTTCAATGCGCCAATTCCGCCGCCGAAGTACGGTGTTTTTCGAATGTAGTGTCGTGAACGACACCTTGTATTCGAGCGATGTTCCGCCGGCTGTTGATTGCGAATCGCGGTGAGATCGCGGTACGCATCATCCGTGCGTGCCGCGAGCTTGGTGTCGAATCGGTGGCGGTGTATTCGGACGCCGACGCCCGCGCCCTTCACGTCGCGCTCGCCGACCGCGTCGTGCGCATCGGGGCCGCAGCGCCGCTCCACAGTTACCTCTCCACCGACGCGATCCTGGGCGCCGCGAGGGAGAGCGGCGCCGAAGCCGTTCATCCGGGCTACGGTTTTCTCGCCGAGAGCCACACGTTTGCAGCCGCCTGCACCGATGCGGGGCTGACGTTCGTCGGTCCGCCGGCACACGTGATCGCGCGTCTTGGCTCCAAGATTGCCGCGCGTCAGGCCGCCACACGCGCCGGGATTCCGGTCGTTCCCGGCGAGACACCCGCCGATCAACGTGATGTGACGATTGCGGACGCGGCCCGGCGCATCGGGTTTCCGGTGCTCATCAAGCCGTCCGAGGGTGGCGGCGGCATCGGCATGAAGACCGTCCGCGACGCCGCCTCGCTGCCGGCAGCCATTGCCCAGGCACGCCGCGAGGCGGCCGCAGCCTTCGGCGACGGCACGCTCTACGTGGAGCGTCTCATCGAGCGTCCGCGTCACGTCGAGGTGCAGGTGCTGCTCGATCGGCACGGTCACGCCGTGCATCTGTTCGAACGCGAATGTTCGCTGCAGCGTCGGCATCAGAAGATCGTCGAGGAAGCGCCTTCGACGGCGCTGACTCCGCGACTTCGGGCGCGGATGGGAGACGCAGCCGTCACCCTTGCCAGATCCGCCGGATACCTCAACGCAGGGACCGTGGAATTTCTCCTCGAGGGAGCCGGTGACACCGCGCGCTTCTATTTTCTCGAGATGAACACGCGTCTGCAGGTTGAACACCCGGTCACCGAGCTGACGACCGGCGTCGATATCGTTCGCGCGCAGATTGCCATTGCCGCCGGCGAGCCGCTGCCATGGTCGCAGGACGACCTGACGCAGCGCGGACATGCGATCGAGGCACGCGTCTATGCCGAGGATCCGTCACGCAACGATCTGCCTCAGGCCGGGTCGCTCCTCCTCTATCGCGAGCCGACGATGCCAGGGGTTCGCGTCGACAGCGGGGTCGTCGAAGGAAGCGACATCTCCGTTCATTACGATCCGCTGATTGCCAAGCTGATAGCGTGGGCGGACACCCGCGAAGGAGCCCGGGCGCGCGCGATCGCCGCCCTGCGCAGCTATCCGGTCCTCGGGGTTCGGACCAACATTGCGTTTCTGATCGCACTGCTGGAACATCCGGCCTTCGTCAGCGGCGACATCGACACGGGCCTCGTGGAAAGCCAACGCGCCGCGCTGCTGACATCGGCGACCGGCGATCCGCCGCCAGAAGCGATTGCGGTTGCCACTCATGCGTCTGGCTCTGCTGGACCGCTCGACTCTGCGTCGAGCACCTCCGCGGATCCATGGACGACGCTGCAGGGTTGGCGTGGCTGAGTTCGAAGTTACCGCTCTCGGCGCCGGCCGATACCGCGTGTCCGACGGAACTCGGCAGCGTCTTGCGTATGCGGCAGGGCCGCCGCACGCGCGGTGGGTATTCATCGACGGGCACGTGTACGTCATCGACGTCAGCGGGAACCGCGACAGCCACACCAGGCGCGCCCACGATGACGACATGGCGCTCGCGTCGCCGATGCCGGCGACCGTCGCCTCCATTCACGTGAGTGAAGGGCAGGCGGTCTCACAAGGCGACCTGCTGGTCATGCTCGAGGCGATGAAGATGGAGCTGCCGATCAAAGCGCCGCGGAATGGCATCGTCAAGGCGGTCGCGTGCGCACGTGGCGAGTTGGTTCAGCCAGGGGTCCCACTGGTTGAGCTCGACTGAAGTCCGGCTAAAGCCGGACACTACGTACAGCCGGACCTTTCGTTGCTTGAGTCGTAGTGTCCGGCTTCAGCCGGACCGTCCGAGCGCGGAGCGATGTGATGCCCGTCCTGACTGAAATTGAGCCGACCGTCGAGGACCTGGACGACGTCATTCGCGACCTCGAGGTGTCGTGGACGGCGACGATCACGGTGCGTCGGCAGTCGAAAGAGGATGTCGGCTATCGGGAAATCTTTCTCTCGCTCGACGGCGAGCGGATTGGCATTCTGCAGCACGGCGACGTCGTCACGCGCGAAATCGAGCCTGGCGCCCACAAGTTGCAGGCGCACAATACGTTGTTCTGGAAAACGCTGGAATTCACCATCGGGGTCGGCGAGCACGCCAATTTCACCGCGATCAACCGGGCAGGCTGGGGAACCTATTCCATGTGGGCGTTGTTCATCGGCTTCCTTGGCGCTGGGCCGTTTTATCTCACACTGGAACGACAGGGTTGATTGCATCCATGATTGATGATCGATGATCTGATTATCGATCGACCAATCGCTGATCCAATGTTCACATGATGACCCAACGTACCGATGATCAAACGATCCAATCGATCGCACGATCATCGGTCATCGATTCATCTGTCCCACGCTCCGCGCGCCCACTCGAGAAACCGCCTCTCGCTCCAGTAATTGACGATGCGATCCTGCGGGATGGACGCCAGTCGCGCGTGCGCGATGGCGACGTCGACGAAGTCCAGTTCCGAGTGCGCGTGCGCGTCGCTGGCGAGCGCAAAGATGCACCCGCTGGCGAGCGCGCGTGCGGCAAGCTCATAGTGGACGTCCTGACGGTCCCACGATCCGTCGATCTCGATGGCAACCTTGCGGCGGGCGGCGATGTCGAACACGGCGTCCCATTCGGCCGACACTCCTGGCCGGGTGTTGAAGCGGCGCCCCTGCGGATGTCCCAGGATGCTGACCCCCGGCTGCGACACGGCACCTACCATCCTCGGGGTCTGGTCTACCGATTTTCGAAGCAACGAGTGCGGTGAGGCAACGACGAACTCGAATAGCCGGAGCTCCTGCGGCTCCATGTCAACGGTCCCATCGGGACGGATGTTGGCCTCGATACCCTTGAACATCCGGAACCTTCCGCTGTGCCGAGCGTTGATCTGATCGATCGCCGCGTGCTGTTGCGCCACCTGGTCCATCGACATGCCGCGGGCGATCGGCAGCCCATAGGAGTGATCGGTCATCCCGGCACACGTGTAGCCTCGCGCCACGCACGCGTCGGCAATGGATTCGAGCGATTCGGCGCCGTCGCTCCACACCGAATGCATCTGGAAGTCGCCGCGGTACTTCTCCCGAGATGGCGCGCTGCGCTTCCAGAGAATCTCTCGCACCGCGGCATGGCTGAGAAACCTGTGGCGGCAGCCGCGCAGGACCGAAATCTCCTCGGTCTTGCCGGCCTCTGCAATGGCGCGCTCTACAAATGCCGACGAGCCGTCGTACACGAGCTCGCGGGCAATGCGGTCCGTCGTGGGTCCGATGCCTGGCACGACGCGGAGCGTGTTGGCTTCGACGAGCGGTGTGATCTGCCGATCGAGGCGCAGCACCGCCTTGGCCGCGCGCGCGTAGCCCCACCCGCGCTGACTCTTGCCTGCGAGCGCCGCCATGTCGAGCAGCAGCCCGGCGAGCTCGAGATTGACGTCCTTCATCTGACGCGAGGATATGCAATACTCACATCTTTACGCGTACTCCGTTATGCGGCTCGAAACGCGAATTTTGTACTCGTTGCGTCGGAAGCCGCACAGCGGACTAGGGCGCGCGAAGCGCGCCAAGAAGATACTGGCTAACCAGCCGAGGGGCGCTGCGGGGATATCAAGGGGCGGAGCCCCTTGGCTGGTTTTCACCATCCCGGGCATCGAGGCCCGGCCTACCTGGAGCAGACAGCATGGCAACCTTCGCGCGGCACGCAGATGTGGACTGGACAGGATCCCTGATGGAGGGCAGCGGCACGGCCAAGGCCGGCACGGGCGCATTTTCGTTGCCCGTGACGTTTCCAAGCCGCATCGCCTCCGAAGGCGACGGCAAGACGACGCCGGAGGAACTCCTGGCCGCAGCACATGCCGTCTGTTACGCGATGGTGCTGACGAACACCATCGGCAAGCAGGGCGGGAAGGCGCGTCGAGTGCGCGTCACCGCCACCGTCACAGGCGACAAGAGCGATGCGGGCCTCAAAGTGATGTCGTCGCACCTGAAAGCTGTTGTCGAGGGACTGGAAGGCATCGACCGCGCCGGGATCAGCGACCTGGCGACGGGCGCGGAAAAGGGGTGCCCAATCTCCAATGCCATCCGCGGCTCGGTCGCCATTACGGTGGAGGCGCAGGCGGTCTAGTCGTTCTTCCCCTCTGCCTGCATCGAGAGGTATCGCTCGTAGCCCATCTCCTTGATCATGTGGAGCTGCGCCTCGAGCCAGTCGACATGTTCTTCCTCGTCTTTGAGCAGCTTTGAGAAGAGCTCGCGCGACTGATCGTCGCCCTCGTTGCGCGCCAGCTGTACGGCCTTGTTGTACATCGCAACCGCGTTCACTTCGAGCTTGTGATCCGCCTCGATCTGGCCGAGCACGTTCTGACCGACGCTCAGATCGAGATGCTCCATCTTCGGCGTCCCATCGAGAAACAGAATCCGCTCGATCAGCACCTCGGCATGCTTCATCTCGTCGATCGCCTGCTTGCGGATGTACGAGCCGAGCCGGTGATACCCCCAGTTGTGGCACATCTCCGAATGGATGAAGTACTGGTTGATCGCCGTGAGCTCCTCGCGGAGCGCCTCGTTGAGCTCAGCTATCACCTTGTCGTTGCCGCGCATGCAGCCTCCTTGCGCGATCGCCGGATCGCGCATACCGACCATCGTACGTGTGCGTGCCGCACCCGATCAAGCGGAACACGCACGGGACCGCACATTGCATTCGAGACTCAATCTCAGGGCCCGGTCTACACGGAGGCGCGACATGACCGCTGATATTCCGATTCGACCGCTCGGCGCGACAGGAGTGATGGTGTCGGCGCTCGGCCTGGGCGGATATCACATCGGCAAAATCGAGAGCGCGGGCGAGGCAATTCGCGTCGTTCAGGCAGCGATCGACGCGGGCATCACCTTCATGGACAACGCGTGGGAATATCACGACGGGCGATCCGAAACATTGATGGGGAAAGCCATTGCCGACCGCCGGGATCGCGTGTTCCTGATGACCAAGGTCTGCACGCACGGACGCGGCAAACGCGAAGCCATGCGCCAGCTCGAACAGTCACTGCGGCGGCTGCGCACCGATGTTCTGGATCTCTGGCAGGTCCACGAGTGTGTGTACGACAACGACCCGGAACGTCACTTCGCGCGAGGCGGGGTGATCGAGGCGCTCGAAGAAGCCAAACGCCAGGGCAAGGTCCGGTTCGTCGGCTTCACTGGACACAAGCATCCCGACATCCACCTGGCCATGCTCGCCCGCGACTACACCTTCGATGCCTGCCAGCTGCCGCTCAACTGTTTCGACGCGTCATTCCGATCGTTCGAGCGGACGGTATTGCCAGTCCTGGTCAGCCGCGGAATCGCGCCACTCGGGATGAAGAGCCTGAGCGGCGACGGCCGTCAGGTGAAAAAGAAGGTCGTGACCGCGGAACAGGCGCTGCGGTACGCGATGAGCCTCCCGGTTGCAACCATCATCAGCGGCATCGACTCGATGCGCGTGCTGCGTCAGAACGTCCGCGCGGCGTCCGATTTCAAGCCGATGTCAGAGCGGCAGATGGAGGCTCTGCGAAAGCGCGTTCGCGACGAAGCCGCGGACGGGCGGTTCGAGCTGTACAAGACCACGGCGGCTCATGACGGCACGGTTGGCCGCCGGCAGCATGGGTTTCCAGGCAACGAAGAACTGGCGGCCTGACGCAGGAGCTCACTTGGTTGCTGATGCGGCTGTGAGAGCAGGGATCTCGACTCCGCCGCCCTCGCGGCACGCCCACACTGAGGCGCGTGGTTTCGGTTGGCATTCGAGGGAGCGGTTCTCTGGCGACCGCGTCGGCCGGCTGCGCGAGATCCCTGCTCTGGCAGCTGACAATACCCGACGCCAAGCGAGTTGCGGTTCAGCTATCTGATGATGCAGTCGGCAATGAACCCGATAGCGCGACCGGGGGTGCACACCGTCGGGCGATAGAACGTGATCAGCCGGCCGCAGATGATGACCGCCGCCCAGAAGACCAGCGAGAGCGCACCGCTGACCCGCACACCACGCGGCGCTGCGGCGCCAGGGCCGAGCGCAGCGACACGGCGGAACATCGTCACGTAGAACACCAGCACATTCACGCCGGCCAGCGCGAGGAACAGCAGCTTGAATTGAAACGCCGGGTTGTACACGTATTGATTGGCCTCCGCCATCACGAACATCGATCCGCTGACGATGTTGATCGCGAATCCGAGCACCGCGAACGGCACCAGACGGTGAAACGCGGAAATCGGCACGCCGCCCGCCATCCCGAGAAGCCGCAGATCCCAGACGACAATCGAGCCGAACAGCAGCGTCAGACCAAGAAAGTGCACGCTCTCGATCGCAGGCCAGCCCCAGCTCGTCTGCATGAACAGCCTGACGGGCGTTGCCTGCGAGACTGTCCGCTCAAACCAGAGTTGATACGCACCCATCAGTGTGTTTATTGATGATCTCACGTCCTGTCACGCGCACAGCGAAAGGTTCAATTTTCAGCGCGCGTCCAGGGTGCCATCACGAACATCATGCTCCAGGCGTAGACCGGTAGGGTCGTTTCAACGTTGCGCACGAGCGGCAGATGGGGATCGTGCTGCGGAATGTTCCGAGGTGCATTGGGACTTCTTCGCGCGTGGCAACTAGAAACACCCTCCATCTACCGCCCTGAGGCGTTGGCTCACTGGCATGATGATTGACGACCGAGCCGACGGAAGTCTCATGCGACCACACTGTGCCCTGCCGATTGCATTGCTAGTCTTGGCGGGATCGGCATCGGCTCAGACGCCGGTTTCAATCGTTCGACGTGCTGCAAACAGTTCCCGAGCCCGGACAGAAAGTGCTGGTCATAGACAGGCTCGATTCACCGTCGGAGGGCGCCCTTATTGGTACTGGCGCGGGACTGGTGATTGGAGTGTGGCCAGCCCGCACCAGCGAAGGGGGGCTATAGTGTTGCCTCGACCACAACGATTGGACTCTTGGTCGGTACCGCTGTTGACCAGGCCATCAATCGGACGGTCTACGCGTCGCCTGGAAAACCTGTCTCCTGTACTTGGACCTGACCGTGTCGGGTTGGCGAGCCGGGTCCGGTTCTGAATTGAGAAGACGGCGGGCCCAACGCCGTCTACCCACGGATCGCGAAGAAGGAGCAATGTCATGGCACGTCGATTTGCGCTTGCTGGTGGACTCGTCGCCCTTGTTCTGACAGCGGCGGCCACGTCCGCACAAACGGCCTTTCCCAAGAGCGGCTACTACATCGGCATGGGCGACAGCCTTGCCGCAGGCACAGGTGCGTTGCCCGTCACCAACGGGTATGTCTATCAGCTGTACGACCACGGGGTGTTCGGAGAGAAACAGGAGATCGCCTTCTCGAACGCATCCGTCCGAGCGGCGAGAAGTTGGGAGCTCCGCGACGACCAGGTGCCGCAGGTCCTCTGCACCGAGCCTGTCCAGCGCCCGACGGTGGCGACGATCACTGCGGGGGCTAACGATGTCTTCAGAGGCGATTTCGATGTGATCGGAATCTCACAACGAGTAGCAGAGGCAGTCAACATCCTGCTCAACAATCCGTCTGTGCCCTCGCCTGTTCTTGATCCGTGGACAGGACTGCCGTGCCGGGCGCTCGAGAATGTGACGATCCTCATCTCGAACTACTACAGCATTCCTCATCCGGTCCAGCCCGTATTCGATCAGCTGGATGCGCTGCTGCGTGGCTTCGATCAGGCGCTCCGGTTCTGGATCAGTCAGGTTCCCGTCCCGGCAGGCTCGCGTGTGGCGATCGTCGATCTCTACACACCTTCTCTGGGTCGTCAGGGGCTCGTGACGATCGAAAGGCGGCTTGGCTTTCCGGGGCCAGGACCATTCGATTTCGATCCACACCCGACGAACTTGGGACACTCCTTTATCGCGCGGGAATTCGAGAACGTATGGAGGAGCCTGCAAGAGTAACCGGGTATGCGAATGGCGTCTTTGGCGGCGACTCTTCTGTGGCTCTGGCCTTCGACGGTATTCGCGCAGGCGTATCCGATTCCGTTTGAGGCGGCAGTCGGCCTCGGTGTTCTCAACGATCACAGTCTGTCGCAATGGGCACCAACGCTGGTGGGCGCGTTCAGCTGGGATTACGACGAGAATTGGTGGGCCGTCTTAGTCGTGGAGGGCGAGTTTTCCGCGACCAGTGAGGCGGAACCGTGTCAGCGCTCGTCCGGCGATGCTTCAGCCAATTGTGTCGATGCCGCTGTCCTTGGAGGGCTCCGGTTTCGACAGACTCCTCATGCCTCAAGCGGGATGAGACCCTTTGCGCACGTCTTGCTCGGAAACTACTGGAAAGGGTCCGGTACCGACGAGCAGGAGTTCATCTCTGACCACTTCGCGACGCAGGTAGGGGGCGGGGTCGAAATCCGGTGGGCGGAGTCGATTCAAGGCGTAAGGATGTCGGTTGATTTTCGTCGCGTGTTTGCGGGCGATCGGGGCAGAAATCAGGTCCGGTTCTTGTGTGCTTATGTCATCGGCCCACGACGCTTCACGCGCCGGCCCGGCTAGCTGTTGCCAGCACCCCTGCCTTTCATCAAGCCCGATAGGTTCCAAAAGTGAGATCGCCAATTCGCGACAACACGTTGAAGTTGACCTCGACGCCGCGATGATGCAGATCTCTGTGATCAAGATGTCGCGTCCAAGCGCGTATACGTGTACGCGAGCAGGCGCCCGGCAACGGTGGCACCGGCCCAGCACAGAATCGAGACAACGGCCAGCATCTTCGGCGCATACGATCGCTGTCTGCATCGAATTGCGCGAACGAGGACGAGCGCGGCGACGACGAACGCGAGCTTCAGGTAAAAGACGGGGTTGGTGAGCGCCTTTGTCGGATACCCAAGAAGGAGGGCGACGCCCGAAACCAGGTTCAGTCCAAGGCCCACCCACATCACCGGAAGAAAGCGGTCGAACTCTGTCACAGGGATCCGCGGCGCGACGCCGAGCAGGCGCAGGTCGTGCGCGACATCGACGCCGGCAAGCAGACCAAGGCCGATGGTGTGCGCCGCCAGAATCATAGGAAAGGCAAAGAGCGACGGCGATTCGCGCATCCATACGCTGAACGTCGTCGATTCGAGCCAGATGAAGAACGGATCGAGCACCGCGGGGATGCTATACCGGCGGGGCCGGAACGAGGAAGTGGACGTTTCGTCCTGGCGGCATGAAATCCGGACAGTCGGGGGTCGATGGCCGGTAATCCCTGGCCGGACTGCGGCGTTCGAAGCCGTTTGTGGTTGGCACGAGAACCGCAAGCGGTGCCGTAGAATGAATTAAGAAGGCCAGGGCCCGAAGCCTTCAGGCTTCGGCGAGGGTCAGGAAGACAGGAAAACGTTATGAGAACAGTCGCTTTTGTATTTCTGCTCTTCCCAGGTGTCGCGCTCGCGCAGGACGCGGCCGAGGTGCGCAAGATGTACGAGGCTGGGCGTTATCAGCAAGCTGTCGAAGCGTCGAGCGAAGGGGCTGCGCCCGCCGTTGTGTATACCGCCGCCCAGAGCCATCAGAAACTCGGAGCCAGCGATCAGGCGCGCGACTCGTACGCGCAGCTCGCGGCGCGTCCCGAGGACGACGCCTGGCACTTCGTCGGCATGTCGGGACAGCAACTGCTCGATGGTCAGACCGACGCGGCCGCTGAATCGGCGCGCCAGGCGGTGGCCCGTGCCGGCAACCTGCCGGAAGCGCATTTTCAGCTCGGTCTGGTGTTGGCGAAGAGAGAAGACTGGGCGGGTGCGGCGGAGGCATTCGACCGGGCGGCGGAGCTGAACCCAAGCATGGCCTACGCCCACTATTACGGCGGACTGATGCATTATCGGTCGGGCCGACCCGCGCGCATGGCAAACGCATTCGAGCGGTTCCTGCAACTGGCGCCCGAGGCGCCGGAGCGCCCGGAAGTGCTGCAGATCATGCGTACGGTACGGGGGCGCTGACGTTTTCAAGTCACAAGTCACAAAGCACAAGGCACAAGGCACAAAGCACAAGGCACAACAAGAACCCCATGTTTTGTGACTTGAGCCTTGTGACTTGTGACTTGATCAGAAGATCTGCCCTATCCCGAACGTCCACCTGCCTGACGACGGTTCCGACACACCCCACACGGTGCGACCGTAGTCGACGCGCAGGAGCGCAAACGGCGTGTCCACGCGGAGGCCAAACCCGATCGACCCGACCAGATCCCGCAGGCTCGCATCGCGTGGTTGCGCGAAGACGTTGCCGGCGTCGATGAACGTCACTCCCCGCACACGGCCATAAATTGGCACGCGCATTTCTTGGTTGACGACGATCATCGTCTGGCCGCCCGCCGGCTCGTTTTCGTTGAACACGCTGCGCGGCCCGAGGCCGTTTTCGGCGACGCCGCGGACCGTGCGTGATCCGCCGGAGAAAAACATCTCCTGCCGAAACAGGTCGCTTCCACCGATCGGCAGCATGATGCCCCAACGTGCAGCGGAAGCGAATACAACGCTGCGCCACGGGCGGAAGTAATAGGCCTGAGCAAGCTCACGGATGAATCGGTCACTGGAAACAGGAGCGTCGACGCGCCCGAAGTCGAGGCTGGATGAGATGAGCATTCCACGCGTTGCGTCCAATGGATCGTTGCGAGTGTCCCACGCCGCGCCGCCATTGAGCCGGGCAACGTTGAGCGTGATGTCAAACGCCAGCGTCGGATCCTCGAGGCTCCTGGTATCGAACGTGCGGTTCCTCTCGAACGCGTACGAATAGGAAAGACTCAGATTCCGCGCGACACGCGCCCGCTGCTCCCACGTAACGCCGGTCCGGCTCGTCACGAGTGAGGTTGCCTGAACTTCTTCGCGTGATCGCTCGCCGATCAGAGACGATTCGATCGGCAGACCGAGGAATGTTGGAGCATTCCCAAAGACGCGCCCGCCTTGTTTCCGGCGCTGCAACTCCAGCGCTGTACCGATCGTGATCGCCCGACCAAGCACCGTGCGGCGGGTAAGGTCCGCAGACAGGCCCGGCACCAGCTCACGGCCGTTCGGGTTGTCTTCTGGCCGCTCTTCCGCAACGACGAAGCCGTACCGAAGCCGGACCGATGGCCATTCTTCAACCGTTACGCGCACGCGCATCGGCATCACGTCATCACGGGTCGATTCCTCCGCCTCCGAGGTGACATCGATTCGACGGAACAAGCCGGTTTCGAAGACGCGCGTCCGCGCCTGCAGCACCTCCTCCGCCCTGAGGGGCGCGTCAATCGACAGATTGAGGGCGCGCAAGATCACGTCCGAATCGATGGCGCGGTTCCCCGCGATGACAATCTCGCTGAGGACTTGTCGCGGACCGTCCTCGATGACGAACGTGATGGCGACCAGCGGCTGCTCGGGATCGATGTTCGAGCGTACCGTGACCCTGGCCGCGGCGAACCCTTCGCCCCGATAGAGCGCCACCAGCCGAGTCCGGGCGGCCTCGATCGCATCAGCGTCGTACGGCATCTCCGGATCGAGCGCGACCGCTTTGCGCAGCGTGTCCTCAGGCAGGGCCTGTGCGCCTTCGAATCCCACGCTGGCAACCCTGAACACTGGTCCCGAATTGACGCTGACGGGCAACGTGGCGGTTCCGTCGGCAAACAGCGGCGCCCCGGTGGTAACCTGCGCGCGCACATAGCCGCGACTGCGGAGGTACGCTTCGACCTCACCGTCCACAGCGTTGGGATTCGACACGGCCTGATCGACCAACCCGCGCTCTTCAAGACGTGCGGTGATTTCATCCACCAGCGCCTCGGGGGCGCCGTCGATACGTACCGTCGTCCGCGTGCTGCGCGGCCCCGGATCGACGACGATGTCGAGCGTTTTGACGGTACCCTCGTCGCGGATGCTCGCGTTGATGGTCGGCTGCAGATAACCGCGCCGTCCCAAATCCTCGCGGACGGTCTGCACTGCCTCGTCGATCAGGAACTCGTCGAACACCGACTCGAACCATGCGGTCTCCAGGCGCGACCGGAGCGCCGGATCCAGGTCGATACCCGTCGCGGCAATGACGGTTTGCGGCCCGGCGGCGATGTCATACGCGAGCGTGACACCGCCGTCCTGCTCTGTGCGCCGTGTGGCAATCCGCGCGGTCAGGTAACCTTCGCGTCGATACAAGCTCTCCAGACGATCCCGATCGTCCTGCCATTCGGCGAAATCGAACGCTTCTCCGGGACTCAGCCGGAGAGCCTCGCGCACGCGCATCTCCGGCAGGGCAAGATCTCCCGTCACGTCCACAGTCGCGACTCGTACCGTCTGCCTTTCGGGCGCACGTGGCTGAATCGCAGGAGCTCTCGCACCGAGCGCGACCTCATGCCGGAATCCGTACGACCGCAGGTCATCGTCATCCGATACAAGGCGCAGATCGAGATTCCGTCTCGGGAGGTAGTCGATAATCCATGTCTGCGCGTCGCTGTCGCGCAGACTCTGCGAAAAGGTGAGGTCGAGGTTTGGTGCGAGACTTTTGCCGAAGGTGATCCTGTTGGTTGGATCCTCTCCGGTGGTGGCCACTTCGGTCGGGTCGCGGCGCAGCGTCTGATTCTCGACGCCACCGAGCCGGATCGTGTCGAGACCGACGGCACGACTTGCAAATCCCAGCACCTCACCGGAGAAGTTGCCCAGGACCTGTGCGCCGATGAATGCCGCATCGCCAGGCGCCAGACTCTCGAGACGGCGTCCGGTCAGAAGCAACGAAGCCACCTCCGCCTGACCGAGCTCTGGGCTCGAGGTGGAGCGCAATTCCACGTTGGGACTCTCAGCCGGCCCCGTAATCGTCACCTCGATGTCTTCACCCCCTGCTCTGGTTGTCGCCTCGATGTTCAGATTCGGCTCAATCGCCACCGGGTTGGCGAAATCAATCGCACCGAAGTTGACCGAGTACACGTTGCGGCCAACGAACAGTTGCCCGCCCTCGCGCAGCTCCGCGCGCCCCGACAGTCCCGGTGTCTGTGCTGTACCGATGACGCGCAAGTCCGCTGCAAGCTGCAGCCGCCCGTAGTTGTTGTCGACAAGGACGTCCTCGTCGGTAATCAGGCGTATGTCGAGCGCGAGGGCCTCGAGGAAGGGAGAGGGCTCTGCGTTCGCGGTCAGTTGCTGCGCTCGCAGGGTGGCGAGCAACCCGGTCACGACGGCCATCGGCTCGCGGTAAGCGCCCCGAAGAACCGTCACTGTACCTGACAGCTTGCCCGCGCCTGCATCGGCGGAATTGCCCGGGGGCGCCTGGAACGCAAAATCTAAGTCGGCATCGAGATCGCTGCGAAGGCCTTGCGGAAACTCCAGCGCCATGCCGCGAACCGCGGTCGAAAGCTGCGTCTCGAGCCCGGTGTCCGGGTTGTACTCGATGGTGCCGTCACCGGTGAGCGGTCCGCCGTTCACCGCACCGGACAACTCGGTGATGCGGGCCGTTGTCCGGGTCAGGACTGTTCGGGCCGTCAGGTCCGACACGATGACGCGCGGGTCGGCCAGACGCAGCTCGCCGTCCGTCACGACGATGTCGCCATCGACACGTGGGTCATCGAGTGTACCGGTAATCGAGAGACGCGGCTCGAGTCGGCCGGCGGTGGCCAATCCCGCGCCTCTGACAAACGGCGTCAGCAGGCGCAAATCGACTCCGCCGTTTGCGAGGATCGCCGCCTGCCGATCCTCCAGGCGCACCTGGCCGCGGACGGTGAATGTCGTGCCCTGCCCGACCCATTCCCACGCTTCCACCCGGGCGAAGCCGTCGCGAGCAACGATGCGCGTCGGCACGCGCTGGGTGACGGGCAAATCGGCGACGCGCAGGTCGAACCGATCGATGCGCAGCTCGCCGGTAAGGTCGGCAAGCTCCAGCGTAGGAGTCGCGGCCTCGAGGGTGGCGTCGATCGATCCCGCGAGCTCATCAAGCGTCCCCGGCTCGACGAAGGGCGCCAGCACAGCAGGCGTCAGGTTCATAGCCTGGGCTCGCACGACGGCTTGGTCCGTGACGACCCCCGAAGGACCTGCCCCGCCCACAGCGAGTCGGTCGCTGAAGATCGACAGTGGCGCCTTACCGGTAGCGAACAGTCGCGCGCCTTCGTACGTCGCTTCCCCCTCGCGCAACTCGAGCCACCCATTCTCTGCGTGCGCCCGGACAACAAGTCCGGTCATCGGAGGCGAGTCTTCCACTGCGACGGATGCCGGGCCAACTTCCAGGTCAGCAGCGATAACTGGCTGCTGAATCGTGCCGGTGACGCGCGAAAGGGCCGTCACCGGTCCGTCACCGCCGGTCACCGGAAGCTGGGTCAGCCCGAGGGCAGTCGCCGCACTCACCACGTCATCGACATCGCCCGTCGCGGTAAAGAGAACGGCGGGCGAATCTGGCGCAGGTTCGAAGACGAGCAACGAGCCCGATGCCGACAGCGACAGATTGCCGGCCACAAGCTCGAGCCGATCGATGTGCGCCCGCTCAGCTTCGTACCGCAGGCGCGCCGGCTCCCTCAGCGCCACTGGCAGGTCGCCTGCCCGTGCCTGGAGCGACACGACGTCGAGCGTCGCCGAACCGCCGCGCCATGCCTCTATGGGCAGTTCTGCATGGAGCGTCAGCGTGGTTGTGCCCGTGACTGTCGCGGGCGTATCGATGTACTTCAACACCCGAGACAGGTCCAGATCCTGTGCGTTGACGTCCGCGCTGGCCTCATATGGCGACTGCAACTCCACGCGGCCGGTGGCACGCGCGGCAAACTCCGGCGCCTGCGCCTCGATGTGCGCGGCCTGACCGTCGAGCTCGATCGAAGCATCGATGGTGCCCAGCGCCACGTCAGTCCACATCGCGTCGCGCAGCGTCACTACACCCTTCCCGCCCGGCTTCTCCGCCGTGCCCTCGCCCGCAAAGCGCACGTCGAGCAGCCCCGCCACCGGTTGTTCGGCGGTTGCGGCAAGCAGCCACTGAGTGCCCTGAAGCGCCGCGGTGTAGCGACCGTTACCGATGTCGTACGTGCCACTGGCCGTCAGCAGGCCCGACGTCAACGGTTGAGCGGCCAATAGTTCGTCAACGACGAGCATCGTGTCTGCCAGGCGGCCGGTGGCCCGCACGTCGCGCACCTGCTGATCGGCAGCAACGGCCTCGGGAATCTCGATACTGAATTCCAGCTGAGGCTGGAAGGGGTGGCCGGAGAAGTCTGCCCGCAGCAGCGGCGCATCGACCTGCGCCACCCTGGCGCCCTCGACGATGGCACGTCCCTCGACCTTCGGATCCTGAATCTCGCCAGCGACCCGAATGTCGCCCGCGACCGTACCGCCGGCAATCACATCGCGCTCGATGTCGGCGACACCGGTCACCCCGAGCGCCTCAACGAGCGCGGGCAAATCCGTTTGCTCGAGCTGAACGGTTCCTTCAATTGCGTTATCCAGAGTGCCGCGCAGCATGACCACCAACGGCGCCAC
>DATCJA010000033.1:0-3264 GCA_036507475.1 Vicinamibacterales bacterium
GTCCTCGATCAGGCCGACCAGCCCGTCCAGGCCGTCGAGGATAACGTCGCGCAGCGCATCGGGGATCGGTACCTCGATGTCGCTGTCGGCCACTGCCGGCCCGAAGGGCGTGGCGTGCGAGGGCAGCTCGGTCTTGGCGATTGGCGCAGTGTTCGGGTCGGCGGACGTCGCATCGCCGAGCGCCGGGAAGTCGAGAACGCCGTTCTGCCAATCCGCGAACAGGTGGCGGAATACCGGCCGCAGAATCTGGCTTTCCCATAGCGGGTTATTGCCTGTGCCGGTATCGTAGACGAAGTCCGTCCACGCCGAGTCGCCATCGGTGTACTCGTCGGGAAGGGTCGGATCGAGCGTTTCGGGATCGCGGTTGTTCTGGATGCGGCGTGGGGTTCCGCCGCCCGTGGGCTCGATGCGGATCGGGCCGGCGATGACATTGCCGTTGGCGATGTTGCTCAATTCGACACGCAACGTATCGCCGAGGAACACGAATGTCCCCAGTAGCCTGAATGCGAGACCGCCATCCTCATCCTCTACGCCACCCGGAAATTCCGGGTCTCCCGCAAAGCGACGCTGATTGACCGCGTCCGGCTGCGTGGCGAATGCCGTCGCGCCGTCTTTGACGGTGTACTGAGCGTTCGTCGCGGGCAGAAGATGCTGGTCAGGGTGGGTCGAGTTGCCGAGGTTGTCGACCGTCTGTGTGACGTTCGCTTGCCAGGTGGCGTAGATCCTGTACTCGCCCGGCGTGATAGTCGTCTCCCAGACCGCGGGGCTCGGGGTGCCGGTATTCACGGTACTGACACGGAACAAAGCGGTGGTGGTCGTCATGCTGTCCGCGCGCCACACGTGATCGCTGTCGATCGATACCAGCCATGGCCTGCCTTCGGTCCCCGGGACACCCGGCAACGTCGTAGTGAGTATGTTGCCGCCGTGCGCGCCGTTCAGGTTGAGCAGCGCGAACTCATATGCAGACGGCGATAGGCTCAAGTCGGCCCGCACGTCGGAGAACAGCGCGCTCAACTGGTTGGCGCCGGTCGTCGCGCCGTCCACCGGGTTTTCCTGCAGCAGCAGCATCTTCGCCAGCGTCACGGTATTGGCGTACGCTGCAAACGTCGTCTTGTTGAACTCCGCAGCGTCCGTGAGAGTCCCTTCCACGTCGGCATAGAACGTGAACGTGACCCCGGCGATGGTTACCGGGTTCGCGAAAGCCACGGGAAGAGCATTGTGATGATCCTGCGGGGTGATCCCGAGGAACGCATCAAGCCTCTCGTGGTCGCCCGGCTTGAACACCGGGATCGCCGTTCCGCCGACCTCTATGGTTGCGAGGTCCATCTTCGAACTCAGGTCGGTGAGGAACTCGAAGACCTCGAAGCTGAATCCGAAGACCTTCTCGATCTGGCCCTTGATGAAGTCGGTGACGAAGTCCTTGACCTCGTTGATCGCCGCCTCGATCGGGTTGAAGACCGCGGTGATCGGCGCAAGCAGGTCGCCTACCAGGCTGCTGAAGGCCTGCAGGCCCGCGCGCAGCACGCCCAGCTCTTCGGGCAGGCCGAACATCGGCAGCAGGTGCTTGTTGATGAACGAGTCGGTGGTCGAGTCGTCGCCGTTCGGGTCGTCGAGCTCCTCGAACAATACGTCGATGATCCCGACGCTCGCCTCGGCGTCCGCGCGCAGCGTGTTGCCGAGCGTGTCGGGTCCCTCGGATGCGCCTTCCTCGTTCTGCAGGTCGCGGCGGCTCTGCGGGTCCAGCAGTGCCTTGGTGACAGCCAGCCCCAGCTCGGGCCAGTGCGCCAGGCCCTCATTGATCTCGTCCACCCAGTTGTAGAGATAGGCACGGTAAAGATCGGTCAGCGTGGACAGGTCGGGCAGCGTGCCTTGCGTGATCTGGTCGAGCAGATCGCCGACCTCGGTTCCCAGCTCAATGCGCGGGCCCGCGATGATCGCCGCCGTTTCTATGGCATCGCGCAGCGTGAAGATGCCGTTGAGCAGCTCACCCCGTTTTCCCTGCGCTACGAGCTGCTCATCGCCGCTGCCGGTCTCGTTGCCTGCGTCGAGGTCCTGCTTGACGGTGAGCGTTAATCCATCGGGCGAGATAGAGTCGACCAGGTAATCACCGTGGTAGTCGTTGAATCCGTAGACGGTGAAGCGCTGGCCGGCGACGAAACCGTCGTCTTTGAAGCTGCCGCTCGTGCGCACGAACGAATCAGTTGCCGCATCGACGTTGATCGTAGTGGGTTCGTTATACGGGACACCGACGACGATCTTCTCGTCGCCGCTGGACGTTTCGTCGACCAGCGTATTCGCGGTGACGGTCAGCCGTGAGGCCGTCACGCTCTCTATGAAGAAAGTGCCGTTGTTCGCGGGATTGCTGAATCCGGAAACCGTGATCTTCTGTCCGGCTTTGAAACCGTTCTCGACGAAGCTGCCGTCGACGTTTCCCGAACGGACGAAGGCGTCCATCGCGCCGGATGCGTCCACGCTAAGCGTTTCGTCGTTCTTCAGCCCCATCTGTACGAGCGGCGACGGGTCGAACGGGAACGGCCGGATCAGGGTCTCGTAGATGAAACGGATCGGCGCATCGAAGGGGATGCCGGGCGTGCTGTCGTCGCTGACATCGCCGTCCGGAAGTACGGTGCGGTCCGGATTATTGTCGAAACCAAGGGTCGCGTCGCCGATATAGCCTTCCACCAGGTTGTGGCGCAACGCGTTGGCGAGTTCCCTCTGTTCCGTGGATATGGAAGAAACGACTTCGCCGACTGCGGGGAATACCCCTTCGGCGAACTCGTTGACCAGCGTGTGCGCCCAGTGATCGCCCGCGGCATGGGTGAGGAAGCCGTACGACCAGGCGAGGATCTGGGACTTCTCGGCGGTCGTGAAGGAAGAGTCGGTCTGCGCGGCCCACGCCATGTCGAGGATGCGCGTCAGCCAGGTCGCAGTGTCGGTGGCGTGGATGACTCCCAGTCCCATGACGAGGTCGGGGAAACCATCCGGACCCACTGTTCCGGCGTAGTAGAACGCCTCGTAGTCGCGAATCGCCTCGAACACCTTCGGGTGGACGTCGTACTCGTGGCCGGCGATGGTCAGCTGTCCATCGTCGAGCAAATCGGCGCGCACATCCTTTGCGGTCTCAACGTGGGTGTAGGGCTTCCATGCGACTTCGGCGAGCGGATCCTCGCCCGCGTTCACGGTATGCGCGTGCACCAGTCCCAGCAGGTGACCGGCCTCGTGGGCCGCGTAGTCAGCCAGCAGCTCGCCGTACTGGGCTGCTGT
>DATCJA010000034.1:0-9516 GCA_036507475.1 Vicinamibacterales bacterium
CCGAGGAAGAGCAGCACCGTGCCTCGACGCAGGCAGTCCTCTGGACCGATCTTCTTTTTCGGCTGTTCCGGCAGCACAGGCGGGGGCGTCAGGCCCTTTTCAATCATCAGCTGCCGTTCCTGATATGGAAGGCGTTTCTTCTGGTGGTCCCAGTAGATCGCCCAAAACGCGATTCCAAGGCTCAGTACGACCGTCATCAGGCCAGTCAGCACGCCCAGCACGCCCGTCAGACCTTCCATCGCAACCTCCTTTTCGCAGACCAATTCATGAGACGCGAGGGAGGACCAATGGTTTCACCGAACCGAGTGAAACCGGTTGTTCCGATCTACGTCTCATCCAAGAATGAGCCGGGGCAGCCAGGTTGGACCGTGACGAGCGCGAGTTGGTCAGGCGGTGCCTGCAGAGAGATGAAGATGCCTGTACGGAGCTCGTCAGGGCGTATGCGCAGATCGTGGGGACCGTCATCTGGCGGGCGACGGGTGACCACAGCGTGGTTGAGGATCTCGCCCAGGAAACGTTCTTGAGAGTGTTCCGCGGTTTGCCCTACTTCGACGCGCGCGCGAAACTGTCAACGTGGATTTACACGATTGCGCATCGCGTGGCGATCGACCATCGGCGGCAGACAGGTCGCTGGCGTGAGGAGTCGAGCCACGAGGGCAAAGAATTCGACAACCAACCGGCCACTGGACTCAGCCCTGAAACGGCGGCAACCAGGAATGAGCTCGATCGGCTGATTCACGATCAGCTCGAGCGGCTTCCCGACAAGTACCGGCTCCCGGTGGTGTATGCAGCGCTCGAAGAACTCGACTATGGGACGATTGCGGCGATGCTGAAGGTGCGGCCAGGTACGGTGAAGACGCTGGTTTTTCGGGGCAAACAGCTGCTCAAGGAGAGAGTCGACGCAGTGCTCGGATTGAGGCAGGCTCCTGGGGGCTCGCGTGCGGATTGAAGACGTGCAACGGCTCGAGGACGCGCTCGAGCGCCAGCCGCCATGGGATCCGCCGCTGGGCTTTGTCCGCAGGGTGGTCGCGCTCACATCGGTAGCTGGTCAACAGTGGCCCGTCCGCGAGCGTTCGCGGCGCGGCGGGCTCCTGCGTGCTGCAGCCGCGGGTCTGGCTGCGGCGACCGGCGCGTACGTCATCGCGTTCCTCCTGTCCGTTTTGGCAGCGACGGTCATCCAGGAAACGCTGACAGCGATCGACAGCTATGCCGCGTTCGTGGAGCTGATGACGCGCGTGGTGGCCGCGCGCGCCCTGCACGTCGCATGGCTGAGTGCAGCGATGTCGCTGTCATTTGCAGCCTCGCTTGTCCACCGCGTGCGTGCCTAGTCGATTCAGGATGGTTTCATAACCGTAGGGCGGGCCTTCACGGCCCGCCTGGCGCTGCGTAAAGCCGCGCCCTACGTGAGTTATGAAACCGGTCTAGCAACTCAGGATGTTGCGCGCAGCCGGTTCTCGAGGATCTGATTGGGCGTGAACGAAGCAAGCTGCAAGAAGTGCTCGGCCGTGCCGACTATCGCCGCCGCGGGCACCAATCCGACGATCTCGCTTTCCAAGACGTTCACGCCGTACCGCGCGGCTTCCCGCTTGACGGCCTCGAACACCCGGAACATCGGCGTCTTCTCGTAGTTGGTCAGGTTGATCGACACCTGGACGATCCCGCGATCCTCGAGCGCCACACCCATGGCCTTGACATACCGGAACCCGCCGCTGCTGAACCGGATGGCCGCTGCGATCTTCTTGGCTACGTCCAGGCGGTCGGTCGCCAGATTGATGTTGTAGGCGATGAGCGGCATCCGTGCGCCAATCACCGACGCGCCTGCGCTCGGATGCGGTCTGGCCGGGCCAAAGTCGGGCGCCCATCCCGGAATCGACATCTTGGCCTCGAGCCCTTCGAACTCACCGCGGCGAATGTCTTCGAGACTCTTGCGCGCAGGATTTGCCGATGCCTCCTCGTACAGATACACCGGCACCTGAAACCGCTCCGCCACCTCGGCCGCGGTCTCCTTTGCGAGCAAGATGCAGTCGTCCATCGTTACGCCCTCGAGAGGAACAAAAGGCACGACGTCCACAGCGCCGAGACGGGGATGTTCGCCGGAGTGCACGCGGAGATCGATTGTGGTGAGCGCCGCGTCGAAAAGCGCGATCACGGCGGCCTTGAGGGAGGTGGCGTCACCCGCCATCGTGATCACGGAGCGGTTGTGCGCGCTGTCGGATGAGTAATCGAGCAGTCTCACGGACGGCGTGCGCTGAACCGCGTCGACGAGCGTGCGTACAACCTCCGTGCGGCGCCCTTCGCTGACGTTTGGGACGCACTCGATCACGGCCACGGGTTGCTTGTACCACATTCGTGCTTCGTGCCTGGTGCTTGGTGCCTGGTCCGGACTTGGTTCTCGGTGCTTGGTCAGGAATCTGGTTCGAACCAAGCACGAAGCACCACGCACCAAGCACTGGGGAGTGGTCTACTAGACCACTCCCCAGCACTGTAATTCGTTGACCCTAGAGGAGTCTTGCCCCATAATCGCGTCGTAGTTGTTCCCTTCTGATGCCTGATCCGCTGTCGACCAACCCGCTTCGCGCCACGGAACCGCGAGACGAGGGGGACCGCGAGGCGCGAATCGAAGAACTTCTCCTCTCTGGACTCGATCACTATTTCGGCGGGCAGTACGAACGCGCAATCAGTGTGTGGACCCGCATCGTTTTTCTCGATCGGCATCATGACCGGGCTCGCGCGTATATCGAACGGGCGCGGAGTGCACTCGCTGAGCGGCAGCGCGAGTCGGACGAATGTCTTCACGACGGTGTGGTGGCGTACAACGCCGGAGAGGTCGACAAGGCGCGCGATCTTCTGACCCGAGCTGTCGAACAGGGGAGCGACGCCGCAAGCGTCTTCCTCGATCGACTCAATCGGGTTGGGCCGGTCAGTAGCGGCGCAGATGTGCAGCTCGATTCGAAGCCGCGTGCGCCGTCGGGCCGACGCCGGATGGCACTGGCGCCCAGGCGACGCGAATGGGTCGTCGCGGCGTTGGCCGCGCTTGCCGTTGCGGTGATGATGCTCCTGAGTGGCTTGCCGATCGGCACATGGCTGTCGGAGCTGCAGATGGCGGCGCCCGCGAGCGCGCCGCAGCCCACGGTGGAGGAGCCGCTGCCGATCGTTCGTGCGTCGGAAGCGGCGCTTGTCCGCGCCCGCGCGTTGCACACAGACGGTCGGCTGCACGACGCGTTGCGCTCCCTCGATCGCATCGGCCTTGGAGACCCTCTTCGGGCGGAAGCCGACCGGCTTCGAGCCGACATCCAGCGCGATCTCTTCGCCGTCGCGGGTATCCCCGTCAGCGGGACGACCGCGGGGAGCGGTCGCCCGTGAAGTGTCCGAAATGCAGCTATCTTGGGTTTGAAACCGGCGACCGCTGCCGGAATTGCGGCTACGACTTCTCGCTGATGGCGATCGCCGACAAGCCGGCCATTGAACTCGATCTCGACCTGCGAGGTCCAGTCGTGGACGCGCCGGAAAGTCCTGATTGGCCGATGCGCGGCGAAGGGGAGGTCCCGCTGTCGGCGCCAGCGGTGCCCATCTCTGCGACGGTGCGACGGCAACGGTCTGAGCCGCCGCCCGTTCCGTCCGCGGCAAAGGGGCGCGAGTCGAAGCCGGCCCGCGACTCGAAGCTACCGCTGTTCACGGCTTCATCCCGCGACAAAGGGGACGAGCCGTTGATCAAGCTGCCGGTCACTCCGCGACCGCCGCTGGCAGTACGTCGCACTCCCGACACTGCACGACTGCAGGCGGTCTCTCGAGCCGTGCGTGGTGTCGAGCGTGAGCCGGCGCTTGAATTCGACCAGACGATTCGCCGCGCACCGGAGCGCGATGCCCCTGGACGAGCCCCTGCGCATCCGGTTTCGCGCCCCGCACCGAAGGCGGCTGCCCGGGTCGCCGTCGACGTCAGCCAGCCGGTGATTCGCATGATCGCCGCTGCGATCGACCATGTGCTGCTTGGTGCGATTGATCTGGTGGTGATCTACCTCACGCTGCGGATTTCCGGGCTCACGATGGGCGAGTGGACCGCGCTTCCGTTGGTGCCACTTGTTTTCTTCCTGCTCTTGGTGAAGCTGGCGTATTTCTATGCCTTCACGGCGGTGGGAGGGCAGACCATCGGCAAGATGGCGCTCCGCATCCGTGTCGTCACCGAGGACCACGGCTCGATTGACGCGGCGCTTGCGCTGAGACGAACGGTCATTGGGGCCGCCTCGACAGCGTTCCTCGGACTCGGCCTGCTTCCCGCGTTCTTCGACCCAGAGCGGCGGGCGTTCCACGACCGCGTGGCCCGTACTCGTGTCATCGCTCTCCGGCCTGCCTGATTTGCAACCACTGCACACTGTCTCGTAAGTCAAGAGTCACCTTTGACCTTTGACTCTCGACCTTTGCCTTACGCGTTTCTGATTTGATCGGTCATGAACCGGATCGCGCTGTTCATCGCCACCTGTGGCTACGTAGGGTACGCGCCCGTGGCGCCGGGAACGTTCGGATCCGTCGTCGGCCTGGCGCTTCTGTGGGCAGTGCGCTCCGTCGGGGACACATCCGTCGAGATCGCCCTCATCCTCGTTCTCCTGGGACTCGGTATCTGGACCGGCTCTGTCGCCGAGCGCCATACTGGTAAAGTCGATCCGGGCATTGTCGTGATCGACGAAGTGGCGGGCATGCTCATCACGATGATGCTGATTCCCGCGACTGCGATCGCCGCACTCGTCGGTTTCCTCGTTTTTCGTGCGCTCGATATCCTCAAGCCGTGGCCCGCCCGACGTCTGGAGCAGTTGCCAGGGGGTTTGGGTGTAATGGCGGACGACACCATGGCCGCGTTGTACGGAAACCTCCTGATGCGCGGATTGATGACGGTCGCACCGGGCTGGTTCGTGTGAGGCCGCTTCGCCGGGCTGCCATTGTCGCGGTGGGCAGCGAGCTGCTGACCCCGTCGCGCATCGACACGAACTCTCTGCTCATTACCGAGCAGCTCAACCTGCTGGGTATCGATGTTGTGTTGAAAAGCGTCGTTGGCGACGACCCCGAGGAAGTTGGTGCAGTCCTCAATGCGGCGCTGGCCCGGGTCGATGTCGTCATCTGCAGCGGAGGCCTGGGTCCCACCGACGATGATGTGACGCGCGACGTGGTGGCGCGGGTGCTCGATCGGCCGCTCGCTGAAGACGAGCGCATCAGCAAGCAGATCGAGGCGCGGTTCGCCGGCAGAGGACTGCACATGCCGGACATCAACCGGCGTCAGGCGATGGTGCCGGCGGGTGCGCGGATCCTCGAGAACGTCAAGGGCACGGCTCCGGGGCTTTGGCTCGAAGAGGGCGATCGCGTAGTCGTCCTGTTGCCCGGACCGCCCCGCGAATTGAAGGCGATGCTCGCCGACCTGATGGAGGGCGCGCTCAAGGCCCGCGCTCCAGGCCGCTCGCTCGTGAGGCGCGTTCTTCGGATTACGGGGCGCACCGAATCGCACACGGAAGAAACCATCCGCCCACTGTATGGGGAGTGGGCGCGGGCGCCGGTTCCAATCGCTGCCACCATTCTCGCGTCGCTCGGGCAGATCGAGTTGCATCTGTCCGCCGGCGCGGTATCACGCGCCGAGACGGAGGCAGCGCTCGATGCAGCGTCGTTGCAGGTCATCGAGCGCCTTGGTGTCGACGTGTACAGTCGGGATGGGAGGTCGATGGAGGAGGCGCTCGGAGAGATGCTGGTCGAACGCAGCCTGCGCATTGCTGTGGCTGAGTCGTGTACAGGGGGGCTCATTACGTCGCGGCTCACCGACGTGCCCGGGAGCTCGCGCTACGTCGATCGCGGCGTCGTCGCCTATACGAACGACGCAAAAACCGAGCTGCTCGGTGTCGCGCGGACGCTGATCGAGGAACATGGGGCGGTGAGCGAACCGGTGGCGGTTGCGATGGCCGAGGGCGTTCGGGCGCGTGCGACCACGGATGTGGGCATCGGCGTGACAGGCATAGCAGGGCCCGGTGGTGGGACGCCAGAGAAGCCGGTGGGCACAGTGGCCGTCGCCGCCGTGATTCCAGGTCTGACCCGTTCGCGGCTGTTTCGATTCGTCGGCGACCGCGAGCACGTCAAAGCCCAGGCATCGCAGGCAGCACTGGACATGGTCAGGCGCATGCTGCTCGCATCGTCCCAATGAGATTGTTCGTCGCGGTCGAGATCGATCCTCGAATCGTGCAGAAGATCGCGCGGAGCGTCGATGAGCTGCGGCGTCGCGTCGACGAACGCGCACCTCGCGCCCGAATCGGTTGGGCGTCTACCGAGCGACTTCACGTGACCGTGCGATTCATCGGTGAAACCAGCGAAGCGCAGGCAGCGAGCATCGCCTCATCTTTGGCGCCGGCGCTGCCCGTTGAACCGTTTGACGTGACCGTTCAGGGCATTGGCGCCTTTCCGCAGTACGGTGCCCCGCGCGTGTTGTGGGCGGGTGTTGGCGCGGGGACAGAGGGACTCGCTGCGCTCGAACGGGAAGTGACGCGTCGCCTCGCGACGTGCGGCCTCGCCGCCGAGGAGCGGGCGTATCGTCCCCACGTCACCCTCGCGCGGGTGCGAGAGGCAGCCGGTCTTCAAACCAGGCCGCTGCTCGACGGGCTCCTCGATTGTCCGTTCGGAACGTACAACGTCAACGCGATTACACTGTTTCTCAGTCGCCCGTCGCCAAAGGGTTCAATCTACGTACCGCTTCAATCCACACGTCTTCGGTCGCCGGTGTTCAGCGACAGGTAGACTGTAAAAATCGGGCACTCGCATTCGCGTGGAAGAAGTCATCGCCATCACACTCGGTTATCTCGTCGGCTCCGTGCCGTTTGCATTTCTGCTGGCACGCCGTCGTGGAGTCGATCTGCGCCAGGCGGGCAGCGGAAACGTCGGCGCGGCGAACGTGCTCCGGACGAGCGGCGCCACGTGGGCGGTGAGCGCCATGTGTCTGGACGCGACGAAAGGCGCCCTGGCGGTCCTGATCGCGCAGCGTCTGGCCGCGGGGCAGGCAGCACCTGTTGCGGCTGGACTGGCGGCGGTCATCGGTCACGTCTACCCGGTCTGGATCGGTTTTCGTGGTGGCAAAGGCGTGGCGACTGCGGCGGGGGTGTTCGCGGTGCTTGCTCCCGTTGCGGTGCTGCTTGCGTTGGGCGTCTTCATTGCAACGGTGAGCGTCACCCGCTACATCTCGCTCGGCTCGATCGCCGCCGCCGTCACGTTGGCAGTGGCGACCGTGGCAGGCGACGTGCCGGCTTCCGTCGCGATGGGCGCAGCGGCTGCGGCGCTCATCATCGTGCATCGCCATCGGGCGAATCTCGCGCGGGTGATCGCGGGCACCGAACGCCGCATCGGACAGCGCGCGTAGGAGGGGCATATTCGTCACGTCGCGATACTCGGCGCTGGCGGGTGGGGAACGGCGCTGGCTGTGCATCTGGCCCGAGCCGGCCACGATGCCCGCTTGTGGGCGCGTGACGCAGCGTTCGCCGAGGACATGCGGGCGCGGCGGGCGAACGCGGTGTACCTGACTGACGTCACATTTCCCGACCGCCTGCGGATCACGGCGGATCTGCAGCAGGCCGTACACAACGTCGATGTCGTCGTTGCGGCGATGCCGTCTCACGGCACACGCCAGATTCTCAGGCAGGTCTCCGGAGCGCTCCGTGCGGGTGTGACGATTGTCAGCGCAGCCAAGGGACTGGAGCAGGATTCCCTCCTTCGGATGTCGGAAGTCATCGAGGAGGAGCTGGGAGAGCGCGTGGCGGTCGCAGTGCTTTCGGGTCCCAGCTTTGCGGCCGAGGTCGCACGACAGCTGCCGACAGCCGTCTCTGTGGCGTCGCGTGACGCCGACGTGGTCGAGCAGGTGCAGGCTGATTTCCGCGCCCCCTATTTTCGACTGTACGGCACGTCCGATGTGGTCGGGGTGGAGTTTGGCGGGGCGTTGAAGAACGTGATTGCGATTGCCGCGGGCGTCGCGGAAGGCCTGGCCCTCGGGCACAACGCGTTGGCGGGGCTCATCACGCGTGGGCTTGCGGAGATCACCAGGCTGGCGTGTGCCGCAGGCGCGCAGCGCGAGACGCTTGCGGGCCTGTCGGGTCTTGGCGACCTTGTGCTGACGTGCACGGGCTCGTTGAGCCGGAACCGCCACGTGGGAATCCAGCTCGCGCACGGGCGCTCCCTGAACGACGTGCTCTCGGGCATGAAGATGGTTGCAGAGGGTGTGCGAACGACCGAGGCGGCGCTCGCGCTCGGCGCACGACGTGGTGTCGAGCTGCCGATCGCGTCGCAGGTGGCCGAGCTCCTTGCCGGGCGCAAGGATGCGCGGACGGCGCTGTACGAGCTCATGCTGCGACCCCAGCGTGCGGAGACGGGATAATAGGTGTGGAGCCTAGCAATTGGGATTCTTCGATCGCCTCGTCCAAGGGCTTACGCGCACCAAACAGCAGATCGTCGAACGCTTCGACGAAATCGTTCAGCGCGCCGATACCGAGACCGGCCGCACCACGACGATCGATGTCGACACCGTGGAAGCGCTCGAGGAGCTGCTGATCTCCGCCGATCTCGGCATAGCCGCCACCGAACGGATTGTGACCGCGGTTCGCGACCGGGCGCGACGCGGTGAAAGTCTACGCGAGCTCGTCAAGGCCGAGATTCGAGCGATCTTCGACGCCGTAGAGAACCCGCCGTCGCCCGACGGGTACACCCCGCACGTGACGCTCATCGTCGGCGTGAACGGCACGGGGAAGACGACCACCGTCGGCAAGCTGGCAAATCTGCTGAAGTCGTCAGGCAAGCAGCCGCTGGTCTGCGCCGCCGACACGTTTCGCGCCGCTGCGGTCGAACAGCTGGAAATCTGGGCGAAGCGCGCCGACGTCGACATCGTTCGTGCGAAAGAAGGCGCGGATCCGGCGGCTGTCGTATTCGACGCCATTCAATCGGGACGGGTTCGCGGCCGCGATCCCATCCTCGTGGACACCGCGGGCCGGCTGCACACGCGCACGAACCTGATGAACGAACTGGAGAAGATTCGTCGAGTTGCCGCTCGCGCTGCGGAAGGCGCTCCGCACGAGGTGCTGCTCGTCCTGGATGCCACGGTCGGGCAGAACGGGCTCGCACAGGCGCGCGAGTTCACGAGCGTCGCCGGCGTCACGGGAATCGTGCTCACGAAACTCGACGGAACGGCCAAAGGCGGCATCGCCGTCGCGATCGCCCACGATTTGAAGCTGCCGATTCGGTACGTCGGCGTCGGTGAGGGGATCGAGGATCTGATCCCGTTTTCGCCACAGGAGTACGTCGACGCTCTGTTTCAGGAAAAGTGGTAGACGACACACGCTGGATGCGGCGGGCATTGGAGCACGCGCGCCGCGGCCTTGGCCGCACCACGCCGAACCCTGTCGTCGGCGCATGCATCGTTACCGACGAGGGGATCGTCGTCGGCGATGGTGCGCACGAGCGCGCCGGCGAGCCACATCCCGAAGCCTTCGCGCTGGAGGAGGCGGGACCCCG
>DATCJA010000035.1:0-16485 GCA_036507475.1 Vicinamibacterales bacterium
CACGTCGAGTGGAGTCCCCAGGTCGTGCGGAAAAAGATCCCCCAGAGGAGATAGGGG
Source organism: Vicinamibacterales bacterium (assembly GCA_036507475.1). Taxonomy (GTDB): domain Bacteria; phylum Acidobacteriota; class Vicinamibacteria; order Vicinamibacterales; family UBA2999; genus DATCJA01. The sequence goes on from DATCJA010000035.1 coordinate 58, forward strand.
ATTCCCCCGAAGGCAAGCAGCGCGAGACCGACCACGACCTGAGGCACCAAGTGCCATGTTGACAGCCACGCGTGAACACGGTCACGGAACACCTCTGGCGCATACGGCTCGAACACCATGGCTTTCGAGTGGGAAGCCATCACCGGCAATAATCCATCCCATGTGAGTCCACCACGCCCCCCTCACGCGGTGTATGCGGGTCGCCTTCACGATCTGACTTCACGTGGTGAACGCGATGGGTGGGGGAAGGTCGTCTGCCGGCCAACAGATTGAACGGACGTGGCCGGAGCGGCACACCAGTTGCTCGCAAGAAACCGTGAAAGAGTCCTCAAGATCTCGGGCTGATCGTCCACTACGAGGACTGTGGCAGCCTCAAAGCTTCTCCGGTCAGACATTGGCTCCGTCATAGAAGGTGGCTGTACATCGGCCTCGAACTGTGTGCGTGCCAGATAATACAGAGACTGGGTCGTGCTCTATCACGACGACGGCAGCGGTGAACGCCAACACACCGTGATCACCGCGACGCGCGGGCCGTTGCGAGACCAACGCGTCGTGACCGGCCGCGAAAGTGAGTGCCTGGCGTTCTACTCTCGCCCGGCGGCCGGAACTGCCGGCACCTCTTCGTGATGGTGTAGGCCGAATTTCTCGATCCGGTATCGCACCTGGTCGCGGTTGATCCCGAGCAACTTGCCGGCATGCGTCTGGTTGCCCGCGGCCCGCTCGAGCGCCTGGACGACGAGCTGGCGCTCGATCTCCTCCAGCTTCACGCCCTCGGCCGGCAGCCTGAACTGGGCGACGATCCCCTCATTCCGTGACAACGTCGCCAAGTCCTCCGGCTGGATCCACTCGCGATCGATCAGCAGCATCGCGCGCTCGATGGCGTTGCGCAGCTCGCGGATGTTGCCCGGCCATCGATCGCGCTCGAGCAGTTCCAGCGCGTCGGGCGTGATCCCGAGCACTCTCTTCTTGAACTCGCGGTTGTAGGTGTCGACGAAGTATTTCGCCAGCAGCGAAACGTCCCCGCGGCGTTCGCGCAGCGGGGGCAGGTGGATCGGCATGACCTGCAGCCGATAAAAGAGGTCCTCCCTGAACCTGCCGTCGCGAACCCCTTGTGTCAAGTCGCGATGGGTGGCCGCAACGACGTGCACGTCGACGTGGATGTCCTGCAAGCCGCCCACGCGCTTGAACGTCCTATCCTCGAGGAAGCGCAGCAGCTTCGCCTGCAGCCCGTGCGTCATCTCCCCGATCTCGTCCAGGAACACCGTGCCGCCGTCCGCGAGTTCAAACAGGCCGCGCTTCTGCTGCCGTGCATCGGTGAACGCACCCCGCTCGTGGCCGAACAGCTCGCTCTCCAACAACTGCTCCGGAATGGCTGAACAGGTGATGGTGACGAACGCACGATGCGCGCGCTCGCTGTTGTAATGGAGCACCTTCGCCGCCAGGTCCTTGCCCGTGCCCGTCTCGCCGGTCAGCAACACGGTCGACGCCGGGCTTGCCGCGATTCGTCTGAGCAAGGCCTTGGCTTGCATCATCGCCGGCGAAGTGCCCACGATCGCGTCGAAGCTGTGCTCACGGCTGACACTCGTCCGGAGCGCCTTCACCTCGCGCCGCAAGCGGCTCGTCTCGAGCGCGTTGTGGACGAGAACGGCTAATTCGTCGATGTTGAACGGTTTGTTGATGTAGTGGAAGGCGCCGAGCTTCATCGCTTCGACGGCATTCTCCACCGTCGAGTGGGCGGTCATCAGGATCACCAGCGTGTCGGGGTACAGCTCTTTCACCTTCTGAAGGACCGCCAGTCCGTCGGAGTCCGGCAGTTTGTAATCCAGCAGGATCAAGTCGACGGCGTCGCTCGCCTGTTCCAAGGCGCCGGCCGCCGTGCCGGCCTCCAGGATGGTCAAGCCTTCGTGCGCCAGCCGTTCCTTGATGGACCAGCGAATGAGAGATTCGTCGTCCACCACGAGAACGGTGGCGTTGGCGACCCGAATGGGAGGGGTGGGTTTATCCGCGATCGGTGTGGAGAATTTCACGGCGATCTCCTTACTCGGACGATTTCCACGAGGGTTGAGCAAGCAGCACGCCAGGGCACCAGTCCTGGGTTGCGGGTCCGGAACTCGCATGCAAACACAGCCGTGTCACGCCGCCTCGTGCCCTACACACATCCCGAGCGTCTCGTTGTTCTCCTTGCGACGCTCCTGACGGCAGGGATCGTCTTCGCCGACCTCGGCCCATGGATACCTGAGCCGCTGCGCTCGCCCTCCTCGATCCGCACCCTCGTGGGCGTACTCATGTGGGTGTGCGTCGTCCTTTTTCTGCGCTTCAACCGGCTGCAGCGTCAGTCTGGCGCCCAGATCAAGCAACTCGCCGACCTCAAATACGCCCTCGACCAGTCCGCAATCGTGGCCACTACCGACGTGTCGGGCCGAATTACATACGCCAACGACAAGTTCTGCGAGATCTCCCAGTATCCGCGCGAGGAACTGCTCGGCCAGGACCACCGGATCATCAATTCAGGGCTGCACCCGAAGTCGTTCTTCCGTGACATGTGGCAGACGATCGCGCGCGGGCGCGTGTGGCATGGCCAGATGCGGAATCGGGCGAAAGACGGCCACCACTACTGGGTTGATACGACGATCGTGCCGTTTCTGAACGACACCGGGAAGCCGTACCAGTACATCTCGATCCGCTACGACATCACCGAACGGAAGGCAGCCGAGGAACGATTGCGGGAGCAGGCATCACTGGCGCGCGTCGGGCAGCTTGCCGGTGTGGTGGCCCACGAGGTCAAGAACCCACTCGCCGGGATCAAAGGCGCCATACAGATCATCATGTCCCGGCGCCAGGCCGCCGACGCCGACCTCCCGGTAATGCGCGACATCATCGACCGGGTCGATGCCCTCAACGAGCTGGTGCAGGATCTCCTCGTCTTCGCCCGCCCCCGCCCACTGCGCCTGGAACCAATCGAGCTGCGTCTGCTCCTCCTGAATGCAGTCGATGCCATGCGGCGGGATCCAGCCACAGAGCACGTGCTGGTCGACATCGAGGGTCCGGACGTCGCGCTCACGGGCGACAGCGCCCTGCTTCGGGCCACGTTCCTGAATCTGCTGATCAACGCCGCACACGCGATGCGGGGCACTGGGTCCATTCGGATCCGGCTCACACGGATGCCCGATGCCTGTCGTGTCGACATCCACGATACGGGACCAGGGATTCCTGCGGGGATCCGTGACCAGATCTTCGAGCCGTTCTTCACGACCAAAGCGCGCGGCGGCGGCCTCGGGCTGCCCATCGCGCGGCGCACTGTGGAGCTGCACGGCGGCACCATCACGGTGACCTGCCCGCCTGAGGGCGGCACTCAAGTAAGCTTCACGCTTCCTCTACGTCCACCGGTTACGTCCATGGAGGCTTCCGCCCCGGATGCCTCGTCGCGGTAGCAGAAATAGCTATGTGCCGGCCAGCGTGAAATGTTCTCGAGCGTTTTGCAGCATCTGCCTCACGCACCAACCTGCGTAGACACGGCGAAACAGAACCAGCTGGCATCGGGGCTGCATCACAGGCACGGCGCAACAAGCGCGGCGTGGGCAGGAACGACGACACACCATCGCGCCAGCTAGGAGAGAACGCTATGTGGCCCTCGCAACGAAGCTCAGGGGTTTTTGTGATCGCGATAGCCTGCCTCGGCATGGCGGTGTCAATCTCCCTCGGCCAGGAACCGGCCAAGGCGCAGACGGTTGAGATTCCAGAGACCGCCACGACGCTCGAAGGCATCCCCACCGTAAGAATCGATTCCGCACAAGCAGGCGCAACGCGACGCCTCTTGAGCGGAGCGGACGCCTCAAAGGACCGCCTGACCGTGACCGTCGTCAATGGCCAGTTCTACTGGGCGAGCCGGGGTAACCGTCCTCTTCGACTTTCATCGTCCGGAGTGTTCACGTACCTGTCATCCGAACCTGGCCAGTACATCAGGCTCACCCGGCTGAACGACAAGATCTCCTACGTCGAACACGTGGACCTGGGGCTTGGAAGCGTCACCTGGTGGGGAGAATTGAGGATCGCGGTCGGCAAATAGCAGGCGACGCCTCCACTCACGGATAAGCCGTCACCTCCCAAAAGGCGTGATCGCCGCGAAGGTCACTGGCGGACCATTTCGGTACGCGTACGCTCACGTGATCTGCATGTCCGCACCCGAGCTGGGTACTACGCGCCGCGGGACCCATCCTAGGAATCGCCCAACGCCTCGTCGTCCGACTGCACAGCACCGGCGCCATGAGGATCATCGCCCTCGTGACTCTCGTTGGGATTGGTCTGCGCGAGTTTTGGCTGGTTCATCAGGTGCATGAGTTCCTTGACCTGTTCGGGGCGCATCGGGATGCCAGCAAGCACACCGATCTCCAAAACGAAACAGGCCAGAACTGTTCGAAGCGACTTTTTCAATGACACAGTTCCCCCTTCGCGCGGTCAACGATGACCGCGCGTCACCCTCACCGTCAGTTGATGACGTTAAGCAGGAGGTGCCCGGGGGACAAGATCCGAGAAAAGGGGAACAGCCTGTGTGTCGCGGCACTCCTCGGGTCTGGGGAGCCGAAGAATGGGAACGAGTGCAAAGAGCGGCCACAGCGGGACGAGGATCGCATACGCAGGCAAGAACGGTGCAGGCGTCAACGCCGCACACAGCGCTACAGCAAGACACAGCACGATCGCCGATTTGCGCGTCCTCAGCACAGTCTTGATTGTACCCCGCGGGCGATGCTCTCGCTGGTCGACAACCCCGGCCTCACACCAATCGTCGAGGAGGCGGAGCGCCGGCTCCGGTGCGTCATCGAGTCGCTTGCCTGATCGCCAGCCGGGGACCGGACAAAAGCAGCCATGTCCCAACGAGGATGAGAATCAGCGACCCGAGATGCGCGAGCGTTAGCGGCCCGAGCACACGAACATTGACCCTCACAAACTCGATGGCAAAGCGCAGCATCCCGGCCATGATGAGGTAGCGACCAAGCACAATCCCTGTCGGGCACATGAGCGCGGCGCCAGCGCAATAGGGCCCATGCGATCGGCACCAGGGCGGCTGCCTCATAGAGCTGCGTAGGATGACGCCGGGTGTTGTTTACGAAGTGAAGTCCCGTAACTTGCGACTGGCCGTGTACGCCGGCGGGCGACGACGTCCGGATGGGTGCGTCACACGGCCATCAGCATTTCGGCCTCGGTGAACTCCGGCCGAAAGTCGTCTGGCGCACTCGCGGTACTTGCTGCTTGTCGAGTGCGAACAGCATGTGCCTCCTTGGGATTCGTCAACGCGTCGAGCTACATTCAGACTAGCGGCGCCAGATCGGCACACCGTCCTTGTACACACTGCGCACGCGATGAAGCGGAATATGAACGGTGACTCCATCGTCATCGTGGACGCAGAAGCTGCGTGCTCCTGGATCCATGCTGATGGAGGTGAACGTCACAATCCGCTCCTTGTGCGCGATCCGATCGAAATATCCGAGCGCGAAGGTTCCTTTACCGAATTCTGCGTCCCACTTGATGCGGCTCAATAGTTCTCGGAGTGGCTGCACCTGACGCCTTTCAACCGATGCCGTTGGACCTCAGGTTAAGGCAGGGCTGTCGCCGCAGTGACCGGTCGCCCCCATGCGGCGCGGAAATTCGTCGCCGGTGTCGAAGATGAGGTCCTCGACGCGAGCCACTTTTCCCTTCCGAAGGGTCGCGATCGTGACGCCGGCACTGTGTCCTTCTCTCCCATCGCGATTCACGTGCAGAGGGGCATCAGCAGGGTTTGTTCCAACCTCCCATTGAGATGGAAGGGCGTCGAGGGCGCAATAGGGCTAGCTGTGGGAACTTTCGCGCCGATGCTGCTGAATATTCCGCGACTGTGCTTGTTTCGAGCTGGACATCATCTTCCCGGCGACTCGAAGGCCAACTCGTCGGCGATGCCGAGGAACGCGGAACGCGCCCGTTGGTCCGTCCTATGCTTCGAGCAGCCACGTCAGGGACAAGAGCGGGGTTTCCTCGACGTGGGTTGCCCAGACCTGAACACACAGCAGGAGCGCACGCGAGGACTCGTCCTCTTGACCGCTCACCCGGGCACAGGCTGGCTTATGGCGTTCACCCTCAGGAGTTCCGCATTCGAGGATGGCGAGATGATCCCGCGGCAGTTCACCTGCGATGGCAACGACTTCGCGCCGCCGCTGGCGTGGTCGGACGCGCCGGAGGGCACCCGCAGCTTCGCCCTCGTCATGGAAGATCCCGATGCACCGCACGGGACCTTCACGCACTGGCTGCTGTACGACATTCCTGCGACGACAACGGAGTTGCGGGAACACGTGGGCGGCAAAGCGCTGCGAAACAGCTTCGGCCGGGCGGAGTACGGCGGGCCATGTCCCCCGGCCGGCGATGGGCCTCATCGATATGTCTTCACGCTCTACGCCCTCGACGTGTCCGCCCTCGACATGCACGGCAGGACTCGACAGGCGCTCGAGCGCTCACTCCACGTGCACACGTTAGTCACTGCGCGCCTCATGGGCCGCTACGAGCGCAAGAGTGAGAGATGAGACGTAGCTTCATCGCCGTGGCTCTCTGGTCCGAGCGGAGACATCCCCAAACCGTTTGCCACGTGGCAGGCACTTCCTGGGCGGCACTGCGCGCGTGAGGTACGGATCATGAACATCGCCGGCTACCGCTTCGGCAGGATCGACATTGACGGCCGGACGTACACATCGGACGTGATCATTACTCCGGAGCGCGTGATCGACACGTGGTGGAGGCAGCAGGGCCACAGCCTGGCGATCGCTGACCTCGGCGATGTCGTCGCGGCCAAGCCCGACCTGCTGGTAATCGGAACTGGCTACTTTGGGCGGATGACCGTCTCAGACGAAGCACGGCGGTATTTGACGGCGCATGGCATTCAGGTGCGCGATGCGCGCACCCGCGAGGCGGTACAAGACTTCGACCGGCTGCAGAAGGAGCCCGGCCGGGTCGTTGCCGCGCTGCATCTGACGTGTTGACCGCTGCACTGGTTGGGGTCATGACGAACGCGCGACGAACACGGGCCAAGAGGTGGTCGCAGCGAGTGACGGAACGCAGTCACGCGCTCGATCTGGAGCCCGGCGTGTTCACGTGGCGCGATCCCCGCCGGATTGCAGAGTCGTTGAAGCGATCGGCGCTCCAGAGCACGCGCCGGAAGGGCACACCGTACCAATCTGCCATGTCGATGTTGACGTTCTACATCAACCGCGCTGGCCGGCAGCTGACCCCGGCGCGGCGAGCCGTCCTGGACAAGGCGAAAGGCGAGCTGCGCAGCATGTGTGAACGTGGGTCGACCACGGCGGCTGCTCGACCCCCGTCAGGCCAATCTCGACGACAGCGGCAACTCATCGCAGCGGCCTTTCACGAGGCAGGACACGCCGTTGCCGCCTACCATCTGCACGTTCGGCTGCGCCGGATCTCGATCGGATCAGACGAAGGGAACGCACTCGGATGGCTCGAGCTGTGGCTTCCTCACGTGACCTCAGGTGAAGCCGATGACATTCGCAGCGCGCATGTCATCGAGCGCCACATCATCGTGTTGCTCGCCGGCGCCCAGGCGGAACGAATTGGCGTCGGTCGCGCGAGTTATCCGGGTGGTGGCCTGGATTTTTATGAGGCGATGCGCCGTGCGGAATCGATTTGCCGAACCAGCGAGGAAACGAGCGCCTATCTGCGGTGGCTGCAAATGCGGGCCCATTCGCTGGTCGAACGCCCGACCTGGCGACAGCCGATTGAGGCACTCGCGACACGTCTACTCGAGCGTCGCGATCTGAGCGCCCGGGAGACCCGCGCCATCATTCGCGGCGCGATTTCAGCGATACAGTCCCCATCGTCGATTCGCCGCCGGAGTCCAGCACGCAGCTCACGCCGGCTTCGCCCTCGAGCAGCCTGATGCGGACCATTGAACTTCCACGTGAGACCTGGGTCGACGGGCTGAATGCGTTCACGATTGCCCACGAAGGTTGGATTGTTTCGGTCGACGTGTTTGGCCCAGAAATCGGCGCACAGCCCGAAATCGCCAGTCTGCCGCTGATTGGCATATCAGCCGATCGCATCGATCACGACGGCACGATCGCCGTTTCCGTGGCGCGATCTGCTGCGGAGCATCTCACGCACATCATCCATGGCGTGACGCACATCTACGTCGAACAAACCGACGACGGAGCCACGGCGGCTCTGCTTATCGAATCGGTGGACGGAACCAGAACCATCATCCAACTCCGAGCGATGCCGTTGCCCGGTCGGCCGGGAACCGTCGTCGATCCACCGCACTGCGAGCATGACGCCACCGCGTAACGCATAGGGCATAAGCGTGCGCCACTACCGACGTGCCGCGGTCGCAATAATAGGCGCCCTCGCGTTCGTTCTCCTGGGCGCATGGGCGTACCGCGACGCTCACGGTCTGTCTCTTGTCGTCCGAGGGGCCAATCTGCACGGTGTCGTGCGGAGCTTGGCTGAGCTCGACGCGGTGCCCCACGTCGAGCGTCTCGTGCGCATTCCGATCGGCCGGGGATCGATGGCGGGCCGGCTATACATGCCCGCGCAAGGGTCCAATCAGACCGTGCTGGTCGTGTCCGGACTTCACCCGGCGGGCATCGACGAGCCGCGTCTGATAGCCCTTTCCCGCGAATTGGCCAGGAGCCACGTGACGGCGGTCACACCGGAGATCCCCGAGCTGCCGCGATTCGAGATTACGCCCGTGCTCACCGACCACATCGAGCAAGCGGCCCTGTGGCTCGCCACCAACTCCGAGCTGTCACCGACAGGCCGCATCGGGCTCATGGGGATCAGTTTCAGCGGCGGCCTCGCAATCGTGGCCGCAGGCCGTCCAGCACTGCGCAACCGCCTCTCGTATGTGTTTGCCTTTGGCGGTCATGACGACCTGCCGCGAGTGCTGACTTACCTCTGCACGGGAATCGAGGGAGGACCGGCGATCGGTCCGTGGCAGGAGCTCGACCCCGCAACCGTGGAAGGGCCACCACACGATTATGGCGTTGCTGTCGTTCTGCTGAACGTCGCCGATCACCTGGTGCCGCCCGAGCAAGTCACCCTGCTTCGCGATGCCGTGCGACGCTTCCTGTGGGCCTCGTACCTTGATGGAGTGGACGCCCGAGCAGCCGAACGTGAGTTCGCCGCGTTGCGGACACTCGCACCGGGCCTCCCTGAGCCCGCGGCGACGCTACTTGACTCGGTCAACAATCGCGACGTCGCTCACCTCGGGCCGCTCCTGCTGCCCTACGTCGCGAGCCACGTAGAAGCGGCGGCACTCTCGCCGTCCCGATCACCTGCCCCAAAGGCGCCGGTCTTATTACTGCACGGCAGGCACGACACCGTGATTCCTGCCGCGGAGTCGCTGTACCTGGCTCAACGCCTGCGCACGCAACGGGTACCCGTCCGCGTGCTGCTGACCGACCTCATCTCGCATGTCGAGGCCGACCAGCCGGTCCGTGTCATCGACGTGCGCACGCTTTTGGAGCGATCTGCTCGATACTTCCGCCAGCATGCTCGACAAGATCAAGACGATGCAGCAGGCGGCGATACGGTATGCGGAAAGGAGAGGCGTTCATGTCAGACATGGCAACCAGGCTGCCCAGTCCAGCTCCAGTTGATCCGGCCTCGGCCAAAGCGCTCTCGGAAGGAGCCGTCGCAGATGTCGTCGCTCGATTCCGTGACGCGTACGACCTAGGAGAACGGCACGCAGTCTGCCGATGTGTAGCCTGACAGGGGAATCGGGTGATGAACCAAGACACACGTGCAACACGCCATTTTGCAGCGGAACTCGACGACGTAAGACAACGCCTGCTGGCGATGGGTCGTCTCGTCGAGGAGCGAATTCAGCTGGCGATTCACGCCCTGCTGGACCGCGATGCCAACCGGGCGCAAACCGTCATTGATCACGATCGTGAGATAAACGAATTCCAAGTGGAGATAGACAACCGCTGCTTGACCATGTGTGCGCTTCATCAACCGGTGGCGGTCGATCTGCGATCCCTCATCGCTGCCATGAAAATCGCGAGCGACCTCGAGCGCGTCGGAGATCTCGCTGTGAATATCGCCGAAGCCACCAAGAGGTATCTGAAACAACCCCCAGTGAAGACGCTTGTGAGTATCGAACGGATGGCCACGCTGGCGGGGGCAATGTTGCACGACGCCCTCGATTCGTTTGTGTCGCACAGCGTGAATACGGCGCAGGGCGTCCTGGATCGCGATGACGAGCTTGATGACCTCAAGATGAAGACGTTTCGAGAGTACCTCGACTTGATGCTCGACGATCCACGGATGACCGAACCTGCGATTAACCTTATCCTCGTGTCACGGCATCTCGAACGCGTGGGCGATCACGCAACGAACATCGCTGAGGATGTCATCTTCATCGTCACCGCGCGAGACCTGCGCCATGTCGCGGGCAGCCGGGGCTGAATGTCACGCTGCGCACCGAGTTGCTCTTGGCGTTCATCGCCGATACGGATCCTCGCCGGGTCCACGGTGTTTGGTCGGTATTGTTCCCAAATTGTTCCCGAGTCTTGGAGGCGTTCTGTGGTTCCCGCGCATGATAAATCGCAAGGCCGGCGGTCGCTCCGTCACGCCTGCCCAGGCGCAATCGCAACGGTATCATTGAGACATGAGCATCAAGATCGCCTACCCGGACGGTGTGTTCGAGCCGCTCGAAAAGGTCGAGGGCGCTCAACAGGGAGCGATCTACACGGCGTTCTCGGATGAGGAGCTACGAGATTTTCTCGAGACGCTCGGCTGGCTCAAGGCCGCGGAGAAGAGCTTCGAATTCTGGAACAACCCGGCCGATGCCGTCTACGACACGCTATAGACGCGGCGACATCGTCCTCGTCTCCTTTCCCTTCACCGACCTCAGTTCCTCGAAGCGACGCCCGGCGTTAGTGATTTCGCCCGACGCCTTCAATAAACAAGGCGAGGATCTGGCGGTGTTACAGAGAACTTTCGCGCAGATCCTGCTGAATAGTTCGCGACGACGCAGGCGGGTACCGGCGTCATGTCGTCAGCGACTCGAAGGCATCGGTGAGTTTGCAACACGCTGAGCCTTCCATTGGTCCGTCCTATGCTTCGAGCAGTGGAATGGCATTCACCTTCCGGAGTTCCGGCTTCGCAGATGGCGAGGCGATCCCGCGGCGGTTCACCTGCGACGACGACAACCTTGCGCCGCCGCTGGCGTGGTCCGACCCGCCGCAGGGCACGCGCAGCGCACGAGCAAGACATGAAGCGCGTACTTCGAAGAGCCGAGCTCGGGACGTCATCTCCCTCATGAGGTGGTCACAATGAACATCGCGGTCTACCATTTCGGCACGATCGAGATTGACGGCCGGACCTACACGTCGGACGTGATCATCACGCCGGAGCGCGTCCTGGATTCATGGTGGAGACAAGAAGGCCATCGCCTCGCCGTCGCAGACCTCACCGACGTTGTCGCGCGGGACGACCGCTTGGAAATGCGGGCGCCTCATGCCGCGCGGGCAACGCGCGACAGGGCCGTCACGACCATCTCGTCGGTCACCTCCGAGAAGTCGTCGAAGAACTGGCCGACTGCATAAAAGTCAGCCGGTGCGTGCAGGCAGACGACCTCATCCGCTTCTGCCTGGATCGCCCCAAGTGATTGCGCGGGGGCAACTCCGATTGCCACGACGAGTTTCCCTGGCTTCCGTGCGCGCACTGAACGAATGGCTGCAAGCATCGACGATCCGGTGGCAATCCCGTCATCGACGATCACGACGACACGTCCCGCCGGATCGATGGCTTTCTGTGCACGCGTATACATCCGCCGACGCGCGCGGATGACATCCTGCTGGGTGCGGACTTCTTCGCGCACGTATGCCTCGTCGGCGACATCGAAATACCTGCCCTTCAGCACGCTTCCAGCCTCGTCGACGGCACCGATCGCCAGTTCCGGCTGCCCCGGCGCCCGAAGCTTGCGGACGAGCACCACGTCGAGCTCACCCCCAAGCGCGTCGGCAATGATCCGAGCCATCGGCACCGCGCCGCGTGGTACGCCAAGGACGAGTGGATTCTGGCCCTTGTACGCGACCAGCCGTCCGGCGAGTTGCGTAGCCGCCTCGTCGCGATTCTTGAAGCGCATGACATCAACTCCACCCTCTCGGGCGCTAATACGCGAGGTACACCATACTCAGGATGAGAATCAGCAAGACGAAGATGAGGGTCCACGTGTTCCATCCGAATGTCCGTAGCTTTGTCGGCACAGCTCCTCCTTCCTGCGTCTCAGACGATCTGTCTCGGGCTCACGCGCTGACCTTCTTCTTGCTCGAAATGCCGAAAGGCGCGTACGCCGGACACCGTTCTTGATTCATCCGACTGGCCGCAATTGCCATACCAGCAGAATGCGCGGTTGTGGACAGCGGCGCAACACCAATGCACTCGTTCGATTCCGTCAGACGCACCATCCAGCGCGAAAATCTCGCAGCAACATGTCGGATTTTCCTGAGATCGTTGTGGCGCGAGCGACTTGAAGAATGAAGTGAAGCGGATCGACGAGACGCTCTCGAGCGACGCCGCGGCGCGCACCGAGTGTCACCGAAACATCGCCGCGATCGAAGGGCTATTGTCGAGCCGCCGCATGGTCACCGCCCACGGGATGGCGGTCTTCGCGGCATCTCAGCGCAACCTTCTCCAGGCTTACGCCCTCGCGTCCGCCGTGCCCGAGATCGGCGCTGAATACTCCCCAGGCATCGCGGCGCTTCTGTCCGGGCCCCTCGCGGCGGGCAACTGCTCGCGAAGCGGCCGCTCGTACTCCTCGATCCGGCGTTCGATGTCGGCTTCCGAGACCGGCTCCAACTGGAGGTCCTCGCCGTACCGCTTCAGGAAATAGTGGATAGTCTCGACGCGGATCTTGATCGAGCCGCTCGGCCGGTTCTCATCGATGTCCTTGAACGAGAAGTACGGAGTGCCTGACTGCTCGATGATCGATTCGATCGCCGAGTAGATCGGCGCATCGTGACCGCACTTGAAGCTCGAGAGCTCGAGCGCAACCAGGTTCGGATGCCGGGCGGTGAACTTGGCGGCCCAGACTTTCTGGTTGGTGTTTTCCGAATAGCTGTTCTTCCAGACGTCCTGGATCTCGAGCGGATCCCGAATCAATCCGGCGCGCACCTCGTCCCCGAAGAGCCGTTCCAGCAGATCGGCGTCCATGGGCAGCGTGCTCTGCGAGAACACCGGGTACCCGAGCTTCTGGAACTCCTCCAGGATCTCGTGATTGAGTCCCGGATCGTGGTGATACGGTCTCGCGAGCACGACGAGGCCGACACGCCGCTCGCGTTCGAGCTGATCGAGCACGGCCCGCGCGCGCTGCCGCATGTCCGCCTCGTAGGCCAGCAGCCCATCGAAGGCCGCGTCCACCGCCCGCCGGTTCTCCTCGGCGGACAGCCCGAGAATCGGACCCCATGCGTCGAGCAGCTGCCTGCAGAGCAACGGCCGATCCGCGAAGTTCACCATCGGACAGAGGTACGTCACGCCGTGCTGCGCGAAGGCGTCGCCCTCGTTCGTGAAGGCCGCCTTGGCGGTTTCAGGCGTCACGGTAACGGTCGGACACGCATTCGAGGCCTGCAGGTGCGTCAGCGACGTGTGCAGCGCGTCGATCATCGGAAAGAAGATGTAATCCAGCGTCTTCCTGGCGTGCTTGCTGAACAGGAGATTGTGCACGTGGGCAATGGCCACCTTGGCCGGGAAGCACGGATCGATCGCTCCGCGGCGGGCGCCCTCGCGATACAGCTCGGCGCTCGTGTAGTCGGAGTACACGACGTTGCCGCCGGGCACGCCCAGACTTTCGAAGTAGGCATTAAAGAACGGCGCGTACGTGTACATGTTCAACACGCGCGGGATGCCGATGCGCACGGTACGTCGGCGTCGCGTCGCGACAGCCCGTTCGCGCGCCGCACGCGTCCAGAGCCGCTGCGGTACGGGATCCGCCACGCAGGAGGTGCCGCGCGGCCGGAACGCTTCCTTCGCCGCGATGTCGACGAGGTTCGGGTTGGCCCGCTTGGCCTCGTCGATGCCCGACTTGATGCCGCGCATGGTCTCGACATCCTCGACGGCGCCCTTCTCGCAGGTGGCGATGATCAGCCGCCGCTCGTCATCGGCTTTGGCCACCTTCGAGACGAACGTCGGCGGGACACTCTCTGCCGCAGGTTCTGCACTCGCTGGGATTTTGATGTCGATGAACGACCGCAGGCAGCTGTTCTTGCAGAAGCTGCAGCGTGTCGCCTCGCTCCGCGTCGTGCGGTAGCTGATCGTCCGGACCGCATCGAGACCGATGAACGTCGTGCGGCGGCCGCGGTGGTACAGACGCATCGCCTCGACGGCGGCGCCAATGGCGCCCGCCTCGCCGCAGTGCTCGTGCACGATGATCTCCGGCTCGCTGTCCGCGCCGCGGAAGTTCGAGCGGATGAAGTCGACCTGCGCCTTGACCGCGGCCAGATTGTGCTGCGTCCCGCCTTGCAGTACGAATCGTGACCCGAGCTTCGCCAGATTGGGAATACTGGCGACGTACAGAAAGATGTTCTTCGGCAGCACCGCCGCCAGGCCGGCGAGAATCTCCTCGGCGGCCCAGCCCTGGCGCTGGAAGTTCACGATGTCCGACTGCATGAAGACGGCGCAGCCGTACCCGAACACCGGCATCACCTGCGCCGAGAACGCCCGCTCCGCGAAATCGGCGACGTCGATGCCAAAGCCTTCCGCCGTCGACTGGAGGAAGTAGCCGTTGCCCGCCGAACACTGCGTGTTCAGCTTGAAGTCCTTGACGCGGCCCTGCTTCAGCACGATCAGCTTGATATCCTGGCCCCCGACGTCCACGATGACGTGCGGGTCCGTATAGAAGCGGAGGGCAGATTCCGTGTGGGCGACTGTCTCGACGAGCGCGGCATCGGCCTGCAGCACGTCCCGCAGAATGTCCTTCGCGTACCCGGTGGTCGTCACGCCCAGGACGTCGAGTGTCGCGCCCTGCCCTTCCACCTGCGCGCGCAGCCCCTCGAACATGTCGATGGTGTCCTGGATCGGATTGCCCTTCGAGAGCTGATAGACCTTGCACAGCACGTCCCCGTCTGCCGCCAGTAGCACCGCCTTCGTGGAGGTTGACCCGCCGTCCACGCCGACGAAGCCGCGCACGATCTCACCGGCGTGGAACGTGGCCGGCGCGAATGGCTTCGGCGCATACGCCTGACGAAAGGCGCGCAGCTCTTCGTCGGATGCGCTCAGTCCGCGTGCCCCTGACGCCAGCTTCTCGGACGCGCGACCGACCCTGAGGTAGCGCTCGAGCGCGGAGGTCCCGAGATACCGGCCGACGCCGATGCCTTCGTCGCGGCCGAACTGCACGGCGCCGAGGGCGGCAAAGTACAGGGCGTTCGCGGGCACCTTGATCAAAGATTCCGGCGACTCGCCATCCGGGATCTCGACACCGCGTTCCGTCCATGTCTTCGGAATGTTCTGCTGCCACGCCTCGCGCAGGCCGCGGATGAAGGTGTTCGGCCCCCCGAGCAGCAGCACGTGCGGGCGCAAGGTGTGTCCGCGCGTCAGCACGGTCAGGTTCTGAAGCACGATGGCATCGAACAGCGACGCCATCAGCTCGTCCGGCGGCGTGCCCGCCTTCTGCAGCCCGTTGATGTCCGTCTCCGCGAAGACGCCGCACTTGCCGGCAATCTTGTGCAGCTTGATCCCAACGTAGCCCTGGTTGCAGAGCGCGTCGGCGGGAATGCGGAGCTTGGCATTGATCTTGTCGATGACCGCCCCGGTGCCTCCTGCGCACTTGTCGTTCATGGACGGGATCTTCTTCTTGCGCCCGCTCTCCGGGTCCTCCTTGAAGACGATGATCTTCGCGTCCTGGCCACCGAGCTCGACAACGGAGTTGACCTCGGGATGGAGCTTCTCCACAGCCAGCGAGACCGCCGTCACCTCCTGGACGAACTTGCCTCCCACGAGCGGCGCCAGGGCACCGCCACCGGTGCCGGTGAAGAACAGGCGGGAGTTCTCACCATTGAGGTAGAGATCCGCCTCGAGCCGCACGAGGAACTCGAGCGTCTTCTCCGGTTGCTTCGTCTCGTGCCGCTGGTAGTCCGACCACACGATCTCGTCGGAGTCGACGTCGACCGCGACGGCTTTGACCGTCGTCGATCCGACGTCAACGCCCACGAGATATTGCCGAGGCATCACGGCATCCGGCTGAAGCGCGCGCGACCGTCGATCAGGTCGCCGACATGCAGCACGAACTGCGCCGCTGTGCCGGTCATCCCGTCCCTGTGCGGCACGCGATAGAAGGGATGCCGCAGTACCGGATACGCCTCGATGAACCGGCGGACCTCGTCGAGCGACTTGCCCGTCGATGACAGCGCCTGGGCGAACTCGGTCCGCGCCTTCGCTTTGGCCTCCCCCAGC
>DATCJA010000036.1:0-61151 GCA_036507475.1 Vicinamibacterales bacterium
CCAGACGCTTCGCCTGGCGATAGCTCACGGCCAACAATGTCGCCGCCGAACCCAGACTCAGCGTCCCCGCCTTCACGCGGCTCAACACCTCCACCCGTCTCAACTCTCGCGCACTCATCCATGTCCTTCCCAGCGATGGCCTCCTTTGAGGTCACCAGCTTAGGGGACATTTCTATTTCGCTCAGGAGGGGACATTATCAATTCGCGTCAACAGCAGTTTGTGATGCGGGCGCAAAAAACATTTCAGATCTGAGAATCGTTGCGCGGGTCATGTCCCCTAACGCCGCGCACTACAGGAAAGGAACCGCGTTCGATCACCGCTTCGACTGTGGGGCCAGCTCCTGCAACAACAACGTCGACGTCGGTTTCTATGAGACTCAGCCGGAATACTCCAGGTGCACGGCACCCGCGGACACAGTGATCGTTCGAAAGAACAGATGTCGTGATGTGGTGTTTAAATGCCGCAGGAGGCTGGAGTCATGGTGCTGACTGTTTTCTTGGCGGCGTCGATGAGTGCCGCGCAGGCGCCCCCATCGCCGGCCGTCTCCTGTATCGCGACTCTGGGCAGCTCGGCTGCG
This sequence comes from Vicinamibacterales bacterium, assembly GCA_036507475.1. Lineage (GTDB taxonomy): Bacteria > Acidobacteriota > Vicinamibacteria > Vicinamibacterales > UBA2999 > DATCJA01. Next base: position 579 of record DATCJA010000036.1, read on the forward strand.
GACCAACTGTGTCTCGGAGAGCAGGAAGCGAAGCTTGGGGCAGCCTCCCCAGTCGGAACGCCTGAACGTCGAAACCACCTCGAAGCCGCGGCGGACCACTATCGACGTGCGTCCGATCTCGGCACGTCAGACGTGAGACTCTCTGCGTTGACTGCTCTCGCTCGGATCTACGACACCCCGCAGCTCGATGATCCGGCCCGACGAGAGGTCGTGCTCAGGGAGTTGATCGTGCTCAGCCCCACGGATCCGCGATTTGCGTTCGACCTGGCCGCGCTCCAGGAGGCGCAAGCGTTTCCCGACACCGCGGAACAAACCTTGCTCGATGCACGTCAGCGGCATGCCGACAATATCGAAACCTACAAACAGCTCGCACAGTTCTATGCCCGTCGCGTGACGGCGCTGAGCACGGCCGCTCGCGAACAGACGCCGGCCGAGCTGCTCAGTCCGGGCCAGCCCGATAGCAACGGCGTCTACCAAATCGGCGGGAACTTCCCACCTCCGAGACGCGAGGGCATTCCCTTGTACCCCGACGAGGCGCAGGCGGCTGGCATCCAAGGCGGCGTGCAAGCGGAAATCGTCATCGATCGAGAGGGGCTGGTGACGGATGCTCGAATCGTGAAGTCCATTCCCCTGCTCGACGAGGCCGCATTGAACGCTGTCCGCGACTGGCGCTTCGAGCCGACGATCGTCGACGGTCGGGCCGTTCCTGTGCGAATGGTAGTGACGGTCAACTTCACTCTGAGCCGATGACCGTGCCCGATCGCCGCCTCACGACTGCTGAAGTGCATGCACGCGAGCGTTGACGCCCTCCCGAGGTTTATACGAAATGGCGTGAAGCACCGGATTGCGCAGGTCACGCGGATGCGCTACTTTCGTTGCTGAAATGGGGAGGGCCGCACATGGGCCATTACTTCGTTCCACCGCTGATCGGCGCTGTTGTATTCCTGACAGGCTTGACGGCAACCCCATCCGCTCCGCAGAACTTTCCTCGAGCGCCGGGGCCAGATTCGCTCATCCTGCAGGGACCTGGATCGGATATTCGTGTCTCGGTCTCGGTGCTGCCAGAGAGTCGGCGACCCCAAGGACTGGCCGGCGTCGTCATCGAACAGGTCGTCCGCGACGGCCCCGCTGACGAGGCGGGCTTGAGACGCGGAGACATCGTGACGGAATTCGACGCGGTCGCGATTACCAATCCCGTTCAGTTCGGCAAGGTCGTCCGCGATACTCCCCCTGGTCGCCGCGTGAAAGCGATCGTGTGGCGCGATGGCAGTCGACGGGAGATCTTCATCACGCCCGTCGTCACGCGACCGTCGTAAACGCACCCGCAATCCAGCGCCGATGACTTGAGTCCTTCGAGCCGTCACGTCATCCTTGAAGACGATGATTCACCGGCAGCGTCTCGCTGTTTGGCACGCCGCAACGGCGCGTCACGGTCACGCTCCACTGAGCTAAGTCCCGAAACGGCCGGAGACGGCGACAAGCGCCTCCCCGAAGTGCTCGACGCGGATGGTCACGTGATACTCCTCCGTCCAGCGGGCGATGTCTTCGCGGTCGAGATACCGCTTGTAGATCTCGAACTGTGTGCCGTCGTTCAATTGGCGTGTCTGGCGCCCCACCTTCCGGTTGAATGTCGCCCGTAACTCGGTCCACGCAGAATCCAGGATCAGGAATCGCCCAGAAGGACGAAGCATCCTTCTGACCTTCTGGAACAGCTCCGCTTCTTGAGGCTCGGACAGGTGACTCAAAAGGAAACCGATCAACGCGCAATCGTAGGCGACGGGTGCGAAATCGTAGTCGAAAGCGTCTCCACGAATCACCACGCACCGATCCGCGTGGCCCAGGACACGTACCTTCCGCTCGCACTCCTCCAACATTCTCTCGGACTGGTCGAACAGCGTCACGCGCGAACAGTTTCGGACGTAATGAGGCAGCCAATACCCAGTGCCACAGGCAAGATCGATGAGATGGCCGTTCCCAAATCCGCCGACGACACCCGCCAGCGAGACGATCTCCGCCGTGAAGACACTCGGGTCGGTGATCGACGCCGTGCCGGTCCCGAGGGTGTACGCCTCTTCGTACTCGGGCGCCCGCTCGTTGTAGTAAGCGAGCATGATCTGACGAAGATCAGGATCCATGACGGCCGGTTCTAGATGCTACTTCGGGCCCGGGCGTCCCAACTGCGTGCGAACCGCTATTGCCGCCAGGTCGTCCATTTACGGATCCGAGCACACCGCCGTTCATCCAACCCGCTGCACCAACTGTGGTTGACCGGGCGGACGATGTCAGTAGAATGACGCCGCGTGAAGGCATTGTGGACCGCCGAATGAAGCTTTTCCGAATTGGGAGAAGAACATGGCCGGCCAAGGTAAAGGGCATTCCCGACAACTCGTCAGTCCTCATCCCGCGCTTGGTCTGTCGGAATCCTGCCGTGGCCATTGACTTCTGCGTGCGCACCTTCAATGGGGTTGCGCTCAATCAACGGCCGGGCCCGGATGGGAAGATCGCGCACGCACTGCTGACGATCGGCCCGGCCATGATCATGATCGAGGGCGAATGGCCAACACTGACGAGCCGCGCGCCAGCTCCAGACGGAAGCTCTCCGGTAGTGCTCTTCGTGTATGTCGAGGACGTCGATCAGACAGTCGAGCCAGCGGTCACGAGCGGGGCGCAAGTCCTCGTTCCCGCCCAGAACCAGTTTTGGGGGGACCGCATCGCTTGGATCATGGATCCGTCAGGACACGTATGGACGATCGCGACACGCATCGAGGACACGACAGCAGAAGAGCGAACTGAGCGGTGGTCCGCGATTCTCGCCGATAAGGGATAAGCCTGAAGATCTTGATGAAGCGCGATTCCTGCTCCTTCTCGCTGTCGAGGCCAATGAACACCCCGCCTCCCAGATCGGATGTCAGGAATCCGCGAGTGATTTGCCGAAGCATAGGCTCGTTTCCGGCGACGACAGATACTCGCCGAACAGCGGGCGCGTACCCCATCCCCTCGTACAGCTTGATCGCCGGTGCGAGGCGCGTACCCGTCTCCAGCACGACCTTCGCTACGCCGAGCAGTCGAGCTTCGCGCTCCAGGGCTTCGACGAGCGCGCGTCCGATCCCGCGGCCGCGGGAGCCGGGCTCCACGTACATCCGCTTGAGTTCCGCGGTCGTCGTGTCCAATCGCCGCACCGCCCCGCAGCCAACGCCCACGCCGTCGAGATACGCGATCAGGAATGCGCCATCGCCGGTTTCGACTTGCGCGCCGGTGAGCGAGAAGTGGTTGGCGCCTGGTTCAGGAAACGTCGCCGTCAATTCTGTATTCAGCGCTGCGATCAGCCCGACCGCGTCGGCGGACGCTAGCGTGCTGCGGCGAATGTCAACGGTTCCCATGGCCTGGAAATCCTAGCACCGAGACACAGAAGCGAGCGGACAACCGGCCCATCGTTTCGCTAGCCTCACTCGTCTAGGTAAGTATGAGCGGCCAGCCGATCGTGAGCGCTCTGGCAATGACGGTCGAAGAGCGGCCCAGCGACCGCGTCGCCGCCTTGTTCGATGCCCATCATCAACGCATTTACCGTCTCGCGCGACGACTCACGGCCCGCGCCGACGATGCCCTCGACCTCGTCCAGGAGACGTTCCTTCGCGCCGCCCGTGCCCCGAAGTCCGTGCCTGTCGGTGCGGAGCGAGAGGAGGCCTGGCTGGTTCGCGTCCTCATCAACCTGCGTCGCGACCAGTGGCGGAGGGCCGCCGTGCAGAGGCGGCACGACGCTATCGCTGCCCCGCAGTTGCGCGCCGAACCCGACCACGGCCCCGCGGTGATTGCGCGGACCACGGTATGGCGCGCCCTCGACAGGCTCCCGCCGCGCCGGCGGGCCGTCGTCGTCATGCACGAGTTGGAGGGACTGGCTGTCTCGACGATCGCGTCACAGCTTGGTATCAGCGCCATCACAGTGCGATGGCACGTCTCCGCGGGGCGTCGCGACTTGGCCCGTGTGCTCGCATCCCGACATGGAGACTACGAATGAAGATCGTGTCTGATCTGCTGCGACAAGCCGATCCCCTCAACGACGACCTGCGACGTCTCGACGAAGCGCGCGACCAGATTCGTCGGACCGTGGTGACAGCTGCTTCGGTCGCCCGGCCTCGCGTGCCTCGTCGTAAGGCCGCGCTTGGCGCCGCAGGGGCGCTGGCGGCTGCTCTCATCGTCGTCGGATTACTCGTGGGCCTTGGCGATCGAGGGACACTGCGTGCGGCCGTGCGATTCGAGATGCGTCTCGCTGAGGCACAGCCGATCCCCGGCCTGATCGTGGCGCGGGTCGCCGACTCCGGTCGCGTGATTTACCTACATCCCGAGACCATCGTGACTAACGAGGACATCGCCCAGAGTTGGGTCATTCAGGATGGCCCGGATCGCTTCAGTGTCTCCGTGGAATTCCTGCCGGCTGGAGCGGAACGGATGCGACAAGCGACAGCGATACACCTCGGGCATCCGGTCGCGATCCTGATCGACGGCGAAGTCGTCATCGCTCCGATCGTCCGTAGCGCAATCAGCGACTCGGCTGCGATTACCGGTGATTACACCCGGGCTGAGGCAGAACGGATTGCATCTGGCGTCGGCATACGCTGACCGCGTCGCGGGCGAACGCTACCTTCTCCATCGTTGAGCGTCCGGTTGGCCCTGTACTCGGAGTGGTGACCATCAGAACCTCGCGAGTTGATGGACCGGTCGCGGGCGGCGTCGGAGGCCTGTGACACCTTGAGGGCCTGGCGACTGTGTTCGTCGTCCGATGCAGCTGTGGCCCCAATCTACGCATCGAGGCATTCCCGGACTTTCATCGCCAGCGCCTGTGGTGTGAACGGCTTCGCCAGGTACGCAATCCGCTGACATGATCCCTTCGGTTCTAGCAAGTGGGAGCCTGGGAATCCAGAGACATACAGAGTCTTGATTCGTGGTCGATCCGCGACTATGCGCTGCGCCAGATCCGGACCGTGCAGGCCCGGCATGATCACGTCGCTCAATAGCAGATCGATCTGACCATTCCCGGTTGCGGCAATCGCCATTGCTTGTGACACGTCGTGCGCTTCAATGACGTGATATCCGTACGGTTCCAGCGACTTTCGCATCAGCGCCCGAATTCCCGGGTCGTCTTCCACCAACAGAATCGTCTCCGACCCACCCAATGGCCTCTCAACTGGCGTCTCCGACCGCGCACTGGATCCATCCCCGTCGCTCTTTCCCTTGGGCCAGAGGACCGTGACGACGGTGCCCACCGCCGGTTCACTATCAATAGTGATGTAGCCACCGTTGTGTTTCACGATTCCGTACACGGTTGACAGGCCGAGCCCCGTGCCTTTGCCCTGGGACTTGGTCGTGAAGAATGGCTCGAACGCGTGAGTCAAGACCTCGCTGGTCATGCCGCAGCCAGTGTCTTGAACCGTCACCGAGACGTACGGTCCGGCAACGGCTCCCGGACGCCGCTGTACGAATGCGTCGTCGAGCTGGACATTGGCGGTGGCGATCGCGAGTCGCCCACCCTTCGGCATCGCGTCGCGCGCGTTCACGGCCAGGTTCAGCAATACCTGTTCAACCTGGCCAGGATCGGCGATCACCGGCCAGAGATCTGGCGCGGCGGTCACCGACAAGTCGATGTCCTCGCCGAGCAGTCGGCCAAGCATCCTGTGGACGTCGGCAATTAAGGCGTTCAGGTCGACCGTCTGCCGCATCATCGGTTGCTTGCGGCTGAACGCCAGCAATTGACGCGTCAAGCGGCTGGCCCGTTCGCCGGCGGTCCTGATTTCATGGATGTCGGCGAGCGCGTCCGACGCATCGGGCACGCGGTCTCGCAGCAACTCGCAATAGCCAAGAATCGCGGTGAGCAAGTTATTGAAATCATGGGCGATGCCGCCAGCGAGGCGGCCCACGGCTTCCATCTTCTGGGCCTGGAGGAACTGGCGCTCCAAGGACTTGCGCTCTGTCACATCGCGAGCGATCCCCATGATCGATTGAACCTCGCCCCCTTCAGTCTCGACGGGCACCAGCCACGTTTCGAGCCAGAGTTCGCCGGTCGGCGATTCGAAACGCTGTTCGACCAGTTGTCGCCGGCCCGTCTCGAATACGGTGGATACTTCACGCCACATCTCTGCGGCCGTCGTCTTCGAGAAAACGCCGTCCAGGCGTTTCCCGACGACGTCGGCACTCGATAGCCCAAATCGTGCCGCACTGACCGTGTTGGCATACTCGATTCGACCTGCGCGATTCACGATGAAGATGGAATCCTGTGCAGCGTCCGCCAGAGTACGGCATCGATGCTCGCTCTCGCGCAGCGCCGTTTCCAGCTGTTTCCGCGCCGTGACATCGCGTTGTACCGCTAGGAACCCAACGAGGTCTCCGGCATTACTGACAATTGGATTGGCCGATGTCTCAATATGCCGCCGTACCCCCGTCTTTGTTCGATTGACAAAATCACGCCTCACCACCTGCTTCTCTTTGAGCTGCGTCCAGAAGGATGCGTAGTCGTCCGACTCAGTCGTTCCGCTTTTCAACACACGGGGCGTTGCGCAGCCGACCACCTCGCGTGACAGATAACCATATACACGCTCGAATTCCGGATTCACGTACGTAAACGTCCCATTGGCGTCCGTCGTGAAGATGATTTCACCGGAGGCTTCGATGGCGAGTTGAAGCCGCCGCAGCTCGGTCACGTCGGCCGCTCGGTTCGCGACGCAGGCGCTCCGCACCTCCTGGCGCGAAGTCGCTGATGTGTTTAGACGCATGGAAGCACGGGTGGCAACGTCGGTGCCACCCACGCTGATGTGCAAGTGCGCGCACGGATGTGACACAGACGACGCCGCTTCGTGTGTGAACTGCGGATTCCTCAGGTGCCCGCGAAATAGTCAGCAGCTATTCCATTGAGGGTGCAACGAGCGCGTGACCATGCAATGTTGCAGCGAGATCCACGGTACTCGAAGGGTCAGGCCGCCCGCACGTTCGAACCACTGACCCGACTACCCAATCGTCTGCTTACGTCAAGTTACCTGTGAGCCACTGATAGCAAGTGCGCGCTCACGCCGATCAGGCTGGGTTCGGTTTCCAAGCGGCGCAAGACGAAAAGCAGTCGTTCCCGCGCGACGTCGTCATCAAGCCATGTGTCGAGATCCTGGTTCATCCAACCCGGGCCTTCGACTGCAATGAGATTGTCGAACAGGAGGCCCGCCTCCTCGATTTCGGGGCGGATCTCCTCCGGGCGATCGAGGTATGCCGTCGTGAACCACTCGAGGCGCTTGGTGGGGTTTTGATGGATGCCGTCGGTCAAATCCCGATCGACGATCGCCGCAAACGTCGCGTTCTGGAGTGCACCCTCGCGAATACCATCACAGGCCGACGCGAAACGGGAGATATGTGCTGACAAGAGCAGCCCGCCCGGGACGAGCACGCGTCGAGCCTCCGCCAATGCGTTGATACGATCGCGCCGATCCGGCAGGTGATAGAGCGGACCAAACAGCAGCACAACGTCGAACGTCGCGTCGGGCACATCGAGCTTCCGCGCGTCCCCGATCTCAGCACTCACCAGCGGCACGTCTGACAGTCTCGACAGCTCCCGTGCTCGCTCCACGTGCAGCAGAACAGGGTCGATCAGATGCACGTGGTAGCCGCGACGGGCCAGCGGAAGGGCGTACACGCCTGTGCCGCCGCCAACATCGAGCACGCGGGATGGCGGTGGCGGTAAATGCCGCTCGATGATCTCCCACGTCCGGATCTGTTCGAGGCGGCCAAGCGACGCCCTTAGCCGCTCTTCTTCCTTTCCCGCGCCGTAATAGTCCAGGATCTCAGAGGGAATCATTGCTATAAATTCCAAGTTGCAGCCGGTAAAGCCCGGTCGGACAGTTTGTCAGGTCGATAATACGGCTGATGATCTCCGGCACCCCAAATGAATTGCGCTAGGTACGAGGTACACGATGGTCCGTAAGCATCCAAACGGAAAACCGACTCTTTCACGACGTGAGCTGCTCAAGGGCGCAGGACTCGTCGGCGCCATGGCGAGCGCCGGCTCGATCCGAACGCTCGCCTCACCGGTAACAGCACACCCACATCCGCCGGCCCAGGTCGACACCGTTCGGCGCGAGGCATTGGAGATGCTGACCGTCGCCGAGGCCGACACGCTCGAGGCGATCGTTGCTCGCCTGATCCCGAGCGACGTCAACGGACCGGGTGCTGTAGAGGCCCGTGCCGCGCGTTACATCGATCGCGCGCTCGGCGGCGCGCTTGCTGCATCGCGTGATGCCTATCGCAACGGTCTGGCCGCTGTTGACGGCTACGCGCGGACGTCGAAAGGCGCGCCATTTGCGGCGCTTTCGGCCACCGATCGAGATGCGGTGCTGAGCGACATGGAGTCGAACGTCGCCGTTGGCTTTGTGCCAGATGCCGCAACGTTTTTCACCCTCGTTCGCGCGCACACGATCCAAGGCACATTCTGCGACCCCTACTACGGCGGGAACGCTGATTTCATCGGCTGGGATCTCATCGGCTATCCAGGCGTGCGGCTCGCAGTGACGGCAAACGATCAGCGCCTCGTTCCACGCCCCGCGCCAACCCGTCGGTCGGCGTACGACTACGCGATGTTCGCCAAAAGAAGACCCGCGAGGGCCAGCCTGGAAGGAAGGGGCCCATGGCGATTGCTTTGAACAAGACCGACGTCGTCATCGTCGGGCTCGGCGCGGCCGGCGGCGTGGCCGCGCTCCCGCTCGCGCGGGCCGGACTTCGTGTGATCGGCCTGGAGGCCGGCACATGGCTCAGTCCAGAGGACTTCGCGCCTGACGAGCTGCGGAACAACGTCCGCGGCTGGCCGCACGCGGTGCAGAAGGCCAATCGTGAAGTCCCGACCCACCGCCCGAACGCCGCCGCGCCGTACTCACCCCGATCGGCGATCCATCCCATGATGAACGCGGTTGGGGGGACGACGCTCCACTACTGGGCGCAAAGCTGGCGGCTCAATCCGTGGGACTTCAAAGTGGTCGCCGAGACGACCCGGCGGTACGGCGCCTCGCGAATTCCCCGCGGCTCCACGGTGGAGGACTGGCCGTTCGGCCTTGAAGAGCTCGAACCCTATTACGACCGCGTCGAATACGAGATCGGCATCTCGGGGCAGGCCGGAAACCTGAACGGGAAGATCGACTCGCGCGGCAACATCTTCGAGGGCCCACGGAGGCGCGAGTATCCGATGCCGCCGTTGAGGGGCACCGGGTTCACGGAGATGATGACGGACACGGCGCGGAAGCTGGCGTGGCACCCGTTCCCCGGCCCAGCCGCCATCAATTCACGGACCTACGAGAACCGGGCGGCGTGCGCGTATCACGGATACTGTGCCCGCGGTGGCTGCCACATCAGGGCGAAGGGATCGACAGCGGTGACCACGATTCCGAAGGCCCAGGAGACCGGACGCTTCGACGTCGTCACGCAGGCGACCATCACAACGATCGAAGTTGACGCCAACGGACGCGTGAGCGGCGTCAACTACATCAAAGATGGCATGGAGTACTTCCAGCCGGCGGCTGTCGTACTGCTGGCGACCTATGTCTACGAGAATGTCCGCGTCCTGCTGCTGTCGAAGTCCAAGGCGTATCCAAACGGGTTGTCGAACAACCACGGGCAGGTGGGCCGGCACTACTTCAGCCACAACCAGGGCGCCGCTGTCACGGCACTCTTTCCGCGCGATCTGAACAACTGGTATGGCCTCCCAGCCCAGGGCGTCGCGGTGGACGATTGGGCCGACGACAACTTCGATCATGCTCCCCTCGACTTCATCGGCGGCGGGAATCTCTGGGTGTATTCCGACAGGCGGCCCATCGCGGCGGCCAGCATGACGACGTTTGGAAGAGTCCCGCAATGGGGCTCGGCCTGGAAGGCGTTCGTCAAACAGAACGCCGATCGATGGAACACGGCCTATCTCCAGAAGACGACCCTTCCGTACGAGGACAACTATCTAGACCTGGATCCAACGATCAAGGATCCGCTTGGATTCCCCGTTTGCCGGATCACCGCCGACTTCAAAGAGAACGAACGGAAGGTGGCGGCGTTCATCCAGGACAAGATGGTGGATTGGTTCATGGCGGCAGGCGCGGCGGCCACGGAGAAGGGTCCGATTGGCACGATGGGTCCCACGACGCACGCGTACGGCGGTACACGCATGGGCGACAATCAGGACACGAACGTCGTGAATCGATGGGGCTTCTCCCATGAGGCTCCGAATCTGGGGATTCTGGGGGCCTCGGTGATGGGCACGAGCGGCGCCCATAACCCAACGCTCACCGCGCAGGCACTGGCGTGGCGAACAGCCGAGTACTTGGCGACGAACTGGAAAACGATCGCGGAGTAGCGAGGGCAACGCTTTGAAAGGGAGATCCGGAATGACGGCATTGCGTCACTCGCTCTGTTGTGTCCTCGCGACCATGTGGGCCGTCAGTGCATTCGCCTCGCAAAGACCGCCTGTCGAATCGGACCAGGAGATCCTGATCAAGCTCGAGCAAGGGTGGAACGATGCCTTCTATCGCAGGGATGTTGCCTTCATCGAGACCCTCCTGGCGGACGAGTTCATTGCCACGTACGACGATGGCAGCCGCGGCGACAAGGCAAAGGAGTTGGCACTTGCGGCCGAATTCAATCAGCAGGTGGAATCAGCTGTTCAGGACGAGTTCACGGTGAAGGTCTACCGCGACACGGCGGTGGTGTGGTTCACCTTGCGCCTGGTTGGCAACAGGCAGGGGCAGCGGTCAGAGCTGACGCTCCGCTATACCGACGTGTGGGTGCTGCGCGACGCCCGGTGGCAGTGCGTGTCAACCCAGAGCACGCGGGTGAACCAGCCAAGGGGCCCTACCCCTTGATATCCCCGGTAGCGCCCCTCGGCTGGTCGGCCAGCATCTCTGGGCGCGCGAAGAACAACGAGATGAGCCAGCACATTGCCACAATCAGTTGGGAACGCAACGGCGCTGCGTTCACCGACAACCGCTACAGCCGAGGGCACTCCTGGAGTTTCGATGGCGGCATCGAGGTCCGCGCCTCCGCTTCCCCGCACGTCGTCCCGTTACCGCTCTCAATCAGAGAGGCCGTCGATCCTGAGGAGGCATTCGTCGCCTCGCTCGCCAGTTGTCACATGTTGTGGTTCCTCTTCTTCGCCGCCAAACAGGGTTTCGTCGTCGAGAGTTACCGCGACGAGGCAACAGGAGTGATAGCCCGGAACGCTGACGGCAAGTTGGCGATGACCGAAGTCGTGTTGCGACCGAAGGTGACTTTCACTGGCGACAAACGGCCGTCCGCAGGCGAGCACGAAGCCATGCACCACAAAGCGCACCAGGAATGTTTCATCGCGAATTCCGTGAAGACCGACGTGCGGTGCGAGGCCACTGCTGTTACGGTGTAGCCATATCCGAGATGAGACTCCAAGGGAAGCGCGCCCTGGTGACGGGGGCAGGACCGAACATCGGCCAGGAAATCTGCCGGGTGCTGGCGGAGGAAGGCGCGATGGTCGCCTGCAACGGCGTGGATGCTGCCCGCGCCAAGGCCGTGGCGGAGCACATCGAGCGTGAAGGCGGACGTGCGCTGGCCGTGATGGCCGACGTGACCGACGCCGCGCAGGTGAAGGCGATGATCGATCTCGTCGCCGACCGCTTTGGTGGCCTCGACATCCTCGTGAACAACGCGGCGATCAATATTCGAAAAGGGCTGCTCGGAGTCAGCCTCGAAGAATGGCAGCGGAACATCGACGTCATCCTGACCGGCACGTTCCTCTGCAGCCGGCACGCGGCAGAGCTCATGGTGCGCCAGGGGATCGGCGGCTCCATCGTGAACGTCGCGTCCACGTCGGGCCATTGGGGAAGGGCGAATGCGCTGCCCTACTGCGCGGCCAAGGGTGGCATCCTCAACATGACGCGGGCGATGGCACTGGACCTCGCCCGGCATCGCATCCGCGTCAACTCGATCTCGCCCACCAAGACCGGGAGCTCCGTGGGAGGATCGGAACGCCGGGAGGATCGCTCATCCGACGAGATTCCGTTGGGGCGGCTCGGTCGCCCCCGAGACCAGGCACTCGCCGTCGTGTACCTCGTGTCGGACGAGGCCGACTTCGTCACCGGCTGCGATCTCCGCGTAGAAGGCGGGGCACTGGCCGCCTGGGGCGATCGAGGCCCGGGCAAGCCCTCGACTGCTTGACGCCGCGATTCACGTGAGTTGCGCGTCAGACATGGTCGTTCACACTTCGGGGTTCTCCGTTCTCGGTTCGTGTTTCCGCCTCCGCCGAAGCTGCGGGGGGACCTCGCCGGAGCGCTTCGCGCGTAGGCGGGCACGTTCGGTTCGAGGTTCACGTCGTACGATCGAGGTTCCGCGAGCTCCTGAATTGCCACCACACCTGTTTCGCTTCGGACATGCGGTCCCGCACCGCGTGTGATCGCCCAGCTCTGCGAAACAGTTTGTCGTCGCAACCCGCCAGCGAGGCGAGGACGCGTATTCGCGAGAAACGCGTTCGAAGCAGATCGTAATCAGCTGGAAACAGCCGGCGGCGCCGGATGCGGCCGCATGATGCAGAACAGCGCGGCCCCCGGGATCGTTGCAAGCACGAACGCCGCTGCCGGATTCATGCTGACGCGGCGCACATACTCCACTTCGTCGGTCGTGCTCATGCTCGCGCCTGACTCCTTCCAGAACCTCAGGATCGATTCGGCGTCATTAGGTGTTGCTCGTCGGAATGTCATACGGGTTCATCTCCCTCTCCGAGGTGCATGGTTGCGTTCTCACCCTGAGGATCGCGCGGTTTCAGAAGCGCGCGCAAGACACAGCTTCCCGTCCCGGTTGACATACATAGAACCACAATGTATAAAGCTCCTACGCATGGACTTCGGCAAGGACCTCGTCGCCGCCTCCGCCACGCCGCTCGTGCTCGCCATCCTCACCGAGGGTGACAGCTACGGCTACGCCATCATCAAGCGAGTCGCCGAGCTGTCGGACGGACACGTCCAGTGGACCGACGGCATGCTCTACCCGGTGCTGCACCGCCTCGAGCGGCAGGGTCTGGTCGCGGCAAAGTGGCGCGCATCGGACAGTGGCCGGAGGCGCAAGTACTACCGCATCACCAAAGAGGGCCGGGCCGAGCTCACGGTCCAGCGGCAGCAGTGGCAGGTCGTGGACAACACGCTCCGCGGCATCTGGATGAAAGCCCGCACCGCATGACGACCTTCGCCGACCGCCCGCCGCTCGAAGAGCAGATCGCGCAGTGGCGAGTGTTCCTGCGCCGCCGGCGCGCCATCCATGGCCCGGACGTCGAGGAGTTGGAGGGCCACCTGCGCGACCAGATGGCGGCGCTCACCGAGGCGGGCCTGGCGGGAGACGAAGCGTTCCTCGTCGCGGTCAAACGCATGGGCAGCCTCGACGCGCTGTCGCGCGAGTTCGCCCGCGAGCACTCCGACCGGCTGTGGAAACAGTTGGTGATCGCCCCCGGCGCTGCCGGTGAACCGCTGGAGGATACCCGCACCGAGACGGTCGTCGTGCTGTGCCTCGCCGTCGCTGCGGCACTCGCCATCAAGGCGCCGGCGCTTTTCGGTGTTCAGTTCGGTGGCAGTGGTGACGCGTTCTACGCCCGCAACGCCAGCCTGTTCGTGCTGCCGCTGCTGACCGTGTACTTCGCCTGGAAGCGCGGGCTCGACGTGATGTGCTGCCTCTGGCTGGCGCTGTCCTTCGCGGCCGCTGCCCTCTTCGCCAATGTCTTTCCCTTCGAGACCGGCAGCGATACCGGGGCGCTGACCGCTTTGCATCTCCCGATTGCGCTGTGGCTGGTCGTCGGCGTCGCCTACCTCGGAGGCCGCTGGTTTGCCGGCCATGGGCGCATGGACTTCGTGCGGTTCTCGGGCGAGCTGTTCATCTACTACGTGCTCATCGCGCTCGGCGGCGGCGTCCTCACCGCCTTCACGATGATGATGTTCGGCTCCATCGGGATGAATGCCGAGTGGCTGGGTTCACGTTGGCTCATACCGTGCGGCGCGATGGGGGCCGTCATCGTCGGATCGTGGCTGGTGGAGGCGAAGCAAAGCGTCATCGAGAACATGGCGCCGGTGCTGACGCGGCTGTTCACGCCGCTGTTCACCGTCGTGCTGCTGGCGTTCCTGGCCACCATGGCATGGACGGGCAGCCCCATCGATGTGGAGCGAGAGGTGCTGATCGCCTTCGATTTGCTGCTGGTGGTCGTCGTGGGCCTGGTGCTCTATGCTGCCTCGGCACGCGATCCGCAAGCGCCGCCCGACTTCTTCGATCGGCTGCAGCTGCTGCTCGTGGTGAGCGCGCTGGTGGTCGACGTCGTGGCGCTGGCCGCCATCGCGACGCGCATCTCCGAGTTCGGTCTCACGCCGAACCGGGTGGCGGCGCTCGGCGAGAACCTCATCCTGCTGGTGAACCTCGCGTGGTCGGCCTGGCTCTACGCGCAATTCCTGCAAGTCCGCCGACCCTTCGCCGCCCTCGAGAGCTGGCAGACGGCTTACCTGCCGATCTATTCGTTGTGGGCGATGCTCGTCGTCATCGTGTTCCCACCACTGTTCGCGTTCGCGTGAGCCACACCATCTAGCAGATTTTTCGCTTCGCCGTACCACCGACGTCGGGTCGCCACGCGACCCGACCCGGCCAGTGCTGACTGGGCGGTCCGCATTTGCGGACCGCCCCGAGACACCGAGGAATTCATTCCAATTTGGCCTCGGTGCCTCAGTGTCTCGGTGTTCCGTGATTGTGAAAAGCAGTCTACTTCTTGACGTATTTCGTGATGCCCCTCACGGTGGCTTCCGCTGTGTACAGATTGCCGGCGGCGTCGAGAGCAATCCCTTCGCCCATGGCGCCTTCAGGCGCATCCGTCTTGTGCGGTGGCACGAACATCGTCACCTTACCGTCCTTGAGACTCCCGATCCGGATGCCCTTGAGCCAGCCTGGGTGCCGTCGCGCGTCCGATTCGGAGTCGGCGGCATAAATCGTGTCGTTCCTGTCAATGGCCAGCCCGCTGACGCGGCTGAACTCCCGGTATTCGCCGATGTACTTCCCTTCCTTCGTCAGGATCTGCACGCGGTGGTTGTGTCGATCGGCAACGATCAGGCGGCCCTGGGAGTCGAACAGAATCGCGTGCGGCGTGCGGAACTCGCCTGGCCCGGTTCCCGTCTTGCCGATCGTACGAAGAAACTTCCCGTTCCTGTCGAACACGGAGATTCGACCGACAAGATTCGGATCCTGAACATCAGTGTGACTTTCAGCGACGTACACATCGCCATTCCGATCCGTGATCACGTTGGTCGGATCCGTTAACGCGGCGGGCGGATTGCCGGCCACGCCAGGCGTGCCCAGTGTCATCAGCACTTTTCCTTCGGGGCTGAACTTGAGCACGACGCTGCCCTTTGCTTTTTCTCCGGGAAACTTGCTGAGCAGTGCCGGGCTGGTATGACCTGAGTCGGCAACCCAGAGGTTTCCATCCTGGTCGACGTGAAGGCCATGCGGCCACACGAACATGCCGCCGCCAAAGCTTCTGACTTCCGTGCCGGATTCATCGAACTTGTGAACAGGGTTGGCCTTGGTCCCCAGACAGCCCGGCGTGGTGCCCGGCGAGCATCGATCGACCGCCCAGACGGACTTGCCGTCGCGGTCAATCGCGACGCCGTTGGACCCACCCCACGGCCGGTCAGGCAGTTTGCCCCAGTCCCGGATCACGCGATACGGATTGGCGCCGCTGTTCACCGGCTGAACTTCCTGCGTCTGGACGCCGCTTCCCTGTAGTCCAATCAACACGACCACTGGCGCCGCAGTCATCCAGAACCTCGCGAAACCTGAAACAGCCATCGCCGCGCTCCTTTCCGTGAAAACGCACGTTCTATCGTCGGGCCGCAGTCTATCGCCGCGACCGGGCCAGTATCAATAACGCCTATGCGGAGACTCCGCGCCCGCTTCGACTGTTGTATCGCCAGAGCCGGTTTCATAACCGGGACGGGAAGCCGACTTGCGCCACGTCCGAAGCAAACCGTGCTCTACGGCGTCAGTTCCCGGTTTGCGGAGCGACGTGGCCAAGTCGACCGACATGGTTATGAAACCGTCTTTCGGCTGGAACTCGGAGACCTGAAGGTCTCCGGCTGTCAGCGCGTGGCGGCGAGCGGTTCGAGCCCGACTTTCGTCAGCGCCGCTCGCCACTCGGGACCGGTTAGCGTGCGCAGGAAGGCGCGCGCCGTGTCGCCGCTTCCAGCGGCGGTTGTAATGGCCGCCACGTAGATCGTCGGCAACTGGATTGCGGCAGGAAGCGTTCCAGCCACTTTCACACCCCTGTCCGGCTGCAATTCGCTGGTGAACGAGATGCCGAGCTCCGCCTCACCTTTGGCGACGGCGTCAGCCACTTCCGATCCCTGCGTCCGGTAGACGATTTTCGGTTTCATCGCATCGGCTATGCCCATGCGCTGCAACAGGCCCTCGAAGTAGGTGCCGGACGTTCCGCCTACAGCCGGATTCACGTAAGACACCGACCGAGCTTTGAGGAGAGCGGCCTTGAATGTGTCTGGCGTCGACAGATCGGGCGAGGGCGCACCGGCCCGCACCGCAACCCCGATCAATGCGCGCGCAAGATCGACGCGGCTCGCCGCCACGACGAGATTCTGCTTTTGCAGCGCGTCCATGCCGGGACCGGCGAGGACCACCAGGTCGGCCTTCTCGCCGGCAACCAACCGTTTTTGCAGCGCGCCCGTCGTGTCGCTGACATACACGAACGTGTTGCCCTTGCCCGAGCCGCGCGTGAAGGCGGCGCCTGCTTCTTTGACAGGTTCGGTCACCGCTCCGCCGACGAAGACTCTGATCTCCGTCTGCGCGAACGCGAGCACGGGAACCAACATCAACGTCACGAATGAAACACAGCCACCGAGCACTTTACGCATCAGCTTGTCTCCCTCGCCGTTCATATTTCATGGTTTGCATTTTGACTCTTGCATTTTGCATTACGCCAAGCGCGTTGTTCATCAGCCTGACAGACCCTTATACACCCGACACGCTTCGGCTCACGCGCCCATGCTACAGTGGCGCCCATGACCGCCCCTACGAGCAGCTCCCATGTCCTGACCGCCGACGATGTCATTTCACGCTTCAGGGCGCTGCGCTCGCGGCAGCCCGTGAAGTACTGGGCGTTTTATTCGAGCCAGTTGGGCGGCATCGTCACGGACCCCGCGCTCATGGTGATCCCGTTCGACGACCACATCGTGCATCGCGGCCACGGCATCTTCGATACGGCCGGACTGGTGAACGGGAAGATTTACGACCTCGAGGCGCACCTCGATCGCTTTCTCCTATCAGCCGAGCGATCGAAGCTTCGGCTTCCAGGCTCCCGCGAGGAGATTCGCGACATCATCGTGAAAACGACGGCGGTAAGCGGTCGCCGCGACGGCTCGATTCGCTATTGGCTTTCGTCCGGGCCGGGCAGCCTGGAGCTCACACCGGCGGCGGGCGCGGAGCCCGGCTTCTTCGTGATGGTCTTCGCAGGCCTTTCGTATCCCGAGCGGTGGCGCACGGAGGGTCTGCGCGTGATGACGACGACGTACCCCATCAAGGCGCCGCTCTATGCCATCACGAAAGCCACCAACTACCTTCCGAATGTGCTGATGCAGATGGAGGCCAAGGAAGCAGGATTCGACAACGGTGTGTTCATCGATGCCGAGGGAAACGTGGGCGAAAGCTCCAACATGAATGTGGCCTTCGTCACCAGGGATGGCGTGCTCGCCCACCCGAAGTTCGATCACATTCTCTCCGGTTGCACATCGCTTCGGCTGTTGGAGCTCGCTCACCGCTTACGAGATGAGGGACTCCTCACGGGTGTCGAGGTCCGCGACATCCCTGTGGCCGACGCGCGCGCGTGCCGCGAGATGCTGCTGCTCGGCAGCTCGGTAAAAGTCGCACCGATCGTTCAGTGGGACGCGCAGACGATCGGCGACGGCAAGCCGGGACCGGTTGCCAAGGCGCTTCTCCGCCTGCTCGAGGAGGACATGCGCAGCGGCGATCGGCTGATCGCCGTGCCCTATTGAGAAACTGCGACAAGCACTACGACCTCTGCCGGCGCAATCGGGCTGACTGATACAAACGCCGGATCGGCAGCGTGTTGCCGTCCTCGCACCTGCACCCGTGAGCCGACCGGGTGGGGTCCCGTGTAGGCGGCCGGCGCAACGGCGGCTTCCGCGCTGTTGGCGACGACCTCGAACTGGTTGCCGGGCGCCCACAACTCGGCCGACACGATCACCTCGCCGCCGCGAGCGGCCTCGCCGTTCGGATTGACGACGACCAACGCCTCCGTCGTGTCCAACATCCTCGACCATGCCACAAGCTCGCCGGACGCCGGGAAGCGGAAGTCCGGGCTGAAGACGCGGGTTTGTCGGGGATACTGTCGCCCGATGCGCAGCACCGGATGTCGCGCCCGTGTGGCGCATAGCGCTGCAATTCGACGATACGCCGGACTGGACGTATCGAAGGCGTGTACGCCGAAGGTGCCGAAGGGACCAAAGCCCGGGAGCCTGGCGTCAGTCTCGCGGATCTGCGTCGGCAGGTCTTGATCGTGCCGGGCGCGGGGATGCTCGGGACCGAACATCGCCTCTCGCAGAAAACGGTCGCCATGATTGCTCCCATCGTTCCACCCCTCGGCCTGAAGAAAAGGAAGCTGGCTCTGCGCCGGGCCAGCGAAAGCCTGTTCCGACCCGTAGTAGAGGCACGGGATGCCGAGCGTGAAGAGCTGGATGGCGGTTGCGGCCGCCACCTGATGATCTTTCACTCCAGATCGGTCTGGAATCTCGGCTGAAAAGCGGACCTTGCTTCCGAACACGTGATCGTGGTCGTCCAGAATCGATACGTGCCGGTCGCCGAGCGCCCGGTGCGATTCGAAGCCCGCGCTCGACTCTTCGAACTGCTGAAAGTAGTCGGCGGCGGGCTGCAGGCCCTTCGCCACCGCCTGCAGTATCAGTCGAGCGCTCCCGATGTCGAGCGCCGCGCTGAGGTTGCGCCGGAGAATCGCGAGATTGTCGAGCACGAAATCCTGAAAGCGGTCGCCGCCGGCAATCTCGCCGACGAGCAGGAAATTGCGTTTGCCGAGCCGGTCCGTGAATTCGCGGATCGCGCCGCAGAAGTTTCGGGTTTCCTCGAGGGACATGTGCTTGACGGTATCGATTCGGAAGCCGTCAGAGTCGCTGATCGCGATCCAGTACTTGTAGCAGTCGACGAGCGCGCTCAAGGTGCCGGCCGAATCGAGCGCGAGATCCTTGAGAGCGAAAAAGTCGGTGCGCTTGTGCTCGGCGTGCGGATTCTCGATGTCGTCTCCGCCCAGCGAGCCGCTCCCGGCGCGGGTGTAGCGGTCGTCGCGTCGCAAATCGAGCGGCCACACGGCTTCGTGCACGTCGAGCCCTGGCGCCGCGACGCCCGCTTGAAGCTCGTTGCGCCACGCCAGGCGCCAGTCGGCCACCTGCGGATCGTGCGGGTTTCCGTAGAAGTTCGGCCAGGCGAGAAACGACGGCTCGTTGCGAGCGGCCTCGGACGTCACATTGGGCGGCACATAGCCCCAGTTGTCTCCCGTATGGTTGAGGATGATGTCCAGAATGATTCGCATGCCACGCTGGTGCGCGGCCTCGACGAGATCGAGGAGATCCTCTCGGGTGCCGAATCGCGGATCGACATCGAGGAAGTCCTGAATCCCGTAGCCATGGAACGTGTCGAGCCTCGCGCGCTGCTTGAACACCGGACCGATCCACAGCGCGGTTACCCCTAGACCGTCGAGGTAGTCGAGCCGCCCGCGAATGCCCGCAAGCGTCCCGCCCTGCCATGCGCGTCCCGAGCTGGCCCAATCGCGCCAGTTGATGTCGGGGCGACTGGGCGACTGACGCAGGTCGCCGATGCGTTCGCGCGTCAAGAGCGGGCGCGTGGACTCCCGCCCGTCGCTGAAACGGTCCGGCAGGAGAAAGTACAGCACCTCGTCGCGCCAATCGACGGGCGATGGTGTATAGCGCTCGTTGGTCGCCGCGCGTCCGAGCAAGGTGCGAACAGCGGCCAATGTGTCCGGTCGACCTCCGTCGAGCAAGTCTCGAACGGACATGGCGTTCCTCCCTTCAGGGGACAGGGTTACTTCAAACCGAACCGCTGCTTCACGCCCGGCCAGTCTCGCTTGAGCGCGATGAAGGCGGCCAGGTCGGGGCAGCGCAGAAACGGGTTCGTGGCGCGCTCCAAGCCGATTGTAGAACTGGGACGCACGCCGTAGTCGTGCCCGGGCCATACCGTTGCATCGTCCGGGAAGCGGTCGAGCAGCCGCTGAAGGCTGGCCCACTCAACGCGCGCATCGTCATCGTTGGCAGTACCACCCACTTTTCCGACGAACAGCAGATCGCCGGTGATCAGGATCCCCCACGACGGTTCGTAGACCACCAGGTGGTCGGCACAGTGGCCAGGCACGTGGAGGAACTGGAGCCGTAGTCCGCCGATTTCGAGCTGCTGCCCGTCGCGAAGGCCAACATCCGGATTGACGAACAAGGAATCTGCGAACGCGGCCACTGGCGCCGCGGTCAGCTCCGCCGCCTTGGCGTTGCCATTCGTGTGATCCGGGTGCCCATGGGTGTTGATGATGTGCGTGACCGTCAGCCCCTGGTCTCGACAGCGTTGCACGAACGCTTCGGGCGAGTACGAGGGATCGATCAGCACCCCATGGCTGGTGTCCCGGTCGCCGAGCAGATAGCCAAAGTTGCGATCGCCGCCGGCACGGATCTGTTCGAAGATGAGCTGCATGTCGGGGCCTCCCGGCAGGTCGAAGATTTCCGCCTCCATAGTAGACGCTCCCCGTAAAGGCCTCGCCCGATCCTGACGAAAACGACACCGGGGGCGAACGATGGAGCCAGGTCTCATCGCGCTGTTGGGCATCTTCGCGCTGGCGGCAGTCTGCGCGTTTTGGCGCTTCTCGCACGGACGCTCGATCGAGCGGCGTCTCGCGGCGCAGGGCTTCGAGCCGTGCGACGCCGAGGCGTCGGCGCTCGAAGGCGCATGGCGAGCGCTCGCCGGATGCGATGCATCGCACGAGCTTCGCCTCGAGCACTGTCGCCGGCGCGCCACAGGCAGAGGCGTGCTCTACCACTTCACGGTGCGCGACCGGCCCATCGAAACGAACAACGACGGCACCGCCAATCCGGGTGCATCGTACCCTGCCTACATGTTCGATCCGCCGGACGCCGGCTCGCTGTCCCGCGGCGACGTCACACTCCACGTCCTGCCGGCGGGATCGAAGGTCATGCGGAACCTCCTCGCCGGCGTGATCGGCCTCAGCGACTCTCGACCCAGACTCGAAGTCGGTACCCATCCCTGGAGCGCCTCGATCGTCGCGGCGCACGGAAGCATTGCCGGCAAGCTCGACGATCTCGTGCCGACAGCCGTCCAGGAAAAGCTCGCACGCGCCCCTGCGCATGGCTTCTTCACCATCCACCTGGGCAACGGGAAGGCGGCGTTCGCAGCGCTCTCGAATCACCTCGACGTGGACCTCCAGGTCGCCTATCTCGCAGAGTGGGTGTAGTTCGTGTTCAGGTTCGAACGAGTCCGCCTTCAGCCGGACCAACCAACCAAGAACTGAACGTTGCAGTGGGTGACGAGTGTGTCTCGACGAGCTTCCGGGGAGTCGTGAGCAGGGCAGATCGTCTGGGGCGCACGCTCGACGCGCTCCGGCGACTCGCGTCCGATCGTCCAGTCTGACTCGAACCAGACGTCCGCTGCGGGCGACGCCAGTTACCCTGTTACGTGGCTCTTGACTGAATTACGTTTGACACGACGGACCACGTCGCTCCAACGCGGATCAGAATGCAGGCGATCGAATGGCGGGTCAACGGCGACAAAATTGGGGCCCGGCTCGCGACGTCCGAGCCAGTCAAAGAGCAGCACAAATGCCGAGTCGTAATCGCCGAGTGCCACGTACGCGGCCGCAATCTCGTTCAGGGCGGATCCGCTCGACATGTCGTCGACGTCCTTCAGGAGCCGTTTCGCTTCGCGGTGGTTGCCCATGTGCGCCAGAATCCTG
Organism: Vicinamibacterales bacterium; assembly: GCA_036507475.1. GTDB lineage: Bacteria > Acidobacteriota > Vicinamibacteria > Vicinamibacterales > UBA2999 > DATCJA01. Next base: position 22,636 of record DATCJA010000036.1, read on the forward strand.
GCGAATTGTGCGCTGTGTGACCGACCGCCGCTGTGACTGGCCCGCCGTAACGCCATGAGAGCTTGGTCGTATTGCCCCAACTGTTCGTACGCAGCAGCGAGCCGCTGGTACACCAGCCAGCCCATCCCGGGCTCCAGCTCGAGCGCCCGATTCAGGCGCGCGATGGCCTCTTCGTAGCGCCTGGCGCGATAGAGAACACGTCCGAAGTCCGATTGAATCGCCGGCGCGAGCGGATCGAGCCGCTCGGCGGTTTCCATGTGCGTGATGGCCTCGTCGAAACGGCCGAGCGTCATCAGCAGCAACCCGTACGTGTAATGGGCGTCGATGTGATCGGGATTCAGGGCCAGCGCTCGCGTAACCAGTTTCTCAGCGCGAATCAGGTCCCGGCCGTAAAGCCGCTCGAGATCGGCCAGCACGACGTAGGCGTCCGGAAGGGTGTCGTCGATCTGCAGCGCCTGTTGCGCGGCGGCGCGCGCCGGCGCTTCGGTGACGGCGAGCGTCCGGCTCCACAATCCCCGTTTCCACCAGGCGTGCGCCAGACTCGCGTACGCCGCCGCATACTGGGGATCGATCTCTATCGCACGCTCGAAATGTGCGATGGCACGCTGCAGGTGCTCCTCGTTGTCCCGCCACAGGTGATACCGTCCGATCAGATACTCCTGATGCGCCGCCGGATTCACGGAAGACACAGCCGTCACGTGCTGCCGTGGCGCATCATTCGTCCGGCCAGGTAGAACCAGATATGCAGTCGTGACGATCGAGAAGAGCACAACGGCTGCGCTCGCAATCAATCGTCGATTCGCGTGGAGGATCTGTGTCGCGGCGGTTCGAGCGGCAACTCCGGCTCCGCCGACTCGTGTGTCGGCGCGACGTTGCCGACGCGACTCCAGTTGAATCCGGTTGCGCCACCAGTCATCGAGTTCCGGCCGGAAGGCGTACACGGAGCCAAGCTTGCGGTGAACGTGGCGATGGACGGGCAACCCTTCGCACCTCTCCCAACGTCGCACCGTGGTGACGTGACGTTTCAGGTAGGCCGCGATCTCCTTCCAGGAGTCGAGGCGCTGTTCCGGCGAGCCCGAGCCTTCCACTGTTCGTCGCATGTCGGCACTCATACGCCCTCTATCGGAACGTCGACGCAGATTCTGCTCTGTTTTCACCGCCGTCGCAATCAGGAGTATTCGTGCTCAGGGTGTTCTCGACTCACTTTGCTCTTCTTTGCGCGTTGGTTTGCCGACCCCTGGGCCGCTAGCGTAATGCGAGCGTGGCTTCGGCCCAGGAGGAGATATGAGCAGAACTGTTGCGCTTTTGTGTGTGTTCTTACTCGCTGCGTGCGTGATCGTCACGATGGCATCACCGGCTGTGGGCGTCACGCCCACGCTCATCGGTCGTGGAACCTACGACCCGTTCAAGGTCGACTCGAGCAAGGATGCCCCGTTCGACTTCGCGGCAAAGGCTAAGACGGCGCTGGATATCGTGGTCCGAACCCACGACTATGACGCGGGAGGCTCCACCGGCTGGCATACGCATCCGGGTCCCGTATTCATTACCGTGATTCAGGGTTCGGTGACCTTCTACGAGGCCGATGACCCTACGTGCACGCCCAAGGTGGTTTATGCGGGAGAAGGGTACGTCGACACCGGCCGTGGACACTACGGTCGGAACGAAACCGGCGGGCTTGCCAAGGACGTCACGGTGATCCTCGCCCCGGTCGGACAGCCGTTCCGCGGCGAGCTGCCCGCTCCGTCGCCGTACTGTGGCTTCTAGCGCGCTCTTCAGATCGCTGTCGTCAAACAAAAAGGGCAGCCCCGGAGGGCTGCCCTCTTTTGCCTCGCAGCAATTGGCGACTTGCGCCGGCTACGAGGTCTTCTTGAGCTGTGCGACGAGCGCTTCCAGAATCCTGATGTACTCGGCGTCGCTCGTCTGGAACGCTTTCGTGTACTCCTGCTCCGAGATCTTCGCCTTGCCCCAGTCGCCGTCGAACGAGTAGCTCTTGCCGCCCACGTCCGCGGTATCGAACTGATTTTCCCGGCGCCTGGCGAAGAGTCCGTTGGCGCCAAGGTCGGCAATCAGCACTTTGGAGGCCGGCACCGATGCGCTGTTCAAATCGATGTACACGTCCCGATAATTCTTCTGCGCGAGCTGCACATCCATGCGCTCAGGCACGATGTAGCGCGCCTTCACGACCAGCAACTGACTTCCTGCGAAGTATAACGCGCCGACGTACTGATCGCCCTCCAGCTTCGCCGCAACGCTGTCGAGTTTCATCGAGTCGAGGAGCTTGACGAGCTCGCTCGCGAGCTGTGCGGATCTGGACTCCTGAGCCGTTGCGAGCGCCGGAGCGAGTAGGACGAACACGATGGCGAACCAGCCACGGGCCCTGCCCTTGACACCCCGCATGGCCCATGACTGGTTGACAGTGTCTCTTAGCGCGCTCCGCGCGCTTAGGACCGCTACACGGCGCCGACCGACGCCGCGCAACGGGTTCACAATTCTCTCGACGGGCCGTGTAGCGGTCCAACGCACGCCGCGCAAACAGTCTGTCATGGGCGCACCCTCCGGACGACGCCCGCCGCGCACGCATGCCCGGCGGTGACCCGCCTGTGTAAGGGCGACTTGTATCACCGGATGAGCCGGCCGTCAAACTGGAGAACCGGCTCTATGGTGTTGTCGCGACAGAAATGTGGCTATTGGCCGAGATCAGCCGATGAACAGCGGATCTTCCTCGTCCACGCCGCCCGCGCGATCGTCCTTCCGCGGGCTGCGGAAGATCGCGAGAATGGCCTTGAACAGCGAGGTCGCCCTGGCGGCGTCCGCCGTCAACGCCTGGAGGCTGGCGACGACCGGCCGGATGTCGCGTTCCAGACGGTCTGCGAAGCGATCGAGCCGACGGGCCACGCGCGCCGCGACGATGATGGCGGCCACCTGGATGGCGGCCATGACCAGCACGGCCACCGCAATGACCCCCAAAAAGACTTCGGTCACTAGAAGATGCTCACTCTGACGTTGAGGAATTTCCGGGGATCCGCGCGGATATCGCGCACGAGCTGCCGCAGTTCGCCGACGGCGCCATTCATGTTCTCATACAACGCGCGGTCGCGCAGCAACTGACCCGCGGTCCCCTCCCCCTGTTGCAGACCCGTCATCACCTTGTCCAGCCGCTCCGACATCGAGTTGAGGCGGTCGTACAACTGGCGGTCGCTAATGAGCTTGCCGGCAGTCCCCTCGCCGCGGTTGATTCTGCCCGTAATCGCGTCAAGGTTTGTCGTGGTCGACGAGAGCGAGCGCGCCAGGGAATCGTCGCTCAGGAACCTGCCCAGGCTCCCTTCCCCGGCGCGAATCCGCGCGCTGATTGCCTCGAAATTCTGGAGCGACGACTCCAGGGCGCGCGCGGCCGCCGGATCGTTCGCCAGCCGGCCGAGCGTCCCGTCTCCTCGGTTGATGCTCTGGACGACGCTTTCGGCGGACGCGACCAACGCGTTCATCTCGTGATAGAGCGTGTCATCTGTGAACAGCCGCCCCACCGTGCCACGACCGCCGCGGAGGTCCTGGAGGATGCCCGTCAGCTCTTCAATGCCTTCGGCCGCCTTCGTCGTCACCTCGGTCAGCGATCCTGCTGTTGGTCCTGACGGGACGTATCCCCATTCAGAAATGGGCGTCCCGACGCTCGAGGCTGTGATGTCGACCGCCGCTTCGCCGAGGAGCGACACCGAACCAAGCGACGCGCGGGACGCCGTCGTCACCTGCGGCTGATAATCCCGATTGATCTCCATCACGACCTCGACCCGGTCACCTATGAGATCGACGCCGCTCACCGAGCCGACCTCGACACCTGCAACTCGCACCGGCGCACCCGCCTTCAAGCCCGCCACATTCGAAAAAACGGTCTTGAGCGAGTAGCGTTCCCAGAAGAAGCCTCCTTCGCCACTCAGCAGGAAGATCATGACCATCGACATCACGATCGCAAAGGCCGTCACCAGCCCAATCTTCAATTCAGCCCACCCGAGCGAACGCGTTCGCGGCATTCAATCGCCTTTCTAAGACAAGAATGTTCTCAAATACGAATCCGCCGATGCGCGAAGCTCCGCGGCATGGCCTTCGAACGCGATGCCGCCGTCCTTCAACATGATGAATTCCGCTTCCTCGGCCTTCTCCTCGTCCGCAGGACGAATCGTCATCAAGCCGTCATCCCGGCGAACGGCGCCATGGGTCGCCACGTAGAACGCGTCTCGCAACTGATGGGTGACGAGAATCGAGCTGACATTTTCCAGGTCCCTCAGCTTGATGATCTCGTCGTCCACTGTCGTGGCCGTAATCGGATCGAGCCCCGTCGTCGGCTCGTCGTACAGCAGGAGGCGCGGCTTGGAAGCCATCGCGCGAGCAATCGCCACGCGCCGGCGCTGACCGCCGGAGAGCTCCGACGGCATCCGGTCGATGTATTCGTGCAGCCCGATGAATCCGAGGATTTCCTCTACGCGACCGCGGATCTCATCGAGCGGCATCTGGGTCTCCTCGTACAGCTTGTACCCGACGTTTTCGGCCACGGTCAGCGAATCGAACAGCGCTCCCTCCTGGAATACCATCCCGAGGTCCGCGCGCACCTTCATCAACCCGAGCTCGGACATCTCGTCGACGCGCTCGCCGTTCACCCAGATGACGCCTGAGTCTGGCTTGAGCAAGCCGAGGATCAGCTTGAGAATCGTCGATTTTCCCGAGCCGCTCGCGCCCAGGATGATCTTCGTGTGACCGTTGATCATCGTGAAGCTGATGTCGCGAAGCACCACGTTGTCATCGAAGGCGAGCGACACCTTGTCGAAGACGACAATCGGTGCCCCTGGCCCGAGCGCCTCCTCCAGCTCTGCCGAACGCTCAATCGCAAAAGTCATTCAATCCAGGGGCCTAGGACAACAGCGTAATCAACAAACGAGTCGCGAAGAAATCGACCGCGATCACCGCCACGGACGAGGCCACTACGGCGTTCGTCGTTGCACGCCCCACGCCTTGCGTCCCGCCGTGGGTGCGCAACCCCACGTGACAGCCGATTGTCACGATGACGAAGCCAAGGCAAAACGGCTTGACGAGGCCCATCCATGCATCTTCAAGGTACAAACCGTCGACGACAGAACTCCAATAGAGGCTCGACGCCACCCTCAATTGAAACACGGCTATCAGCCATCCGCCGATGATGCCCACGGTATTGGCGACCACCGTCAGAACTGGCGCCATGAAGACGCCGGCCAGCACGCGTGGAACGACCAGCTTCCGCACCGGATCGGTTCCGAGCGCACGGAGGGCGTTGATCTGATCGGTCACCACCATCGAGCCAAGCTCGGCGGCGATGCCGGACCCGATGCGCCCCGCTAGCATGAGCCCGGTGAGCACCGGTCCCAGCTCCTTGATCATCGACGCGCTGACCAGACGCCCGACGAAGGGTCGCGCGCCAAACTGATCGAGCGTGATGCCGGTCTGCAGGGCAAGAACCGCACCGGTAAAAAACCCGGTCAAGAGGACGACGGTCAGCGACCCGATTCCGATCTCCTCGAACTGCTCGACGATGTCGCGAAAGTAGTAGGGACGGCTGACGACGCCTCGCAGAGTCGCCCCCTGCAGGCGCATATACTCCTGCAGCTCCAGGAGCGCCGATTTCAGCGGCTTTTCGATGAACGTCAGCACGCAGCAGCTACCGGCCCGCCGAGAGGCCGGTCAGGCCGAGCTCGCGGCTGCGCAGTGATTTGACCCTGTCGCGCAACGACGCGGCCCGCTCGAAGTCGAGGTTCGCCGCCGCAGCCTTCATGTCGCTCTCGAGGCGCGCGATCTCCGCGTCGAGCTCCGCCTGCGTCCGGAAGACCTCACGCTCTTCGCGAAGCGCCGGCGCCGTGCCATAGTCGCGCTCGTACACGCTCGACAGCACGTCGTCGATCTCGCGAACGACCGACTCGGGCGTGATGCCGTGCTCGGTGTTGTACGACGCCTGCAGCGCGCGCCTGCGCTCGGTTTCGCCGATGGCCAACTTCATGGACGCCGTCATGGTGTCGGCGTACATGATGACGCGTCCGTTGACATTTCGCGCCGCCCTGCCGGAGGTTTGAATCAGCGACCCGCCCGACCGGAGGAACCCCTCCTTGTCGGCGTCCAGGATGGCCACGAGCGACACTTCCGGCAGATCGAGTCCTTCTCTGAGCAGGTTGATTCCGACCAGGACGTCGAACGCGCCGCGCCGCAGGTCGCGCAGAATCTCGACCCGCTCGAGCGTGTCGATGTCGGAGTGCAGGTAGCGAACCTTCACCCCGAGCTCCTGGTAGTACGCCGTCAGGTCCTCGGCCATGCGCTTGGTCAGCGTCGTGACGAGAACCCTTTCCTTCCGCTCCACGCGCGCCCGGATTTCGTTCAACAGGTCGTCCACCTGTCTGCGCACGGGCCGCACCTCGATGGGCGGATCCATCAACCCGGTCGGCCTGATGACCTGCTCCACGACGACGCCGCCCGACTTCGACAGCTCGTACGCCCCTGGCGTCGCCGACACGAAGACGACCTGTTTGGCGCGCGCTTCCCACTCCTCGAAGCTCAGCGGCCGGTTGTCGAGCGCCGATGGCAGACGGAAGCCGTATGCGACGAGGACTTCCTTTCGAGAGCGATCGCCATGGTACATGCCCCGGATCTGCGGCACGGTCTGGTGACTCTCATCCACGATCACGAGCGCGTCGTCGGGCAGGTAGTCGAGCAGCGTCGGCGGCGGCTCGCCGGGAGCCCGGCCGGTGAGATGGCGGGCGTAGTTCTCGATCCCGTGGCAATATCCGATCTCCCTGATCATCTCCAAGTCGAACATCGTCCGCTGGTGGAGCCGCTGCGCTTCGAGCAGCTTTCCCTCGGACTCCAGCTGTCCGCGGCACGCCTCGAGCTCCTGCTTGATCAACTCGACAGCGCGCTTCGTGCGATCGCGCGACGTCACGAAATGCGACTTCGGGTACACCGCCACCTTGTCGAGGCGGCGAATGACCTGGCCGGTCAGTGCGTCGAACCAGGCGAGCTCGTCGACCTCGTCGCCGAACAGCCCGATCCGGAGCGCGTGCTCCTCGTACGACGGCACCACCTCGACGATGTCGCCGCGCACGCGGAAGGCGCCCCGCCCGAACTCGGTATCGTTGCGCTCGTACTGAATCTCGACGAGCTTCCGCAGGATCTGGTCGCGGTCGATGCGCTGCCCGAGCTCGAGCGGCAGCAGCATCCCGTAGTAGGCTTCCGGCGATCCGAGACCGTAAATGCACGACACGCTGGCAACGATGATGACGTCGCGGCGCTCGAAGAGCGAACGCGTCGCGGAGAGGCGCATCCGATCGATCTCGTCGTTGATGGTGGCTTCCTTCTCGATGTACGAGTCGGTCGCCGGCACGTACGCCTCGGGCTGATAGTAGTCGTAGTAGCTGACGAAATACTCGACCGCGTTCTGCGGGAAGAAGCGTTTGAACTCCTGATAGAGCTGCGCGGCGAGCGTCTTGTTGTGCGCCATGACCAGCGTCGGCCGGTTCACGGCGGCGACCACGTGCGCCATTGTGAAGGTCTTTCCCGACCCGGTGACGCCGAGCAGCACCTGGTGCGAGTCGTCCCGGCTCAGACCCTCGACGAGCTCGGGAATGGCGCGGACCTGGTCGCCCCGCACCTCGAAATCGCTGACCAGAGTGAATCGATCGTGGACGGAAGGCATGAACCAATCATAGATTGATTCATTGTCCTTCTTTATACAGCGCGAAGTAGCCTCTGCGTGACTGAATGCGCATGTCCTTGAGATCGCGGCGGCCAATCTTTACGTCGACCTTGCGCCATTTGCCGTCCTGCGCGGCGTTGGTGGAGGTGTAGCCGAGTGTGTACTGATTGCGGATCTGAGCCACGATTTTGTCGTACGCTGACTCGACGTCTTTCATCGCCGACGGGAAAAACGCCTGGCCGCCGGTCGTTTCGGCGATCTCCGTGAGTCGCATCCGCTGCGTCAGCCGCGAGCTGCTCGCTTGATGCTCGAGAAATCCGACGACGTGGATCGTGACGTCCGACGCACGCACGAGCGTGATCACATCGGCAAAGGAAAGGGTGCTGCGCGTGTCGCCGCCGTCGGTGTAGATGACGAGGATCGAGCGGCCCTCGTTCTCGGCCGCGCCGTCCAGGAACACGCCGAGCGCGTCATGCATGGCCGTCCACCCGCCCGGCTGCCGCGCACGGATGCGTTCTACCATTCGGGCAAAGTCGCGCTGCCCGTACTTGGCCACGCGGACCTCGGTGTCGAAATCGACCAGCGTCATGTCCTCCGCGTCGCTGAGCGTGTTGAGGAACCTGACGGCGGCCGACCGGGAGAGCTTGATGTCTTCGCCCATGCTGCCGCTGGTGTCGAACAAAAGCCCGACGTGCAGCGGCGGCGCGGACGTTGCCTCATCGCCACGGGCGAAATAGGTGATGGTTTGCTTCCTGCCGTCCTCCACGATCTCGAAATCGTCGCGGGTGAGGTCGCTGACGTAGGTGCCGCGCCGGTCCGTCACCGTCACGCCCATCGTCACGAGATCGAGGCGCGTCCGGAAGATGGGTTGTTGTGACGCGCCGAGAAGCCCGGCGACAGCCATGAGGATCACCGCAGTCGTTGCAAAGATGCGCGTGAACATGACGTTCTGGTGCAGTGTTCCGATCCTACACCCGATAATCCGGGTGCAGAGCCGGGCGTATAATGGGGGTTTCGGGCCCATGGTGAAGGTTCTTACTGAGGCGGCTCTGGTCAATCTATGAGGTGCCTCGCTGTCTGTCAGACCGATCTGGTCATCAGGATGCTCGATGAAATCCTGCTGCCCAGCTTCGAAGTCGAGTTCCTCGTCGAAAGCAAGACCCTCTCCCGTCGCCTCCACGAAGCCGGCCTGAACGTCACCGCGGCCGACCCCCGCCGCACCGACACCTATCTGAAAGCGGACGTCACACCCGGCACGTGCGTCATCGTCGAAGACACCGGACGCCGCAGCCTCAAGAGAATCATCGAGGCCATTCGCGATGCCGGCGGGACCCTCATCTACGTGCTCGGGGTCGGGAACTCCGATTTCCGAACGCGTGAAGAGGAGCTCAAATCGCAGTTCCCCGAGTTGAACTATCTCGCCCTCTCGGAGCTGTTCGGAGGGCCGCTGCTCACCGAGTTCAGTCGATCGCTGACGCGATTGCGGGTGCAGCAGTACCAGCGCTTCTTCAGCGACGCGGACCGGATCCTGATCCTCCTCCACAACGAACCCGATCCTGACGCGCTTGCAAGCGGCCTGGCGTTGCGGAACGTGCTCCGCCGCACCCGGCAGACGTGCATCATCGCCGCGTTGGAGGGCGTCACTCGTCCTGAGAACGTGCGGATGGTCAACCTGCTCGACCTCCACGTGGAGAGCATCAATCCGGCTCAGGTGGCCGAGTACGAGCGCATTGCCATGGTGGACGTGCAGCCCCACTACTTTGGCGGGGTCATCGACAGGGTCGACCTGGTGATCGACCATCACCCGGAGCAGCCGGGCTACAGCGCCGTGTTCAAGGACATTCGACCGGACTACGGCTCGACGTCGACCATCCTGACCGAGCACCTGCGTGCGGTCGACGCGAACATTTCAGAACGCGCCGCCACCGCCCTGCTGTACGCGATCAAGTCGGATACGCTGTTTTTCAACCGGCAGGCCAACCGCGTCGATATCGAGGCGTTCTCGTATCTCTATCCGCTCGCGGATGCCGCGCTGATTCGAAAAATGGAGGGCGCTGAAATCACGATGGAGCGGCTCGAGTACGTGGTCAAAGCGAAGCAGTACGGCCGTATGGTCGAGCAGGTCTTCTGCGCGTTCCTTGGAACGACCCCGCGAGAAGACTTCATTCCGTACGTCGCCGACTTCTACCTGCAGCTCGAGAACGTCAAGTGGACCATCGTTGCGGGCATCGTCAACGACTCGCTGATCATATCGGTGAGGAACCTGGGATACTCACGGAACGCCGGTGAGTTCGTGCGAAAGTACTTTGCCGATATCGGCAGCGCCGGCGGACATCGGGCCATGGCCAAGGCCGTGGTGCCGCTCCACGCGTTCCGCGAAAAGTTCGGCAACCTGCCCGCCGAAGCGTTCACCGAGCGCGTGCTCAACATGGCGCTCGAGTTCCTGCACGAACATCAGAACCAAGAAAAACGGCTCGTCAAAGCGTAAGGAGCAACCGCCGTGAAGGACGCGCAAGCCTGCCCGATCGAGCTCGAGGCGGAGAAGGTGGCTTTCCTGCAGCAGATGGCCGACGCGTACGGTCTGCCCGATATCGGCAAGGCCGTACGCTGCCTCGTGAATTATGCGCGGGAGAATCCGGACCAGCAGCAGGCAATCTTCGGGGAAATGCGCTGCCTGGATTGCTGATCAAGTCACAAGTCACAGGTCACAAGTCACAATTCTGAAAGTAGGTCTGCGGCGGCGTCAAGCCCGACCGTGACATCGGCGAGGATGTCCTCGACGGCCTCGCATCCAACGCTGAACCGGATGAGACCTTCGCTGACGGCGTCGCCTCCCCAGCGGGCTCGGCGCTCTGCCATTGAATGCACGCCTCCGAAGCTGGTCGCTTCGCGAACCAGTGTCAGCGCGCCCAGGAAAGCCTCGGCACGCCCCTGTGTGAGGAGATCGAAGCTGACCACGGTGCCAAACGCCTTCATCTGACGCCTGGCGATCTGGTGACCCGAGTGGCTCGCGAGACCCGGGTAGTGCACCGCCGCGACGTCAGGCCGGGATGCGAGGAGCGATGCGAGGCGTTCTGCCGATGCGCATTGGCGGCTGATGCGCAACGGCAGCGTGGGTAGAGATCGGTGGGCCAGCCACACCTCCATTGGACCCGGGATGGCGCCGTGGTACGTGCGCCACGCCCGCAATGCGTCGGCAAGCGACGGGTCTCTGGTTGCGACGTGTCCGAGAATGAGATCGCTGTGCCCCGTCAGCGCCTTCGTATCGGACGCCACCACGAGTGTGGCGCCCATCTCGAGTGGCTGCTGCAGGTAGGGCGTCGCGGTCGTGTTGTCGACGGCCACCATCACGCCGTGCGCCCGCGCGGCATCGACGAGCTCGCGAATGTCGCACACGTCGAGCATGGGATTCGACGGCGTCTCGAGACACAGGAGCCGGGCGTCCTCGAGCGCCGACCCCTGGGCATTTGCCCTGGTCGGCGCCAGGCGCACGCGAACGCCGATCGACTCCAGCCAGGTCGACGCGACCCGGCGCACTGCATAGTAGGAATCGGCGGGCAACACCACCACATCGCCCGACTTCAGGGTCACGCCGAACACGGCATTCATCGCCGCCATGCCCGAGCCAAACGCCACCGCCTGCCCGCCACCTTCGAGAACCGCAAGAGCCTCTTCCCACGCGGTCCATGTCGGGTTGTGAAACCGGCCGTAGCTCAACGGATACTGAGACGGGTCTCCCGGCGTCGTGTAGGTTGACGAGAACTGAGGACCGGAGAGGAACGCACCAGGCTCGGTGTTCCTCCGGTAGCCGGCGTGGACGATTTCAGTGTCTCGATGCACGTGTCGCCTTTACCTTGGCACATCGACGTCTACTGCACTGACATGCTCGAGCTGCTCGCCACTGGCGCCTACGATCGGCTCGATGAACTGTCGGTAGGCATCCTCGTAGCCGGAATTCATGAGCTCCGCAAGATCCGTCCAACGATCGGACGCCTCATCATAGGCGCCGTCGAGATCGAACGCCCCGATGGGATTGTGGGCCGGACTTATCACGTGAACGGTGTCGAACTGCAGCCGCGCTGTTTCGCGCGCGTCCCTCAGAGCCGCGGACTCGGCGGCCGCCAGGAACTCTCCGAGCCGATCCCGCGGTTCGAGTCGAGTAGCTGCCAGCCGATGCGGTACGCGCGGAGCGGCCACAGCGCTGACGAGGATCGCCTGTGTGACGCCGGCAGCGGCCAGCTCCTCGAGCAGCCTCACGCACGCTCCAGGGCGATCGGAGAGACGATGGGTCTCACCACGCCAGTAGCTGTCGATGCCGAAGGTCACGAGATGCGGATCGCACGCGACCGGCGGCGTGAGGGCGGCCGCGATGACGTCGAGCGCATGGTCACGCCCGGTCCCCGCAAGGTCGATGGTTTCCGATCGTCGTTCGTCTCCGGGCCGCGGGGCGACGAAATCGTGGCGGAACGGCTCACGCAACAGCGCCGCGACGACGTCGCGGCGCGAGTCGAGGTCTGTCGTCACGATCATCAGCTCGCGGAATCCCGGCTGGCCGACACTCTCGGCGAGCACTTCTGCATAGCGGCGAGCGATGGCCGCAGGGGTCGGTCGAGCCATCGGACTCCCGCCATGAAGCAGCTCCCACAGTGCGCCAGCGAACGTGCTTCGCGCGCGCTCCGCATCCAGCGGCGCGCCCAGTAGCCGCCACCAGGGCCAGCCTTCGGCCGATCGCCGTGCGGGGGCGCGGCGGTCCATCAGGCCGCCTCCCGCGACAATGGCCAGCAGCAACATGCCCCCGAGCAGGAGCGCCGCCGCCACGAGCCACCGCACAGGGGCGCCGCGTCCGATTGCCGCGAGAAGCAGCGAGATGAGCGCAACGGCTGCCAGCAGAAACGCCAGCCATCCCGCCAGACGCAGAGGCCACTTCCATCGGTAGAGGCCTTTCGCGGCACGACTGCGCCAGATTCCCTTTTCGTCCCACAGGCGGGAGGCGCCATCGACAGCGGCCAGCGCGGCGGCAGCCGCGCCGACGCCGTGCCCTGCCATGACGTCGATCTTGACGCCCGCTTCCTGCAGCGCCTTCAGAACTCCGGCGTGGTACGCGCCGTGAGCACCGGTGCCGCAGAACACCATGGCCGTACGACGCTCGGGAGAATAGCGAACGCGTTGCCGTTCACCATTCTCGTTCACGGTTCGTCGTGGATGGTGATGAGCTTCACCAGCTCGAATTGGCGAACGCCATTCGGGGTGACCACCTTGACCTCGTCGCCCTCTTCCTTGTTCAAGATGGCGCGGCCAATCGGAGACGAGGTGGAGATCATCCCCTTCTCCACGTCCGCCTCCTCCGGCATGACGAGCTGGTACACGACGGCGGCGCCTTTGTGATCGCGGAGGTGAACGGTCGAGCCAAATCCCGCGCGGCCGTGCGGAACGCGATCGAGATTCATCAGCGCGATCTCGCCCATGCGCCGTTTCAGCATCGCGATGCGCGCGTTGACCATCTCCTGACGTTCTTTTGCCGCTTTGTACTCTGCGTTCTCCCGCAGATCGCCATGCTCGCGAGCGCGCTTGATCTCCTGCGGAAGCTCGAACTTCAGCTCGCGCTCGAGCGCGGCAAGTTCGTTGTGGAAACGCTTGAGGATGCGATCTTTCATCGCGAAACTGACTTTAGCACAACCTGTTATGCTCAACCGGTTGGTGGATGGTGGTTGGTGGTCGCCTGCTTGCACTATGGTGAAACGGAATCACTTCTACAATTGCCCGCCAACTGCCAACCACGAACCACCAACCAGGTGAAAGCCATCTCCAGCCGCCACAACCCCGTCGTCCGCGCATTCCGTGACCTCGCACGTACACCCGATGCGACCGGAGCGCGGCTGCTGCTGGACGGCGTTCATTTGATCCGCGATGCGATCGCGGCGGGCGTCGAGCTGGAGGCAATCGGCATCGCATCTTCGCGAGCGACTGACACCGAGGAAGCCGATGTCGCTCGTGCCGCCGAAGCACATGGCGGACGAGTGCTGACCGCCAGCGGACCGGCCTTTGCCGCGATGAGTCCGGTGCGCGCGCCATCCGGGATTGTGGCCATCGCGCGGCGGACGCCGGTTGACGCTGACGACGTGTGTGGACGCTCGAACGGCCTTGTGCTGATTGCCGTCGACGTTCAGGATCCGGGTAATCTAGGGTCGCTGATACGAGCGGGAGAAGCGGGCGGCGCAAGTGGCGTCCTGGTGTGCGGCGTCTCTGCGAATCCGTTCTCCTGGAAAGCGGTGCGTGGGAGCATGGGGAGCATCCTGCGGCTGCCAGTCGCCGCGGGACTGGACGTCGAGGCTGCGACACGCTGCATTCGGACACACGGTGGCCGGATCGTGGCGGCCGTTCCGAGAGAAGGCCACGATCCCGACGCCGTCCGCTGGCGGGGGCGTGTGGCTCTGCTCATCGGCGGCGAGGGCGCGGGATTGAGCAAAGCCACGATGGACCTGGCCGATGAGCTCGTGACAATCCCGATGACCGTACCAGTCGAATCGCTCAACGTGGCGGTGGCGGCAGCGATCCTCGTCTATGCCGCACGCCGGCAGCGCATATGAGTCGACCCCTCTTCGACGACGACGGGTCGATTCCGCGGGCGACCGAAGCGCGACGCACCGGGAATATGCCTAAGGGCGGACCGTCGAACCCGCCTGCGGAAGGCACACCGCTCGCCGAGAAGATGCGACCCCGAACGCTCGACGAGGTGGTGGGCCAGGAGCACATCCTCGCGCCGGGCACGCCGCTGCGCGAAGCGATCGAGCGCGACGTCGTGCAATCCATCGTCTTCTGGGGGCCGCCGGGGAGCGGCAAGACCACGCTGGCGCGGATCATCGCCGACATGACGAGCGCGCACTTCGTCCAGTTCAGCGCGGTGCTCTCCGGCATCAAAGACATTCGAGACGTGATGGCGGCGGCCGAGCTGCAGCGCCGCGCGACGGGACGGCGGACCATCCTGTTCGTCGACGAAATCCACCGGTTCAACAAAGCGCAGCAGGATGCGTTCCTTCCCCGCGTCGAGGCTGGCGACATCGTGCTGATCGGCGCGACCACCGAGAACCCCTCGTTCGAGATCAACGCGGCGCTTCTCTCTCGCTCCAAGGTCTTCGTCCTTCAGCCGTTGACCGCCGAGGGGATCGAAACGATCCTGCGACGCACGATCGCCAACCGCGAGCGCGGTCTCGGCGCATCGGACATCGTCTTCTCGGACCGCGCGATTGCGGCCATTGCCCAGTTTGCAAACGGTGACGCTCGAGCGGCGCTCAATCTGCTGGAGTTTTCCGCGTCGGCAGCGCCGGTGGATCCGGCCACCTCGACCCGTCGGCTCGATCTGCCGCAGCTCGAACAGTCGATTCGCCGGCGCGCGCTGCTGTACGACAAGACCGGAGAGGAGCACTACAACCTCATCTCTGCGCTGCACAAGTCGATGCGAAACAGCGACCCTGATGCCGCGGTGTACTGGATTGCGCGAATGCTCGAGGCCGGAGAGGACCCGCTCTACATCGCGAGGCGGCTGATTCGTTTCGCGTCGGAGGATGTTGGAAACGCCGACCCGCAGGCGCTGACGGTCGCGGTCGCCGCCAAAGACGCGGTCCATTTCGTCGGCATGCCGGAAGGCAACACCGCGCTCGCGCAGGCCGCCATCTATCTGGCGACCGCGCCGAAAAGCAACGCCGTCTACATGGCCTACGGGGCGGCCGCCGCCGATGCGCATACGCAGGCCGCTGAACCGGTGCCGCTGCACCTGCGCAATGCGCCTACCCCGCTCATGAAGCAGCTCGGCTACGGCAAGCACTACGAGTACGCGCACGACGAGCCTGAGGCCGTGTCGGACATGACGTGCTTGCCGCCGTCGCTCGCGGGCCGGAAGTACTACACGCCTACCGATCGTGGATTCGAGCAGGAGATCAAGCGGCGGCTGGAGGAATGGGAGAAACTGAGAGAAGGACGCCGGAAACCCTGATCGAGTCAAGGCACAAGTCACAGGGCTCAAGTCACAAGTCACAAAGCCAATATCCCGACCCTGTGATTTGAGCCTTGTGACTTGTGACTTGTGCCTTGTTCAGTCCGCGTCCGCGACGCGCGCCGACATGCCAGGCACCTTTCGGAACATCTCCTGCCGAACCGGCAAGATGAACGAAAAGCGGTAATCACCCTGCATCCGGCCGATCGGGATGCCGACGAGGTCGCCTCCCTGATTGAGCACGCCGCCGCCGGAGACCCCGGGATGGCCATCGGTCAGGCAGGTCACCAAGCCGTTGGACATCGTCTGGCCCACATATCCGGTGCTCAGGATGATGCCCTTCGAGTAGTCGTTGCCGAGACGGAAGATTGGCTCGGCGAAATCGAATCCGTACGAACTGTTGACGTTCAGCGGCGGCAGGTCGATCGTTTCGCGCACTCGGATGATTGCCCAATCCCCTCGGTGCACCTCGACATCCGCGTCGCCGCTGTCGACGACCCTGGCCCGCAGATCGCGGTTCTTGTAGCGAATCGTGACCGACACGATGCGACGCGATTCCGAACCCTCATCCGCGGCGAGCGCGATGACGCCGTGCTTGACCGTAATGAAGTAGCCGTCGCCGAGATATCCGGCCGTGCCGTAGCTCGTCTTGCCGAAATTGTCGACGCCGTTCAGCTCGACGAAGCTCTCGCGACGCTCGCGCAGCAATCGCACCGGCAGCAATCCCATTTCGCTCTGCAACTGGCGCTTGATTTCGTCGACAAGGGCGCTCTGCGCCGACCCTGCGGCCGGCACCGGGTCGTCCTGGTCCCGGCCATCGGTCCCGGACGGGGCGACGGCCGGCTCGTGCGTTCGCAGGATGCCGCGCGCCAGCGCCTCGAAGCGTGCATCGTTTGCCGCGAGCTGCGCGGCCATTGAGCGCTGCGCCGTCCAGCTGCCGAGGCTGAATGCCAATGACGACAGCGAAATCGTGAGACCGGCATGAAGGACGATTCGACGGACGGACACTGCGAACTCCGAATCCGCCGCCGGAACTCTGGCGGATGCACCCGCAGCCTTCCAGGTTCGGCAGCACGCATCACGCACACCCCCCGCCGGCATACGGATGAGTTAAACGCTTGGTTGTCAGTGAATTACGAGCGACACCTAATTTAGCAGCGGTTCAGAGTAGTGTCAAACAACTTCGTGTTATGAAACCAGTTGTTCACGCTTCTGGGTTCTGATTTTCTCAGTTCGTGTTCACGTTCGGAACGTTCCAACTAGATCCGTTGAAAGTTCTTCTCCACCTCGCGCCTCGTCAGCCGCAGCATCACGGGTCTTCCGTGCGGACAGATCGTCGAGTACGCCGTCTGCCGCAATTCCTCGAGAATGTGCGCCATCTTCTCGGCGGTCAGTGGGTAATTCGCCTTGACGGCCGCGTGGCACGCCATGGTGGCGGCGATCCGTTTGAGCGCATCGTCTACCTGTGAGTTGCCGTCCATCCCCTCGAGGTCCTGGGCGAGCGCGCGAATGGCAACCTCGCAGTCCCCGCGCGTCAGGAGCGCGGGGGCTGCCGCGACGCGAACGGCATTGCCGCCAAACTCCTCGAGCTCGAATCCCATCCGTTCGAGCTTGGCGGCGTGCGTCGTCAACGTCTGCCGTGCACCCGCCGACAGTTCGACCAGCATCGGCTCCAAGAAGCGCTGGCTCTCGAGGCGACCCGCCGTCAATCGTTCCACGATGCGCTCGAACAGCACGCGCTCGTGCGCCACGTGCTGGTCGATGATCGCGATGCCTTCATCGTCGACGGCGACGATGAACGTGTCACGGAATTGTCCAAGGGGAATCATCGGACGAATTGTGGGCGGGGTCGTGTCGGTCCGGCTTCCGCCTTCGCCAAGGCTACGGCGGACGGGAAAGCCGGACACTACTTCTTGAGTCCCAAAGCCGGACGCGACGTCCGTAGAAGCAGCCGATCCGCCGGGCGATTCGTCGTGTCCGCCTTCAGGAGGACCTGTCATCCAGCGGCTCGGATATGTCGACGCGTACCCTGTCGGCAACGACATCGGCGTCGGCGCCGCCTCGAACGGCCTGGACGGTTCGAGCCGCAGCTCAGGCGTCGGCCCCCGCCCGAGTGCGTCACCGAGCGCGCGGCGTATCAGCTCGTGGACGTATGACTGCTCGCGAAACCGCACCTCGGCCTTCGTGGGATGCACGTTGACGTCGACTGCAGTAGGAGGCATCGACAGGAACAGGTGGACCTCGGGGCTCCTTTCCTTGATGGACGCCACACTGTACGCGTCGATGATGGCGTGCGCGATGGTGCGATCCTTGACAATCCGCCGGTTGACGAACACATTCTGCGGGCCGCGCGTCGGACCTTGCTCTGCAAGCGCAGCCACGTAGCCCACCACTTTCACGTCACCGGTCTCACGCCGAACCTCGATCAGGTCGGCGCGGTCGCCATACAGTTGATACAGACGATCGCGCAGCGATGCCACGGGAGGACATTCCAGCACCTTGCGCGCGGCGCTTGTCAGCCTGAACCCGATCTCCGGGTAGCAGAGGGCCAGCTGCGTCACGAGGCGCGACACCTGCGCCGCCTCCGCGGCGTCGGACTTCAGAAACTTTCGACGCGCGGGCAGGTTGTAGAACACGTCGGCCACTTCGATCGAGGTGCCCTCGGGCATGCCGACTTCGGCAACCGCTGCGACTGCGCCTCCGTTGATGCGCACCTCGGTGCCAGAGACCGCGCCGCGCGCGCGACTGCGCAGCACGAAATGCGACACGGAGGCGACGGCCGGGAGCGCCTCCCCGCGGAACCCGAGCGTCGCGATTCCATCGAGGTCCTCCGCGCGCCGTATCTTGCTCGTCGCATGCCGCTCGACAGCCAGACGCGCGTCCTCCGCGAGCATCCCTTCGCCGTCGTCCTCGACTTGGATGCGTTTCTTGCCGCCCAGCTCGATCGCGATCGAGATGCGGCGCGCCCCCGCGTCAATCGAGTTCTCGACGAGCTCCTTGACCACGGACGCCGGGCGTTCGACGACTTCGCCCGCGGCAATCTGATTTGCAAGGTCACCAGGAAGAATCTGGATACGGGCCACTCAGATCCACCTGTTCAACCTGAACACCAGAAGCATGACCATCGCGATGACCGCAGTCATCGCGGCGACCCACCAGAACTGAATCACCTCCCCGCCCGGAAACATCGGCAGGGGCACGTTCATGCCCCACATGCCGGTCAGGACGGTCAATGGGAGAAAGATCGTCGAGATCACGGTCAAGACTTTCATCACGACGTTCAGGCGATTCGATATCGTTGACAAGTGCGCTTCGAGGATGCCTGTCATTCGATCCTGAAACATGATCGCTTCTTCCGACAGACGCACGAACTGGTCGTAGACGTCGCGGAACCGGTACGTGACTTCGTCGTTGATCTGCGGAAATTCCCTGCGCGCCAGCCGACTGACGGCGTCGCGTTGCGGGATGACGACACGACGAAGGGACGCCAAATCGCGCTTGATCGCGAGGATTCGCTGCACGAGATTGGGTCGACTGCCGAAAATGGCCGCCTCCTCCAGCTGATCGATTTCCTCTTCCAGCACGTCGATCTCCGGCCGATAGCTCTCCACCATCGAGTCGACGATCCGGTGCATCAGTGCCGCGGGTCCCTCGGCGAGCACGTGTTCGTGCGTGTCGCAGATCATTCTCAGCTTGGCGATGCTGCGGGAGCGACCGTCGTGTACGGTCACGAGGTAATTCCGTCCCAGAAAGAAATCGACGTCTCGCGTCGCGAACTCCCGCTCCGTGTGGTCGAAGTCGATGCCGTGGAGAATCAGATAGAGATATCCGGGATACGGCTCGATTTTCGGCGAGTGGATTTCGCTGAGCGCGTCCTCCACCGAAAGGGGATGGAAACGAAACACGTCCGTCAGAACGCGCGCTTCATCGGAGGTCGGCGCCGAGAGGTCCACCCACACCGTGACGTCCGACGCCGGCTCCAACCAGTTGGGATCAACGCTCGGGACGGTATCCGTCTCGCCGTTGCGGTGGACGTAAATGCTGATCATCGTTGTTCACACTTCTCGGTTCTCGCTTCTCGGTTCGTGTTCAGGTTCGGTTCTTGGTTCCGCGTTTCCGTCCGCCTGAAGGCGGACACTACGTACCCGGTCGTACGTAGTGTCCGGCTTCAGCCGGACCCCGGCTCGAACGTGAACACGAACTGAGAACGGAGAACCAACCAAGGGCTCGCCCTTGATATCCCGATGAGACCGCCCTTGGCTGGTTGGCAGTATCTCTTTGGCGCGCTCCGCGCGCCTAGGACCGCTATGCGGGGACAGTAACGAGTCCACAATTCACGCAACGAGCTGCATAGCGGTCCAAGAAGTGTGAACGACACGGTTCACGTTCAGGTTCAATCCCCCACTTTGACTGCCAGCGCCGCCTGTGCCGCGGCAAGACGCGCGACCGGCACGCGGTACGGCGAGCAGCTGACGTAGTCGAGCCCGACCTTCTCGAAGAAGTGAATCGAGGACGGATCTCCGCCGTGCTCTCCACACACGCCCAGCTTGAGGGCCGGCCGCGTCTTGCGGCCCAGTTCCACGGCGATCCGCACCACGGGCCCGACGCCTTCCACGTCGAACGTGGCGAACGGATCCTTGTCGAGGATCTTCTTGTCCTGATACACGCGCAGGAACTTGCCGATGTCGTCGCGCGAAAAGCCGAACATCAACTGCGTCAGGTCGTTCGTCCCGAACGAGAAGAACTCCGCGTCAGCGGCGATCTGATCTGCCGTCATCGCACCGCGGGGCACCTCGATCATCGTGCCCACGAGGTACTTGACCCGGACGCCCTGCTCCTTCATGACCTCTTTCGCCACCCGGTCGACGATGGCCTTCTGATCGCGAAGCTCTTTGACGAGTCCGATCAGCGGAATCATGATCTCGGGCGTGACCTTGATGCCCTCTTTCGCCAGCTCGCAGGCGGCTTCGATGATCGCTCGCGTCTGCATCTCGGTGATTTCCGGATACGTAATGCCGAGGCGAACGCCACGATGCCCGAGCATCGGGTTGAACTCGTGCAGCTGCTCGACTCTCCGCAACAGCGCGACCCTTTCGTCAAGGGCTTTCCCGGTCTTTCCCTTCGCCTCGAGCTTCGCGATCTCGACCATCAGCTCCTCGCGCTTCGGCAGGAACTCGTGCAGCGGAGGATCGATGGTTCGAATCGTCACGGGCGCCCCGTGCATCCCTTTGAAGACGCCGTAGAAGTCGCCGCGCTGCAGCGGCAGCAGCTCCTTCAGCGCCGCCCGCCGATCTGTTTCGTTATCGGCCAGGATCATCCGCCGCACGATTGGAATCCGGCCCTCGCCGAAGAACATGTGCTCGGTCCGGCACAGCCCAATCCCCTGAGCGCCAAACGCATGCGCGAGCTCAGCCTGGTCGGGCTGATCGGCATTTGCTCGCACGCCCATGCGACGATACTTGTCCGCCCACGTCAGGATCTGACTGAAGCGCTTGTATATGTCCGAATCACGCGGCCGAAGCTGACCGCTGAGCACCTGCAGAATCTCGCTCGGCCGTGACGCCACTTTGGCCAGCTTCACCTCGCCGGTCAGACCGTCGAACGACACGAACTCCCCTTCGCGCACGACACGACCGTTGATCGAGAACCGCTTCGCCCCTTCATCGATCTCCAGCTCGCCGGCACCGACAACGGACGGCTTGCCCATCTGGCGCCCGACGACGGCCGCATGCGACGTCATGCCGCCCGTGGCGGTCAGAATCCCCTGCGACACGAACATGCCGTGAATGTCATCCGGCACCGTTTCGCGCCGGACCAGAATGACGGGCTTGCCATCATCGGACCACTTCACCGCGTCTCCGGCGCTGAACACGACCTGTCCACTGGCGGCTCCTGGCGACGCCGGCAGCCCTCTGGTCGCCAATGGAACCGACTTCCATTCCTTCTGGTCGAAACCTGGCGAGAGAAGTTGCGACAGTGACTCGGGATCGATTTGAAGGATGGCGTCCTTCGGCGTGATCAGACGCTCGGCGACGAGGTCGGTCGCAATCATTACCGCGGCGTAGCCGGTGCGCTTGCCATTCCGCGTCTGAAGCATGTACAGGCGTTCGTCCTGGATGGTGAACTCGAAGTCCTGGACGTCCTTGTAGTGGCGCTCGAGGCGTGTCGTGATCTCGCGCAGCTGCTTGTACGCCTTGGGCATGACCTTCCCGAGCTCGGTAATCTGCTGCGGCGTCCTGATACCGGCGACGACGTCCTCGCCCTGTGCGTTGATGAGGAACTCGCCGTAAAACTCTTTCGCCCCTGTGGCCGGATTGCGCGTAAAGCCGACCCCAGTGGCCGAGCGCTCGCCGGTGTTCCCGAACACCATCATCTGAACGTTGACGGCGGTGCCGATGTGGTCGGGAATCTCGTAGATCCGCCGGTATTCCTGCGCTCGGGGGTTCATCCACGAACGGAACACCGCGTCGCGTGCCATCTTCAGCTGCTCGTGTGGATCCTGGGGGAACTCACGCCGTGCCCGCGAGCGCACCACCTGTTTGTAGCGCTTCACCACGTCGCGAAGGGCCTGTTCATCGAGCTCGGTGTCCTGCAACACGCCTTTGGCTCGTTTCACGGCACCGAACTCGTGCTCGAATGCATCCTTTGGAATATCGAGGACGACGTTGCCGAACATCTGAATGAACCGCCGGTAGCTGTCGAAGGCAAATCGGCCGTTCGACGTGCGCCCCTTCAGCCCCTCGACGGCCGCATCGTTCAGTCCGAGATTGAGGATGGTATCCATCATCCCGGGCATCGAAAACTTTGCGCCCGATCGGACGGACACGAGCAGCGGGTGTTCGGTGGAGCCGAGGGTGGCGCCGGCCGCCTTCTCGAGTTTTCTGAGGTTCTCGGCGATCTGCCGATCGATGGCGGGGGGGATTCGGCCCTTTTCCTTGTAATAGATCGAGCAGACGTCGGTAGAGATCGTGAAGCCTGGCGGCACGGGCAGCCCGGCGTTGGTCATCTCGGCGAGCCCGGAGCCCTTGCCACCGAGGGTATCGCGCATCGTGCGGTTGCCGTCCGCCTTGCCGTCGCCGAAGAAATATACGTACTTGCGCCCCACCTTCCGAACGCCCTTTTTCGCCATTCGATGTCAATCCTTCCGCGGGCCGACCTGAAGGTCCGCCCTTACAGATCGACAGGGTCGGGGCCGACGTCAACGTCGGCCCTCGTCACCGGTCGGTCACAATCTCCGAAAGATCCGCGATCCCGAGAATCAGATCGCGAAGCGCGGCCACGAGCGACAGCCTCGCGTCCCTCAGCGTTTGATCTTCCGTCATCACCATCACATCGTCAAAGAACCGTGCCACGGGCGGCTGCAGCGCCGCGATACCCGCAAACGCCTCACGATAATCGCCGCGTGCCGCGGCGCTGCGAATTCCCGGCGCGCGCGCGTCCACCTGCGACCACAGCGTGCGTTCGGCCGCTTCGACCAGCCGATCCTGGATCGCCCTCCAGTCTGCGCCGTCGCCTACCCCCTTGGTGATGTTCTTGACGCGTTTCAACAACGCGGCGACGCCGAGCAGCGCATCCGATCCGCTCATGTGCGCCAGCGCCTCGAGCTTGAGGCGAGCTTCGAGCGGGCTGACTTGTGCGATGTCGCCGTGGAGCACCGCGCGCACGTTGCGCACGTCGTATCCACGTTGCTCGAGCAGATAGGCGAGCCGATCCGCCATGAAGGACATGATGGGCGCGCGATCGGCATCACCGCCGAACGGTTCACCGGCGCGATTCAGCAGGAGGCCAATTCGCAGCCGCGGCGCCAGACCGGTCAACTCCGGCAGGTCCGCCAGAATCTTCACCGCCGCCTGCGCCTGCCGGCGCAGGCCGAGCGGGTCGCGGGATCCTGTGGGCCGTTCGCCCGCCGCGAACAGGCCTGCGATCGAGTCGAGCTTGTCGGCAAGCGACACGGCTGCCCAGGGAATCGCCGCACTGCCGAGCAGATGGCGCGAAGGCGGAGCGTCCGCTTCGACACCGATTGGCAGGTAGTGAAAGTAGATGGCCTTCCAGACCTGCTCCGGCAACCGCTCCTCGCGAGCGTAGATGCCGCCCATCGTTCCCTGCAGCTCGGTGAGCTCGCGGACCATGTCCGTGGCGAGATCGGCCTTACAGAGACGGCCCGCAAGCTCCGCCTGCTGGGCGACGTTGTCGGGCTGCTCGAACGCCTCGCGAGCGATCCAGCCCGCGAGCGCAGCCACGCGGTCCGCCTTTTCGCGATAGCTTCCAAGCTTCTTGTGGAACAGGATCGTCGACAATCGCGGGATTCGCGATTCGAGCGTGGTCTTTCGATCCTCGTCCCAGAAGAACCGCGCATCGCGCAGCCGTGCGGCAAGCACGCGCTCGGCATTGCGGGCGATGATTTCCGGTTTCTCGGGCTCCATGTTCACCACCGCGAGAAACGCGGGCTTCAACTTTCCTTCCTCGTCCACCACCGGAAAGAAATGCTGGTGATGAATCATCGTCGTCGTAAGGACTTCGTCCGGGAGCTGCAGGAACTCGACGGAAAAGTGCCCCGCGACCACCGATGGATACTCGACCAGATCGGGGACTTCCTGCAGCAACGACGAATACGCCGATCCACCGCCTGCCTTGAGCGACGCCGAAAGACTGACGCGGCCGCCGAGCCTGCGGGCGTGGGCTTCGAGCTCGCGCCGGATTCTCGATTCCCGTTCTCCGCGGTCGAGGATGACGAAGTTTTCGAGCAGCCGCGCCCGGTAGTCCTCGAATGTCTTGACCTTGATGGCGCGTCCCGCGCGTCCGCTGGTCGTGAGGAACCGATGGCCGTAGGTCTGCGACCCGGAGCGAATGTCCTGGACGTTCGGCCCCTGCGCTATCTCCGATCGACGAATCACGAACGGCACCACACGTCCGCCGTACATCAGCACGAGCCATCGAATCGGCCGCGCGAACACGAGCTCGCCTCGGCCATCTTCCAGGTACGCGTCCCAGCGCATCTGCTTTGGAAAGGTCATGTCCCGCAGCAAGCCACCCATCACGTCGGCGAGCACGTCGACCGTCGCCTTCCCACGCTGCCGCACACGGTACGCGAGGTACGTGCCCTTGGCGGTTTCATGCCGCTCGAGCGCGGTCACCTCGACGCCATATCTTTTTGCAAAGCCAGTTGCAGCAGGCGTCGGTGTCCCGTCAGCCGCATAGGCGGCCGCGATCGGAGGTCCGGTGACCAGCTCTTCCAGGTCGGTCTGCCGCTCGCTGACCTTGGCGACGCGAACCGTCAGACGCCGTGGGGTGCTGTAACTCTCGGTAGGAGCGCTGGTGGCAAGGCGGAATGCCTTGAGGCGTGCTTCCAGATGTCGGGCAAGCTGCGCGGTCAGGTCGGGCAGCCAGCTCGCGGGGATCTCCTCGCATCCGACCTCGATCAGGAGCTCGCGGTCCACCGGCTACAATCCCTTCGCCGCGCCCGCCGCGCCCGGCCCATCCGACTCATCCAAACCGGGCGAAGGCGATGCTGCTGTTTGATCCACGTACGCCCTGGCAATCCGCACCGCCAGCTGCCGTACGCGCAGAATGAAGGCGGTGCGTTCGGTCACGCCGATGCTGCCGCTCGAATCGAGAATGTTGAAGAGGTGCGAGCACTTCAGGCAATGCTCGAGCGCCGGCAGGATCAGGCCTGAATCCAGCAGCCGCTCGGCAAATCCGTAATTCCGATCGAAAAGGTCGCGGTGCAGCGCGGCGAACGCGCCCGGCGGCATGTCGACCTGCCCGAACGCGTACTTGGACTGCTCGATCTCCTCCTGCAGCCGTACTTCCGCGTACTTGACACCTCCGCCCCACTCGAGATCGAACACGTTGTCGACGCGTTGCAGGAACATGGCGATCCGCTCGAGACCGTACGTGATCTCGCACGAAATCGGGGAGAGGTCGATGCCTCCGACCTGCTGGAAGTAGGTGAACTGGGTGATCTCGAGACCGTCGAGCAGCACCTGCCACCCGATGCCCCAGGCGCCGAGTGTGGGCGACTCCCAGTTGTCCTCTTCGAAACGGATGTCGTGCTGGCGCGGGTTGATGCCGCACACCTCCAGACTGTCCAGGTAGATACGCTGCACTTCGTCGGGCGATGGCTTCAGGATCACCTGGTACTGGTGGTGC
This sequence comes from Vicinamibacterales bacterium, assembly GCA_036507475.1. Lineage (GTDB taxonomy): Bacteria > Acidobacteriota > Vicinamibacteria > Vicinamibacterales > UBA2999 > DATCJA01. The sequence continues at coordinate 48,474 of DATCJA010000036.1, forward strand.
TTGAACAGGCGGTTCGGGTTCTGTCCGAAGCGGCCGTCGTCGGGTCGCCTCGATGGTTGTACGTAGGCGACGCTCCACGGCTTCGGCCCGAGCACGCGAAACAGCGTTTCCGGATGCGATGTGCCAGCGCCGACCTCCAGATCCAGCGGCTGCTGCAGCAGGCACCCTTGCGATGCCCAAAAGGCCGAGAGCTTGAGGATGAGGTCCTGGAACGTCACGAGTATCGGAGAAATGTGGCCTGTTGCATGTGGAAGATTTAGCCCTGGCGGTACAGGTCGCGGAGCACGCGATCCGATTTCAGCGTCTTGTCCAGATGCATGGCGATGAGTCCGCGGTGGAGCTGCTCCAGCTCCCTGAGGGTTCGCCGGTCTGCCGGCACGTCACCGATCCGATCAGGGGAGATCGTCCGCGACGCTGTGAGAAACGACATCGCGTACTGCGACAGCGTGCCTCGTGCTTCCGGATACACGCCTTGCAGCCGAAGCAGCCAGTACTCGAAATACCGCGCCAGCGGCTCGACGGGGGCGCCGGCCCCGAGCGCGCCAAGCATCGACGTGCCAAGTCGGTACAGCCGCTCGTCGGCGTCCGCCTCTTGTGCCCATTCATCCAGAAGCTCGGCGAAATAACCCACGTAACCGAGCGCGCTGTGATCCGGAACGTAAGCCGGACCGAGGAACGCGAGGGGCGAGCGGACCGTCTCTGCGTAGTTCAGGCCGACGAGCTCGCGTCGCTCGTTCTCGAAATAGGCGACGCGCGCCTCCGTCAGCGGCTCGAGAGCACCGACAAACCTCGATCGCGACCGCCGGGCCCCCTTGGCGACGCCTCGCTTCTTGCCTCGATCGCGCGTCAGAAACACGACAATGCGATCGGCCTCACCGAGCTTGTAGGTGCGAAGGATCAGCGCGTCGGCTGTGTACAGGGGCACGAAACTGACCTATCTTACGTCGTTCACGCTTCTGCGTTCTCCGTTCGTGCTCAGTCTCGCCGTGTCCGCTCGCGTCGCCTGTCTCGCGCTCGCGGCACCCGGCCTACGTACGTGGGGCGGGCCCCGCGAAGCGGACCCGCCGATCATTGTCAACCCGCAGGCACGAGATATTGCATAAAGATCGTTGCCAGGCCGAGAAAGGAGAAGAACCCGAACACATCGGTCAGCGTGGTGATGAAGACGGACGAGGCCAGCGCCGGATCGACGTTTGCGGCCCGAAGGCCGAGCGGCACGAGCGTTCCCGCGGTGGCGGCCACGAACATGTTGATGATCATCGCAGCGCACAGCACGAGCCCAAGCACAGGACTGCCGCGCGTCGCCCAGGCCACCATCGCCGCAACCAGACCGAGCACGATCCCGTTCCCCGCTCCCACGACGGCTTCCTTCATCAGCGCCTTCCGGGAATTGCTCCAGGTGAGCTCGCCGAGCGCGATGCCGCGCACGATCACCGTGAGCGTCTGCGTGGCTGCGTTGCCGCCCATCCCCGCTACGATGGGCATGAAGACGGCGAGCGCCGTCACCCGCTCGATGGTGCCCTCGAACAGAGCGACAACCGACGCCGCCACGAACGCCGTCACCAGGTTGACGCCGAGCCACGGCAATCTCTTGCGGAGCGATTCTCCCGCGGGCGTGAAGGGGCGCTCGTCGCCTGCCACACCCGCCAGACGGTAAATGTCCTCGGTCGCCTCGTCCTTGATCACGTCGATGACGTCGTCGACGGTGATGACGCCAACGAGCTTGTTCTCCTCGTCGACCACCGGAATCGCGAGGAGGTTGTACGAGGCAACCTGTCGCGCGACCTCCTCCTGGTCCATGTCGACACGCGCGCTGATGATCTCCGTGGTCATGATCCGCTTGAGCGGCGTCTCTGGCGACACGAGCAACAGCCGCCGCAGCGAGGTCACTCCGACGAGGTGACGGCGTTCGTCGACGACGTAGAGATAGAAGACCATCTCCACGTCGCGGTTTCCCTGCAGCTCCGTGATCGCCTCACCTACCGTCATGTCTTCGTTGAGCGCGAAGACATGGGGATTCATGATGCGACCGGCCGTCTGCTCGTCGTACTCCAGCAGGTTTTCGACCTCGCCCGACTGCTTCGGGCGCATGAGATCGAGAACCGACGCCGACAGCTCCTCGGGCAGGTAGTCGATCAGTGCGGCGGCGTCGTCCGATTCAATCTCCTGGGCGAGCTTGGCGATCTCTTCGGCAGACCGGGTCGCCAAAAGGGCGGCGCCGCTCTCTGGCCCGAGCTCCGAGATCGCCTCCATCGCCAGGCGACCGTTTCGTTCGACGAGCAGGCTGAAGGTCGCCTCGCGATCTCGGTCGGTCAGATCGCCGAAGATCTGAGCGAGGTCGGCGGGATGCTGCTTCTGCAGCAGGTTCAGCAGGTTAGCGGTCGCACCGATGCGCAGCAGTCGCTTGACCGAGTCGAGGACGAGATCGATTCTTCGCTGCGCCGCCATGATGCAGGTCCGTCCAGCACGTGTAAACAGCTAAATTTAGCACGCGAGTATCGCCCCTTGACAGTCTTTTGACGACGATGGCATCGTCGTCCAGCGAGGTCGGGTGCCGAGTGGAGGTTCTTCCGTGGAACACCTCACCGTGCCCGCACCGCTGTACGCAAAGGTTGGCGAGGAAGGCTCAAAGAGCCTCGTGCAGATGTTCGCTCAATATCACCAGTTCGCATGCGACCGCTTCGAGCGTAGGCTGGCAGAAGAAATTGCCGGTGTTCGTATCGAGATGCATCAGGGGTTCGCCGCACTCAGGCAGGAGATGGCATCCCTGCGCGTTGAATGGCTCAAGTGGTCGTTTCTGTTCTGGATCGGCCACCTGGGGATCACGCTTGGCGTCGTCGCGTACATCATTCGGTAGGCCCTGGAGGCTCAGGCCGCTACCGCCCGCGCAACCCGATCTCGTCGAGCACTCGCTCGTCGTCCCGCCACTCGGATTTCACCTTGACGTGAAGGTCGAGATACACCCGGGCGCCAAAGAAGCGCTGCAGCTCGGCTCGTGCGGTGGTGCCAATCTGTTTGATCATCGCGCCGCCCTTTCCAATGACGATGGGCTTTTGCGACTCCCGCTCGACGAGAATCGTGCAGTAGATGTCGGCGATCTTGCCCTCGCCGGGCTCCTCGAATCTGTCTACGACCACCGCAGTCGTGAATGGCAGCTCGTCGTGCGTCAGCTGCAGCACCTGCTCGCGGACGATTTCGGCGACGAAGAAGCGCTCGGGCTGATCGGTGACGTAATCGGAGGGATAGAGCGGTTCGCCTTCCGGGAGGTACTGCAGGAACAACCTCTCCAACACGTCCACGTTGGTGCCGTCCAGAGCCGAAGTCGGAACGAACTCCACGAACGGATGTGCCTGGCGATATCGGTCGATGATCGGAAGAAGTTTCGCCTTTGCGACGAGGTCGACCTTGTTCAACGCGAGAATCGCCAGCGTTTTCGTGTCCTTCACGAGTTCCAACAGGTAGCGATCGCCGGGCCCTTCCTTGACGGACACATCGACAACAAGGGTCAGGAGATCCACCTCTCGCATCGCCTCCAGCGCGACGTCGACCATCCGCACGTTCATTCGATGGGTCGGTTTGTGCACTCCCGGGGTGTCGACGAACACGATCTGGCCCTCGCGGTAGTTCTTCACACCAGCAATCCGGGTCCGCGTGGTCTGTGGCTTGTCGGAGACGATCGCCAGCTTGTGACCGACGATCCGGTTGAGCAGCGTCGATTTACCGGCGTTTGGACGGCCTACGAGCGCAACACACCCCGATTTCATCAGGAGAGCCACGGCTACAGATCGCGTGGTCCGAGACCAAGAACCTGCGCCCGGCCGCGTGAATCGCGGTCGCGAAGCAGACTCTCGATGTCGAGTGCCCGCGTATACATCGCCAACTGCCCGTCGGCTGTACGCGGCCACTGTTCCTCCGGGCGGTCCCAATACAGCTCGACGCCATTGTCGTCCGGATCCCTCAGGTACAGTGCCTCACTCACGCCGTGATCCGCAGCGCCGTCGAGGGCTATTCCGGCTTGGATGACGCGATGGAGAGCATCCGCGAGCTCGTGCCGGGTCGGGTACAGAATCGCCACATGGTACAAGCCTGTCGTTCCGTGTGGAGGCGGTGACCCGCCACGGCTTTCCCAGGTGTTCAGCCCTATGTGGTGGTGGTACCCGCCCGCGGAGACAAACGCTGCGCCCGGGCCGAGCCGCTGCGTCTCCTCGAAGCCCAGCACATCGCAGTAGAAATTCACCGCGCGCGCCAGGTCGGCCACCTTGAGATGGACGTGCCCGATTCGGACGTTCGGGTGGATCGACACATCACTCCGCGGACGCAGCGGTTCTGGCGCGTCGCCGGATGCGTACTTTGGTGATGCGCCTGCGCTCTACTTCGAGCACTTCCGCTGCAAGATCGTCGACCTCGACAATTTCGCCAACGTAGGGCATGCGTCCCAGGTGGGACAACAGGTAGCCTCCAAGCGTCTCGAACCCTTCGCGCTCGATCTCGACCCCGAGCCGGTCCATCACCTCGTCCACGCTCACCTTGCCGCTGAACACGAACACGCCATCGCCTTCGTCCACGACCGTCTCGCTCTCGACGTCGTACTCGTCGCGGATTTCCCCAACGATCTCCTCCAGCAGGTCTTCGACGGTGACGAGTCCGGCGGTGCCACCGTACTCGTCGACGACGATGGCCATCTGCAACTGGCGGCGCTGCATTTCTTTCAGCAGCTCAGAAACCCGCTTGCTCTCCGGCACCATGTAGGCCGAGCGCATCAGCGTCGTCAGCGGCGGCTCTGCGCCGGGCGGCAGCGCGACGAGATCCTTCACGAAGACGATGCCGATGACATTGTCCAGGTCTTTCCGGTACACGGGAATGCGCGAGTACTGCTCCTCGCGGAAGAGCGTGCGCAGATCGTTCAGGTTGGCGTCCGCGTGAATGGCGATGATGTCGGGACGCGGCGTCATGACCTCGCGGGCGACCGTCTCCGTGAAATCGACGATCGACTGGAGCAGCTCGCGCCCCTCTTCCTCTGACATGGCGCCCTCGTCGGCTTCTTCCTCCTTTGACGCAGGCCCTCGCGCGGCGGCATCGACGTCCGCGGTCAACGCCGGCGCTTCACGCTCACCGCGGCCGCCTGCGATGTCGATCAACATTCGCGTCATCGGACGCATCGCCCGCGCGATGAAGTCGAACGCGGGCAACAGGACGTCGAGAACCTGCTCGGCGTCGCGACGCGCAACCAGCATCGGGACCAGATGCTCGCACACGACGACGAAAGCCACGAGCGACACGAAGAATGCCGCAACCGACTGCGTGCTGTTGACCGTGCTCACCCGCGCGATGAGCACGCCCGCCAACACCGTACACAGGCCAATCAGGATTCGCACGGGAATGAAGAGCTGGCGCGGATCGTCGAGATACCGGCCCAGCCGGTCGCTGCGCCCGCCGCGTTCCGCCATCAGGCGCAGCGACAGGCGCATCAGCGCCGTGAACGCCGCCTGCACCGAACCAAGAAATATGGTTGCGCACGCGAGGAGGAACAGAGCGAGCGGAGTCACCGATGTCTCTCGATCAGACCTTCCCGCAGCCCGCCCCGTAGCCGGAGCCTGGCCTCGACGCGAGCCATCCGGCCGGCGTCCCGCTCGTGATCATAGCCAAGAAGATGCAGCAGCCCGTGCAGAGCCAGCACCCGAAGCTCCGTCTGCACCGAATGTCCGGCCTCCCTCGCCTGCCGGCGCGCGACGCCGGCGGCAATCACAATATCTCCCAAGTAGCCGGGATCCTCGCCCGGAAACGCCAGCACGTCCGTTGCACGGTTTTTACGCCGGTAACGACCGTTGAGCGTGCGGACGCGCGCGTCCGACACGATCGCCACGGTGACCGCGCCGCGAGCGCGGCTGGGTGCGACCGACAACAGCCATCGGCCCAGCCCGGGCGCACGCACGGTCGGCGGAACAACCACCTCGACCTGCAGTTGGGTATGTCCGGGTCCTCGATCCCGGATCCCGGATCCCGGATCCCGATCGCGACGTATCCCCATCTATCCACTCGAGCGCGAGCCGTTCGAAAACGCCTCGTACGCCTTGATGATGTGCTGCACCAGCTTGTGGCGCACGACGTCCTTGTCGTCGAAGTAGATGAACCCGATGCCCGCGACATCCTTCACGATCTTCAGCGCCTCCACGAGGCCCGACATGCGGGCGTTCGGCAGGTCGATCTGCGTGATGTCGCCGGTCACGACCGCTTTGGAGCCGAACCCCAGCCGCGTGAGAAACATCTTCATCTGCTCGGACGTGGTGTTCTGAGCCTCGTCCAGGATGACGAACGCATCGTTGAGCGTACGCCCGCGCATGAACGCAAGCGGCGCCACCTCGATGACGCCGCGCTCGAGCAGCCGCATCGCCTTCTCCGACTCCATCATGTCGAACAGCGCGTCGTAGAGCGGCCGAAGGTACGGATTGACCTTCTCCTGCAGATCGCCTGGCAGGAAGCCAAGCTTCTCGCCCGCCTCGACAGCCGGTCTGGCGAGGATGACACGACTCACCTTCTTGTTGATGAGATAGCTCACCGCCTGCGCCATCGCCAGGTAGGTTTTGCCGGTGCCGGCTGGGCCGACGCCAAACACGATGTCGAACCGGTCGATGGCATCGAGATACTTGCGCTGATTGACGCTCTTCGGATTCACGCGCCGACGCGTGGCCTGGCGCTGGGCGGTTTTGCCGAAGTAGTCGCGCAGATCGACGTCGGCGTTCTCCGCGACCAGCTCCGCCGCGGTCCTCACGTCGCCGTTGTCCAGTGCGTAGCCCTCAGTCATCAGAGCCCGCAACTGGTCGAAGATGTGTTGCGCGCGCTGTTCGTCCGCTGGGTCGCCTTCGACGGTCAGTTCGGATCCGTGAGTGCGAATGTCGACGTTGAGCAACGATTCGATGTGCTTGAGATTGCCGTCGTGCGCTCCGTAGAGCGTCTCGATACCTTGTTCGGGAAGGGAAATCTTTCTCATTTCTTTATCAGCAGATGCAACTCCCTTAGCTGGTTCGCGTCGACCGGTGAGGGCGCGTCCGACATGAGATCGACGGCTGTCGCCGTTTTTGGAAACGCAATGACTTCGCGGATGGAGCTCTCTCCGGCCAGAATTGCGCACGTACGATCGAGCCCCAGCGCGATGCCGCCGTGCGGCGGGGTGCCGTATTCCAGCGCATCGAGGAAGAACCCGAACCGCAGTTTCGCTTCTTCGGGACTGATGTTCAGCAACGAGAAAATCCGCCGCTGCACGCTGGCCTCGTGAATACGAATGCTGCCGCCGCCGACTTCGCTGCCGTTCAGCACCAGATCGTAGGCTTTCGCCCGCACTTTGGCTGGCTCGGTCTCGAGCCGCTCAACGTCTTCCTCGTGCGGCGACGTGAACGGATGATGCATCGACACGTAGCGGCGCTCGTTGGCATCCCATTCCAGCAGCGGAAAGTCCACGACCCACGCGAATGCGTACTCATCCGGGTTGAGCAGCCCCTTCTGTCTGGCCAGATTCAGCCTGATTTGTCCCAGCAATTTCGACGTCGCGTCGGGCTCACCGGCCGCAACGAGCAGGAGGTCGCCCGGGCCGGCCGACGCCGCGCCGAGCATCTGTCGGATGCCGTCTTCGCCGAGAACTTTCATGATTGAGCTGGTCATTCCGCCGTCGTCGAGGAAGCGGGCCCATACGAGTCCGGCGGCCCCAAGCTGTTTCGCTTGATCGACGATGCCGTCGACTTCGCTTCGCGAGTAGCCACCGGCATTCTTGACCACGAATCCCCTGACGGTGCCACCGCCCGCGACGATCTCCCTGAAGACGCGGAAGGTCGATTCACGGAACGCCTCGCGAAGATCCTGGATGGGCATGCCACAGCGGAGATCCGGCTTGTCCGAGCCGTACTTGGCGATCGCCTCCGAGTATGGCATCCGGAGGAACGGCGTCTTGATCTCGCGTCCGACCACGGCAAAGATGTCGCGCATCAGCGGCTCGATCACGCCGAAGATCGTCTCAGGCCGTGCGAATGACATCTCGACGTCCACTTGCGTGAACTCGGGCTGGCGATCGGCGCGCAGGTCTTCATCCCGAAAGCACCGGCAGATCTGCACGTACCGATCCACGCCACCGATCATCAGGATCTGCTTGAACAGCTGCGGCGACTGCGGAAGCGCGTAGAACTCGCCCGTGTGGACGCGACTCGGCACGAGATAGTCACGCGCGCCTTCCGGCGTCGACTTCGTGAGGATGGGCGTCTCGATTTCCCAGAAGCCGTTCGCATCGAAGTATCGGCGAATGGCGGTCGTCACCCGGTGGCGCAGGCCGATGTTCGACTGGAGCCCGGGACGCCGCAGGTCGAGGTACCGATATTTCAGGCGCAGGTCCTCCGAGACCGGCGTGTCGTCCGCAATCGAAAACGGCGGCGTCTTCGCCTCGTTCAGCAGCGCGAGCCGGCGAACGACGACTTCCACTTCGCCGGTAGGCAGCTTTGGGTTGACGGTGTCCGGAGCGCGCCGCCGCACGCGTCCGACGACCCCGATGACGAATTCCGAGCGAACGCGCTTGGCCTTCGCCATGAGGGGTTCGTCGTCCTTGTCGAACACGGCCTGAGTGATGCCGTCACGATCGCGGACGTCGACGAACAGCAGACCGCCAAGGTCGCGCACTCTGTGCACCCACCCCAGCAGGACGACGTCGGCTCCGACGTCCTCCAGCCGCAGCGTGCCGCACGTATGGGTGCGCGTGAGATCGCCCAGCGGCTCAGCCACGTCGCTTCAACGCCTCGACGATCGCCGCGCCTGCCGCCGACTGCCCGTATGTCTGCTGCGTTTGCGTCGCCAGATCCTTCACTGTCACCGTGCCTGCCTTGATCTCCTCGTCGCCCAGAAGCGCGACGAAGGGGATACGTTGTCCGTCAGCGTACTTGATTTGCTTGCCGATTTTGTCGGCGTCCGGGTACACGACTACGCGAAGTCCGGACGCCCGCAACTGGTCGGCCACGCGCATCGCGCTCGCTGCGCCGGACGCGTCGAACATGGCCACGAGCACGTCGGCGGGCGAGCGGGCCAGAAACGGGGGAAACATGCCGCGCTCGGACATGACCACCAGAATGCGCTCCAGGCCCAGCGAAAATCCGCACGCGGGGATCTCCTGCCCGGAGAACATGCCCACCAGGTTGTCGTAGCGCCCGCCGCCACCCAGGCTGCCGGCGAGGTCGGCCACGTTCACCTCCATGATCGCGCCGGTGTAATACGAAAGGCCGCGCGCGAGGCTCGGATCGAGACGAATGCGCGAGGCGGCGCGAGTTTTCGCGATCAGCGAAACGATCGCCCGCAGATTTGCGCACGCGTCGCGGCCGGAGACGTCGCTGCCGACAAGACCTTCGAGACGCTCGAGGTCCTTGTCCGGGCCGACCTGAAGGTCGGCCCTCACACCGAAGAACGACAACAATCTCGTCCGCGCGTCTGCCGCTACCCCACGCTCCGCAAGTTCGGCCGCGACGCCTTCCGGTCCGACTTTGTCCAGCTTGTCCAGGGCCACCAGCGTAACGGCGTGAAGGGGGGCATCGATGCCCGCCGCACAGAGGAGGGCCGTTAGCAGATCGCGGTGGTTGATGCGGATGACGAAGTCACCGAACCCCAGCTCGATCATCGCGTCCGCGACCGCGGCACACAGTTCCGCCTCCACAACCGGTGACGTCGACCCGAGCGAATCGACATCGCACTGGTAGAACTCGCGAAACCGCCCCCGCGCCGGACGGTCGGCCCGCCAGACCGGCTGAATCTGGTACCGCTTGAACAGCCGCGGCAGCTTCGCCTGATGCTGCGCGACCACGCGGGCGAGCGGTACGGTCAGGTCGTAACGCAGCGCGAGATCGGCCTGGCCCGTGGCTTCGTGCTCGCCGCGCTTCAGAATCTTGAAGATGAGTCTGTTTCCCTCGTCACCGTACTTGCCGAGAAGCGTCTCCAGATTCTCGACGGCCGGCGTTTCGAGCGGCTCGAAGCCGTATCTCTCGTAGACCCGCTTGATGATGCCAATCACGTACTCCCGCCGTCGCACGTCTTCCGGCAGGAAGTCGCGCATGCCGCGCGCCGGCTCAGTGCGTGGCATATCAGGCGGGAGCGTGCTCGGCCTGGAAATCGAGGCGATAGCGCACGTAGTTGTCTGCGTACCACTTGATCGACGCGTCTTCTTCGGGGGTGAGCGATCGTCGCACCTTTCCCGGCACGCCCATCACCATCGATCCCTCCGGTACGACCATCCCCTCGGGCACGACCGCGCCCGCAGCGACGATCGATCCGCTGCCGATCCGGCACCCGTTCAACAGAATTGCGCCCATGCCGATGAGACACCGATCTTCGATCGTGCACCCATGCACGACGGCGCTGTGTCCCACGGTCACATCATCGCCAATGATGGTCGGGTGCGTATTGCGCATCACGTGGAGCAGCGTGAGATCCTGGAGATTGGTGCGCGCGCCGATACGAATGGAGTTGACGTCGCCGCGCACCACGACGTTCATCCACACGCTGCTTTCCGGGCCGATATGAACGTCGCCGATCACTTGCGCGCTGATGTCCACGAACGCCGACGCATGCACGGTGGGATGGATCGAGCGGAACGAACGAAGCATGACTGATTATAGAGGGCCCAGGCCTCAGGGCTCAGGGTTCAGGGGGACACGCGTCAGGGTTCACCGGCTCGGCGCCAATCACCTACAGCTTCGGCAACGTCAGCCCCTGCTGGCGCTGGTATTTGCCCTTCTTGTCCGCATAGGAGACCTCGCAGGTCTCGTCGCTCTGGAAGAAGAGCACTTGCGCGATCCCTTCGTTCGCATACACCTTTGCCGGGAGCGGTGTCGTGTTCGAGATCTCGAGCGTCACGAAGCCCTCCCATTCGGGCTCGAACGGGGTGACGTTGACGATGAGGCCGCACCGGGCGTACGTGGACTTGCCGACGCACACCGTCAGCACGTCGCGCGGGATCCGGAAGTATTCGACGGTCTTCGACAGCGCAAATGAGTTGGGCGGGATGATGCAGATCGCTCCCTTCACGTCCACGAACGATCGCGCGTCGAAGTTCTTGGGATCGACGACAGTGCTGTTGATGTTCGTGAATACCTTGAACTCGTCGGCGACGCGGATGTCGTAGCCGTACGACGAAAGCCCGTACGAGATGACGCCGTCGCGCACCTGCCGGTCCTCGAACGGCTCGATCATGCCGTGCTCGAGCGCCATCTTCTTGATCCACTTGTCGGATTTGATGGAAGGCATGGTGGCTACCGCCTCAGGAACATCAGCAGAAGCGTCAGGAGGATACTCGCGACGATTGACGTCGTGAGCGGGAAGTAGAACGAGACATTACCGCGCCGATACGTCATGTCGCCCGGCAGACGCCCGATCGGCACGCCAAGGTTGATCAAGAGACCGACCACCACCAGCGCCACGCCGAGGACGATCAGGAAGCGACCCACCGCCTATTGCATCTCCATTCCGCGGAAGAAGTAGCCGAGCTCGAAGGCCGCGGTCTCGGGCGCATCCGAACCGTGCGTCGCATTTCGTTCGATGGACGTGCCGAACTCCTGGCGGAGCGTCCCGGAATCGGCCCTCGCCGGATCGGTTGCGCCCATCAAGGCACGCCATGTCTTGATCGCGTCTGGCGCCTCGAGCGCCATCACCACGCACGGGCCTGACGACATGAAGTCCGTAAGCGCGCCGAAGAACGGGCGCTCGCGGTGGACGGCATAAAAGCCTTCGGCGTCCTTCTTCGTGAGGTGCTGCAGGCGCATGGCGCGGATCGCAAAGCCGGCCGCCTCGATGCGCGAGAGGATCTGTCCGACGAGCCGTCGCTCGACCGCGTCGGGCTTGATGATGGCAAACGTGCGCTCCATTACCGCCCCAATACCTCTCTCATCTTCGCGCCCATGTCGGCCGGACTCCTCACGACGTGCACGCCCGCGCTCGTAAGCGCCGCCATCTTCTCTGCGGCCGTGCCCTTGCCGCCCGCAATAATCGCCCCCGCGTGGCCCATTCGACGACCCGGAGGTGCGGTCTGACCCGCGATAAAGCCAACGACCGGTTTCTTGAATTCGCGCCTGACGAAGTCGGCCGCGTCTTCCTCGGCCGTTCCGCCGATCTCCCCAATCATGATCACCGCGTCGGTTTCACGATCCGCGGCAAAGAGACGCAACGCGTCGATGAAGTTGGTGCCTATCAGCGGGTCGCCGCCGATGCCGATGCACGTCGTCTGGCCCATGCCCTCATGCGTGAGCTGGTGAATCGCCTCGTAGGTGAGGGTGCCGCTCTTCGAGACGATGCCGATGCGGCCTTCCTTGCAGATATGACCGGGAATGATTCCCGCCTTCGCCATTCCAGCCGAGATCACGCCTGGGCAGTTCGGTCCGACCAGGCGGGTCGGCTTGCCCTCCATGAAGGTCAAGGCCTTCAACATGTCTACAACGGGAATGCCTTCGGTGATGCAGACCGCCAGCGGAATACCGGCATCGGCAGCCTCCATGATCGCGTCGGCCGCAAACGGCGGAGGCACGAAGATCACGGTCGCGTTGGCGCCGGTTTCCTTCATCGCGTCATGGACGCTGTTGAAGATGGGCCAGCTTTCGTGGGTCGTGCCGCCCTTTCCCGGCGTGACGCCCCCGACGACGCGCGTGCCGTACGCGGCCGCCTGTT
>DATCJA010000037.1:0-2408 GCA_036507475.1 Vicinamibacterales bacterium
CCGGCTGTTACGTCACCATTGCGGATGACTGCAGGTTCACCGCCGAACGCGCGGCCACGCTGGGCGTGGCGGGTGCCAAGCGCATCGAGATCACGGCGCGCGCCGGCGACCTCACCATCACTGGGCAGAAAGGCGCAACTCAGGTCGGCGCCCGCGGCAAGGCCTGTGCATCCGACCAGAAGCTGCTGGACCTGATCCAGATCGAGCTGCGCCTGGACGGCGACGTCCTGCGCGTGAACGCGCTGATGCCAAACATCAATGCCGACAGCGCCCCTAAGAATGCCAGCGCCTCGCTCGATCTCGTTCTCAACCTGCCGGACAATCTTCCCATCACTCTCCTCGACTCGAGCGGCGACACGGAAATCACGGGGGTCGCATCGCTGAACGTGACGGACAGTTCGGGCGACTTGCGAATCACCCGTGTGGCCGGCGACCTCGACGTTCGCGACAGCTCCGGCGATCTGCGGATCGACGAGGTCAGCAACGGCGTGAAATTGCGCGACAGTTCCGGCGACGTCAGGGTGGAAAACGTTCACGGCGACGTGCACGTGGAAGCCGATGGCTCCGGCAACATCGAACTCGTGCGTGTAGGCCACAATGTCACGATCGATCAGGACGGCTCGGGCGACATCCGCATCGTCGACGTGAAGGGTGACGCGCGGATCGAAAGCGATGGCTCGGGCGACATCAGTGTCCGCGGAGTCACCGGATCGTTCACGCTCGGCGGCAAGGGCAGTGGCGATGTGCAGGTGGTCGAAGTGAAAGGTACCGTCAACATCCCACCCGAACGCCAATAGGAGGTGCCGGAGCGGTATATCGGGCTTATTCGAATAAGGCCGATATACCGCTCCGGCACCTAATGTTCATCGCGGACGCCCTTCTTCGTCCACGATGAGGTGCTGGGTACCCGGCGGCAGGACCTGCAGCGATTTCAGGAATTCGATCACCGCGTCCTGATCTGCCGGGCGCAATCGCCCAAAGCGTGCCTTGGTTTCGCGCGCCTCGCCCTCGTGAGCCAACACAGCTTCACGCAATGTCGTGAACTGACCATGGTGAAAAAAGGGCGGCTCGTTGGCCACACCCCAGAGCTTGCGAGTCAGGAATTTCGAATTGCCCGCGAAGAACCCGCGTGAGCCGATGGGCTGATTCATGTCGAGTGGCTCGCGATTCGGGTCGTCCGGACCTGATGTGATGTCGTGCAGCTTCAGATCCGTGAAGGCCGGAACGAGCACCACGCCGTTGCGCGGCCGCAGGCGGGGCGCTGGCAGGCGCGGATCTGTGAGATCGACTTGCACGACCGGTTCGGCACCGGGCCGCGCGTTGCCGGGCGGATTGAAAGGACCGGGCTCGGTAAAGATCCATCCCTGTCGATCGAGCGGCAGCGTGGGCACGTGACAGCCAGCGCAGCCGATGACTGCAAAGAGACGCTCGCCGCGGCGAATCGCGGCGTCATATCGCGCGCGATTGGGAATGACCCGCCCCGGGACAGGCAATGTCGCCTGAAAGAGCACGGCAGCGGTGACATCTGCCCGCGTCATCTCATCGATCACGCCGTCCGCGTCCGGATCCGCCGTGGAACCGAAGCGCTCGGTCGACTGGATGCCGTGGTGATGATTGAAAGCATTGTTGGTGAACACGCGCAGCGACGGCACGCTGCCCGATTGATGGAAGGGTCGGATGATCAGTTGTGGTGGACTCAACGCACCGTCGCTGGCGAGACTCTGCGCAGGCAATCCCTCCACCGCGCTCACATCCCATGTGCCGTCAGCGCTTCGCGAGATCACGCCGAATGTCACACCCTTCGCCATAAGCCGCGCAGACCCGCCCGGCGCAACGGTGTCGCGGATTCGCTGCAGATCGAACGTCATCTGCCGCGCCAGCATTTCGATGAAGCCCGAGCCGAACATGCCGAGCGAATTGCGCGAGTTCGCGATCGTCTGCTGATTCGTCGCAATGCCGCGCTCGTCCACAGCACCGCGCGCAGGCATCGTGTCGAGCGGATCGAACGTCGTGAAATCGAACCGTTGCGCCTGCACGAATACGTTGGTGACGAAATCCCCACCGCCCCCGACGATTCCGAACGGCGCGTTGTGGCAGCCCGCGCATGAATTCGCGTCCGGCGCCGACAGCCGATTGAAGTTACGTGGAAAGGTCAGTGGCGCGAACGGGTCCGTCAGCACGGCGCCGGTTCCCTTGTTTCCCGGGCGGCCGGCGCCCTCCTGAATCGTCCAATTGGCATTGAACAGACGCTTCCCGTGTGCAAGAAGCTCACGCGTCGAAAGCTGTAACTGCTCCCCCTCAGCCAAGTGCCGCGGCACAGCGACCTCGCGTCCGATGTCGGCACCGTCCGCAGCCACATCCATCGCTGACCCGGCGAGGATGCCCAAGGTTAGAAGCGAGCCTGCGAC
>DATCJA010000038.1:0-2363 GCA_036507475.1 Vicinamibacterales bacterium
CACGACTCCAGCGCGATCAGTCAGAACGCAAGGCGTTGGAAGAGGAGATCGCTCGTCAGCGCGAGCGTATCAGGCAGGATCAAGCTCGGGCTGCGGACGCGCTCGAACGGAATGTGGCCGCGCAATGGGAGTCGGGTCGAAGCGTTACACAGATTGCGACCTCGTTGGCACGCAGTCCGGCGGCAGTCAAGAGGATCCTGGCTGGTCGCCGCGAGCGGGAAGGAATTACCGTTCGGCGAGGACAACCAACGCGCGATAGCCGAAAGCTTCGATCACTGTTGGCATCGACACTATCACGCGAGGGCGCGAGGCCGGATGATCGGACAGACGAACCAGAAATGCGAAGGTACCCTGCGACGGCCTGCGGTATGATCCTGCCTCTCGGACGGCCGATAGTGCCCTGACTCGGAGAATGCAGGAGGCGACAGATGCTCTTCCCACTCTTTAGGGCCGCACTCACAGCCATAGCAATTCTCGGATTCTCGTTCCCTGCACAGGCCGACATCAGGCGGCTCGTGGTTGAACACACCGAGACGCTCGGCGCCGATGGATACCAGAAGCTCACCGGCCATGCCTATGGCGAACTCGATCCCAGGCTCCCGCTGAACGCCATCATTACCGATCTCCAGTTTGCGCCACGCAACGCGCGCGGCATGGTCGAATACGTGGCGACGTTCACCATCATCAAGCCGGCCGACATGGCGAAGGCGAGCGGTGTGTTGCTCTACTTCGTCCCGAACCGCGGCCGAATCAATCTGACCGGCGGCGGATTTTTCGCCGACGCGCGAAAGAAGGGACACGTACTCGTCGCGAGCGGCTGGCAGGGAGACCTCGAGCCCGCCGGCGGCAGCGAAACGCTCTCGGTGCCGGTTGCCAAAACCCCCGATGGCTCGAGCATCACGGGGCGCGTGGTGGCTCTTTTCAGCGACATGCCGGCGAACGCGACGACGCTGCCTGTCCTCCGGGGCGGGGTCGCGGGGACCGCCGATCCGGCCAGCCTCGACACATCCAAGGCGATTCTGAGCCGGCGCGCGTCGGAAGGCAGCGCGGTGGTGCCTCTGCGCAGTGAAGACTGGGCCTTCGCTGATTGCAGCACGACGCCGTTTCCCGGCACACCCGATCCGAGGAAGATCTGCGTGAAGGGCGGGTTCAACCCCACCTACCAGTACGAGCTTGCCTACACCGCCAAGGACCCCAAGGTCCACGGAATCGGGTTCGCCGCGACCCGCGATCTGAATTCGTATCTGCGTTACGGGGCCCAGGACAGCACCGGTGCGCCAAATGTTCTGGGCGGCAGGATCTCGTGGGCGATCAGCCAGGGCAACTCGCAGTCCGGAACGTTCCTCCGCAGCTTCATTCATCTGGGCTTCAACCAGGACGAGGCCGGACGGATCGTCTTCGACGGCACCAACCCGGAGCGCGCGGCACGCCTCCTGGCGATGAACATCAGATTCGCGGCGCCGAGCGGAGCCGCTGCGCTGTACGAGCCCGGGAGTGACGGCGTCGTCTGGTGGGCCGATTACGCGGACGAAGCCCGCGGCCGTCCCTCGGCCGGATTGCTCGCGCGCTGCCGCGCGACGGACACGTGTCCGAAGATTGTGGAAACGTTTGGCTCGGCTGAGTTCTACAACCTGCGTGTGTCTCCGAACCTGGTCGGCACCCGGGCAGACCGCGACATTCCACTGCCGCCGAACGTCCGGCGGTACTACTCTCCGGGGATAAGCCATGGCGGAGGGCCAGGCGGATTCGATCCCAACCCGCCGCGGCAGGCGTGCTGCGAGCTGGTCACGAATCCGAATCCGTCCAGCGACACGTTACGAGCGTTGCAGACCGCGTTGGTGGAGTGGGTCGTGCACGGCACTCTGCCTCCACCGAGTCAGTACCCTCGTCTCGATCGAGGAGAACTCGTGTCACCGACGCACGTGGCGATGGGATTCCCCGCGATTCCAGGCGTGCCGCTTCCGGACGGCATTCTCACTCCGCTCTATGACTATGATTTCGGACCGCGGTTCAACTACGCCGACCTTTCAGGCGTCGTCACGATGCAGCCTCCCGCCATCCGGCAGATTCTTCCCACGCTGGTCCCACGAGTCGACGCCGACGGAAATGAGACGACCGGCGTGGCGAGCGTCCTTCACCAGGTTCCGCTCGGAACGTACACGGGCTGGAATACAGTGGCCGGCGGCTTCTACAAGGGACGCATTCGGACCAATACCGGTTCTTTCATCCCCTTCGCCAGGACGAAGGCGGAGCGGCTTGCCTCCGGCGATCCACGACCGTCTCTCGAGGAGCGGTACGTGACCCACGAGAACTACGTTGCGAAGGTGCGCGCAGCGGCCGAGCGACTGGTGCGTGGACGATAC
>DATCJA010000039.1:0-12831 GCA_036507475.1 Vicinamibacterales bacterium
CGGCAAGCTCGCCGGTGGCCTGAGCCGACGCTGAAGCGGCTGTGAGGACAACAATCAAAATGCCGACGGACACACACCCGAAAACGTGCCTCATTGCACTCTCCCCCCTGGCTTACGCAGTCGTTCGCGCAACGGTCGTACCGGAACGGCCGAAACCTAGCGTGGAACGTAGGGGGTGTCAACCGATCGCGGGATGACGGGGGATCCGGGATCCGGGATCCGGGATCCTGTGGCAATTTCGAATGCGCAGCGCGTGAGACGGCGTTGACGAAACAACCATGCTGGCCGCTGGGCTCCGGAATCGTTGCGATTTTGCGGCGGCAACGCTGTCGCATGGTCGTGGTCGGGAGGAAAACCCGACGATGGTACGATTGACGGAGCGGCGGCGGGCTGTTCTGGCGGAGAAGTTTGGCGACTTGGCGAACTACGCAGTGGCAGCACTGGTCTTTGGCCAGGCCGTAGGCGAAGGCTCGTTCTCGGTCAGTATCGGAATCGCTGGGATTGTGATTTGGCTGCTCTTCATCGGAGCGACGGTCGTCCTGGCGGGAGAAAGTGAATGAGCACAGCACTGTTCATGTTGGGCGTGATCGCGTTGATCGCGTTCAGTGTCGCGTTGTGGGATTGGTTTGTGCGACGGAAGGATCGCCGGTCGGCGCATGGCCGAACGCCGTAACTGCAATCGCCCGGCGCGCACCGCCCGTCGACCGCACTCGGGACGACCCGAACGACCCGAACGATCTATTGCTTCTGATACCAGACCATTCGATCGCCGGCGTCGCCGACGCCCGGCAGCGACATGTACACGACGTCGGTGTAGCCGACGCCCTCGAGGGGACTGGCGGGTAACTCGAAAATTCGATTGTTCGTCAGCAGAATGCCGCCTGGCCTCAGCATCCTCGCGATGTTCGCCGCCGCAAGCGACTGCTCGAACACGTTGTAATAGAGCAGGATGTTCGTCGCAACGATGAGATCGAACGGCGAGCCGCCCGATGCGTCGAGCCCCTCCGTGACGACGTTCAGATCGGCCGGCGTGACGGTCAGCACGATCTCAGGGCGGATGGAAATGCCGCGAACGTCGACCCGGCCGGCGCTCGCGGGCGGCGCCGGCACCTTCGGGGTTGTCTCGCCGACCCAGTTTCCGAGCCGCTGCCAATAGTCCACAAGGTCGGAACTCCAAGGCCGGTCAGTATTTCGCGGCAGTACCACTGGGTACGGGGCGCCGGCGCGCGCGCGCGAACGTGCGGCCGCAAGGTGGTCGACCACCTTGGGACTGACGTCGAACGCCATCATCGCCACGTCGGCCGACGTCGCGAGCTCCAGCCGCAACAGCGAGTCGATCAACGCGAACGGCTGAATCGTCTGCTCGGGGTAGAAGTCGTATCCGTCGAGCTTGTCGGTGAAGTCGAGCCCAGGCCCAATGATGGCAACTCGACGGACCGAGCCCGCACGCAGCGATCCGGCGGTCTTCATGGCGTCGAGCGCCTGCTCGACGCCGAAGTCGATGAACACCGACGTATCGGTGGACAGGCCCCGCTCGCGGAACAGCGTCATCTTGTCCGACGCATCCGTCGCAGGATCGAGCGGTCTCGATGATTGGATCGACCCGCCGACGAGACGCGTTCGTCCCTCGAGATACCGGCGCAGGTCCGCTCGTCCGGCTTGAGTGACCGGATCGAATCCCTTCCGCTCGATGATGCGGCGAGCGAACTGCAGGCGCTCGTTCGTGCCCGGCGAGGCAAGCGCGGCTGCGAAGTCGTCGATGCGCGGACCAAGCCTGCGCAGCGCCTCGTCTGGTGTCACGACCAGACCTGCGAGGTCCTTCTCGGATGCGCGCGGCGCCTTCGTGAACGATGTCCCAAACAGCAGCAAGTAGACGATTGAGTCTTCCTCACCACCTTCGACGCGTGCGCGAATGACGGCGTCGTGCCCCATCACCCATTCGGCCCAACGGCGCTCGCGAGTCGCAGGGTCGCGCAGCTCCACTGGCAGGAGATCGGGTCGGAGAGAATCGAAGATCGGCTTCGCGTCGGAGTAGGGGGTAAAGCGCTTGAGGGCTTGGGCGGGGAGCCCCGCGCTCGTTCCGGCCTGGTGCAGCGCAAGGAGCATCGCACCACACAGAGCGCCGTGGAAGGCCGTCTTCATCAACATGAACGCGGGGGCTGAAGGCCCCGCGCTACGTGCATTGTAGAGCGCAGGCTTCAGTCTGCGCGGCTAGAACGTGATCCTGAATCCGAATTGCGCCGTACGGTACTGCGCTCGAACAGTGTCTCGTAGCGCGCGTCGCGCGCGTGGGGACAGTAGGCGATTGGCGGACGTCAGTCAACCTTCACGATTCCGCTTGCGTTTCCGCGACGCCGGGGGCCGTTCGACACCGGCCATCTCTTCCAGAACGGCGCACACCGCGCCGGTGTCTTCGGCGCCGCGACCCGCGGCCATGGCGGCCAGATAGATTGGCGCCGTCGTCGCAAAGAGCGGCGTCGGACAGCCGACCTCCCGAGCGAAATCGGCGATGGCCGTCATGTCTTTCTGCCAGACATCCAACTTCATCGTCGGTTCGGAATAACTGCCGCGGACCATCATCGGGCCGCGCACTTGCAGCATCCGCGAGCTGCCTCCGCCGTCGGCAACAACTTTCAGCGTCGTGGCCGGATCCAGCCCCGCTTTCATCGCGAGCACCAATGCCTCGGCCGCAGCCACGTTGTGGATGGCCACGAGCAGATTGGCGACGAATTTCGTCTTCGACCCCGCGCCGAACGGTCCTACGTAGTAATGCCCACGCGCAAATGCATTCATGACCGGGGCAACGTGCTCATACGCAGCGCGCGATCCGCTCGCATACACGACGATGTCCCTGACTTTCGCCTGGGATCCCGTGCCGCTCAGCGGACAATCGAGGAGCGTGATGCCGGATGCAGCAAGCTGCTGCCGTGCCGCCTCTTTGGACGCGATCGGCAGTGTGCTCGTTTCGACGACGATTTCCACACCGCCAGATCGGGCCAGCTCCTGCGCCACCTGCGCCAACGCCGCCGCCGACGGCAGCGAGCAGATCACGACGTCGCTGCGCTTGCCAACGTCGCCGGCGGCGCGACCCGCAATCCCTCCCGAGCGCACGTGCTGACGGACGCGTGCCGCATCGACGTCGTAGCCCACCACGCGGTACCGAGCTCGTACAAGGTTCGTCGCCATGGCAGAGCCCATGATGCCGAGACCGATGATGCCTATCGAAGGCTTTAGGCTCTCGGCTTTGGGCTTTGGGCCATGGTTCCTGGGCTTTGGGCCTCGGGCTCTCGGCTTTGGGCTTCTACGCTTCAATTGACCTTTCACTCTGCTCACGCTCGCCCCCGTGTTCCTTTTCGGTCTGAACCAGAATTTCCAGCTTCTGAACCAACGACTCCAGTTGAGGAACCAACCGGTCGCACTTCACTGGGAGACGCTCTCCCGCACTGGCCGAAAGGTAGCCAAGTTCAGCCGCCAGCACGACGAGATAACTGACTTCGCCGGCCGATCCACGGGCCACGTTGACGAAATTGCCGTACTCGCGACTACCGCGCCGTGCACTTCCTTCAACAATGTTGCTGGCTGTGGATACCGCTGCTCGCCTTATCTGCGCTCGGATGCCGAACCACTCGTCGCGTGGAAAGTTGCGCGTTTCCTCGTAGATAGCGAGAACTAGTTCGTGTGCTTCATTGAATACCCGAAGTCGTCGGTGGTCTCTGGCCATATACACCTCGCTACAGCGAAGCGCAAAATCCAGGCCCTGCCCAAAGCCTAGAGCCCAAAGCCGAAAGCCTGCGTACTCATCCCCCCGGCCTCGCATAGTAATAGCCATCGGCTGAATCGACCGCGATCCGCGCGTTGAAGAGCGCGCTGAGATGCTCCGCGGTGAGCACAGACGGCTTCGGCCCGGACGCCAGAATGCGGCCGTGCTGCAGCAAGATGACGCGCGAGATTTCCGGCACGATTTCATCGATGTGATGAGTGATCAGGATGAGCGTCGTTCCGTCGCGCGCAATCTGGCGAACGCGTTCCATGAAGGCGTGCCGAGCGACGAGATCGAGGCCCGTGGTTGGCTCGTCGAGTACGAGCACCCGAGGCGACGTGACGAGCGCGCGGGCGAGAAGCACCCGGCGCGCCTCCCCGCTCGACATCTCGTGTAGCCGGCGGCCTGCCAGATGTGCGACGCCCATGCGTTCGAGCGCTTCTGCGGCGCGCCGCCGCATCTCCGGGGTGACGACGCCATAACGGAGAATGCCTTGAGTCGCGAAGAAGCCGGACAGCACAGCGGCTTCTGCCACGACGCGCCCCTCGTTGTTGCCGAATACGAAACGGTGATGCAGGTCCGAGGAGACGATGCCAAGCTGCGACCGCAGCTCGAAGACATCCCAGTTGTCCTGCCCGAATACGCGAATGGGCGTCGCGCCGCCCTCGCTGAGCGGCCGATCTTCATGCGTCAGCAGCCTGACGAACGCAGACTTGCCCGCGCCGTTTGGGCCAAGAATCGCGGTGTGCTCGTCGGAGCGAATGGTCAGCGTGAGGCTGTCGAGGACAGGACGGTCGCCTTTGACGACGGTCGCATTGGAGAGCTCCAGGACAGGAGAAACCATGGGCAAGTGGAAAAGTGGAAGAAGTGAAAAAGTGGAAGAAGTGGAAAAGTAAGTTATAGGTGGACTCGAGGTACTTTCAACTTACTTTTCCACTTTTCCACTTCTCTACTTCTTCCACTTGCGATCAGGCTGGCAACGCCTGCCCCTTGGTTTCCTTCGCGAACGGCAGCAGGAGGAGGCCGAAGACGAACGCCATGGCCACGATCGCCACCGGTACGCCGAGGCTGCCATACGACGCGATGCCGGCGCCGAGGACAAACACCATCGCCACGCCCACGAACCGCCCGACGGAGCTGATGAACCCGATTGCGCTCGCGCGGCAGTCAGTCGTGTAGAGCTCAGGCAGCCAGATGGTGTAGTTGGCGAAGTTCGCGCCGCCGAGCCCCATGAAAAAGACGCACACCAAGAATGGCGTCAGCGGATTACCCGGCTGGTAGAACACGTAGCCGAACCCGACGGCCGCGCTGATGCCCATAATCGTGAGGAAGACCGCCATCGAAAGGCGTCTACCGATCGATTCAGCAACGAACGGCACGAGGACACACCCGATGATTGTGCCGATCGCGAGCGCCCACCCGGCGTACGAGGCGATCCGCGCCGCGTCGGCCGGCGCGTTGCCTGCCCGCATCGCCAGTTGTGTGGCTGCAGTGGGCACATAGATGGAACCCGCCCAGAGCAATATGATCGACACAAGAAACAATCCCGACATCACGAGCGTGTCGCGTTTGTACCTCGGAGAGAACAGCGCGCCAAAGGCTTCGGTCATCCTCGGACGAGCCTCCTTCCTGTCGCCGAACTTCTCCTGCCACTTCTTCGACTCGTGGACGCCGTAGCGGATGAAGGCAATCATCAGCGCGGGCACACCGCCGAAGATGAACATCCAGCGCCAGCCGTAATTGGCGCCAATGAGTATGTTCGCCAACGCGGCGAAGAAGAAGCCGAAGTAATAGCCCGTGTGCATCAACCCGGCGCCGATCTTCCGGGTCCTCTCGTCCAGTTCTTCCGCAATGTACGTTGCGCCGACCGGCTGTTCGCCACCGATGCCGATGCCGCACAGCACGCGGAGAACAGCGAGCTGCCAGATGTTCGTGACGAGGCCACACATGAACGTGAAGATCGAATAGCAGAGAATCGTCAGCATGAGCGCGCGGACGCGGCCGATGCGGTCGCCAATCGGGCCCCAGACCATCGACGTGCCCCATCCGAACAGGAAGAGCGCGAAGAGTATGCTGCCGTAATAGCCGATGTTCGCTGGCGTAACGGCGATGCCCGACCTCGGCAGCAGCTCCGTCAGCGCCGGCACGAGCACCAGCGCATATATAAAGGAGTCCATGCCGTCGAGCGCCCAGCCACCCCAGGCTGCCAGGAACCCGCGCTTCTGATTCGTCGTGAGCCTGAAACCTGCGTGTGGAATCGCCGCGCTGGTGGTCACCATGTGGACAGCCCTCCGGGCAGTAACGACAGTAACAATGCCAAACACACAGCCTCAGAGCGAGTCGGTGGTACTGAGTACAAGCGCGCCATTCTATTGACCTTCGCAGAGCAGGGTCAAGGTTGGCGCGCCGCCCGTTCGCGCTGCTGCCGCACCTGCGACAGGTTCCGACGTGCGTCGTCCGACTGTGGATCCAGAGTAACCGCCAGCTCGAGATGGTCGACGCCCTCGTCGAACCGCCCCTGGAACGCCAGCAGCAGTCCCAGGTCGTTGTGCGCCTGACTGTTGCGGGGATCGAGCTCAACCGATCGAACGAGGTGGGCAGTGGCGTCCGCGTACGCACCTTTCGATGCGAGCGCCGCGCCAAGATGCCAATGAGCCGCGGCGTCGTCAGGCTCCAGTTCGAGCGCCCGCCGAAACTCCTGCATCGCCGCGTCGAGCTGGCCTCCTTCGGCGAGCGCAAGGCCCAGCACGTTGTAGGTGGCCGCCGATTCGGGCACGATGGCGCCGAGATATGCGCTCCCCGCAACGACGCGCCGTTCTTGTTCCGACAAACGGCGCGCCCACGCCACCTCCGCCGGCGGTGCATCGTACGCGACGGTGAGGAGGCTGAAGTAGGTATCGAGATCGTCGAGCTCCGGAATCGGCTCGCCGCCGTTGAAACACCGAGGGCACCACTGTGCAACGCCGCTGAGATTCACGATCGAGCCAGGCACACCGAATCCAATGCTCAGCATCGACCGAACGCCGTATTCCTGCAGCGGACGATCGTCCATCACCGGCGTGGCGCCGCGCGTTGCCTCCGCAAGCGTGTCCGCCGAGCCGACGAAGGAGCCGACGATCTCGTGAACAGTGCCAAGGCTCACGCGTTCCAAGTCCGCACGGACTTCCGGGCTGCTCGATAGCGCTGCAGCCACGCGCTGCGGATCCAGTTCGACGCGATCGCCGTTTGCGCCAAGCAGCAGCAGATCGGATTCCGCGCCCGAGAGCAGCACCGCCTGCGGAAAGACGTCGACGAACGCCCGCACCATGGCGAGCGTGGTCTCAGACGGCACCTGGTACGTAGGAAGCCACTGACTGATGTAGCCGTTCGGCTCGAGACGCGACCGCGCGAGCGCATAGAACTCGCGGGAGTAGAGGGCGCTCACCCCGGCGTAGGCGATTGGCGGCGGCTCCAGGACGATGAGGTCGTACGAGCCGGCGGACTGCATCTGCAGATGCTGTCTGCCGTCGTTGATGTGCACGACGACCTTCGGATTCGAAAGAACATCCTTGTTGGCGTCCTCGAAGAACATCGCATGCGTGAGGATGTCGCGCGACAGATCCGCCAGCTCGACGCGGCGAACGGACGGGTGAAGCGTGGCCGCATGTGTCGTGTTGCCGACGCCAAAGCCGATCACGAGGACCGTTTCCGGGTGATCCATCGACAAGAGCGGGATGTGCGCCAGCGCACGCATGTACCGTTGCGACAGGGGCAGCGTCGACGACATCGCGTGTCCGTTGGTGTAGAGCGTGCGCCCTCTTCCGGGGGCCTCGGTCACCGCAATGAGCTCCGTCAGCCCGTCGCTGACCACCAATCGCCGCTCGTCGTTCGGCGTCCTCCCCAACGCTCGCATGGTGACGTGATCTGACGGGAGCTGCAACCACAGTCCAAGGGCCGTACCGCCGATGAGGAGCGTGCCCGCACATGTCCGGATCGGCGGCCGCGCCGCAATACAGAGCGGCACGACGGCGAGCGCCGCGACGGCCATGAGCAGCGTCGCACTCAACTGCAGTCCAAGCATCGGAAGCAGCACGAATCCTGCCGCCAGGCTGCCGCACACGGCGCCAGCCGTGTTGGCGAGGTAGAGGATGCCGGCGCGTCGACCGACGGAACGCTCGGCATGCTGAACGACCGCATTGGCGAGCGGAAAGCTGAAACCCATGAGGAGCGCGGGAACCGCGACTTCCATCAGCATCGGTTTCGCGTTGAACCACAGCTCCGCGAGCGCACCGACCGCTGACGCCGGCTGCAGATCCAAGGGATTGCGCACGCCGTTGACGGGATCGTTGTTGATGACGCCGACGTCGGCCGCCGCCAGCCCGAACAGCGTCGACGCGACGAACAGTCCCTGCGCAATCATCAGCCACTCGGCCGGACGCCCGGCGCGGCGGAACACCGCGCCGCCCACGAGCGATCCGACGCCGATGCCGAGCAGAATCAGCGTCAATAGCAGCGAAAAGACCGCTCGGAACCCGCCCAGCAGGATGTTGAAATGACGGAACCACAGGATTTCCATCCCGAGAGCGGCGAGACCAATCATCGCCATCGCGACGCTGGTCAGTACGACGGCGTGCGTGCCTTCGGCGGACTGTTCGTTCGGCGCCTCGTCCGGCTGCTGATCGTGTCCCTGGTCCGGCTGAAACCGGACACTACGTACGCTCCGTGCGCCCTTGCGCGTCTTTTTGTCGCTCGTAGTGTCCGGCTTTAGCCGGACCTTGTTAGCCGCGATCGCCGGCTTCAGCCGGACTTTCTTAGCCGCGATCTCCGGCTTTAGCCGGACCGCGCGCCGCCCCATCCTGCCGCTTGCGAGATACCACGCTCCGAATCCCGCAACGACGTTGAAGACCACCGCGACCATCTGCGTTCCCCACAACCCCGCGGCAGGAACGAGCGCGAAATCGGTGACCATCGCACCGAGCGCCGCGCCGGCGGTGTTGATCCCGTACAAGAGCGCGATGCGCCATCCACCGATCTCGAGATCGCTGCGTACGAGATGGCGGATGAGAAGCGTCAGCGTGCCTCCCATCAGCAGTGTGATCGGGGTCAGAAGGGCGATGGCGATTCCCGCCCGCGCGAAGTACGACATCGGCGACAGCGCATACCAGCCCGACGGTTCGCGCGCGTAGGACGACACCAGTGCCGATACCACGCCGAGGTGCGGCAACAGGGCCGCAATCGTCAATCCCATCGCGGCAATCGCCATCTCGACGTGGCCGTACGCGCGCAGCAGCGATTCTGGTTGCGAAACGTAGCGACGGTCCGCCCATACGCCGACCGCGTAGCTGCCCACCCCAAGGCCGAGCATGAACACGGCGACAACGATGGAGGCGGAATAGATGGTGTTACCGAAGACGTTGCCGAACACTCGAACCCAGACGACCTGATAAATCAGGCCGCTGATTCCTGAGAGGAAGAAGAGGAGGTAGATCAAAAGAGGTCTCTGGTCTCTGGTCTCTAGTCTTTGGTCTCTAGTCTCGCCCGGTGAACCGAAAAAACAAGGGGCCCGACGTTTTCGTCGGGCCCACTAAAGACCAAAGACTAAAGACTGACTACGTTCCGCCCTACCGCGTCCCCGTGGCAGGAGCGGCCGGCTTGGTCAGCAGAAATGCGGCATTCGCACCCGCCCGCGGACGGAACTTCTGCGCGCCACCGTTGTCGACTTCGGCCACGTAGAAGTTGCCCTCGGAGTCGACGTGCATCCCGTGCACGCCCCAGAAGCCGCCCGCGTTGCCCCACATTCCCCACGTGTACTGCAGGTTTCCGCTCAAGTCGTACTTGATCATCTTCGACGAGGCGCGATCGAACGCCCACAGCATCCGCGAGCCGTCCATGTAGATCAGGTGGATGTCGGCGGGCTGCCGTCCGACGCTCCAACTGTCGAGCGGCTTGCCGTTCGAGTCGAAGACCTGGATGCGGCGGTTACCGCGGTCGTTGACGAACACACGGCCCGTCTGCGGATCGACCGCCACGCCATGGACGTTGTTGAAGTAGCCCATGCGGGTCTCCTTGCCGCTCTCACCCCTCTCGCCCCAGGCCATCAGGAACTTGCCCGTGCGATCGAACTTGACGACGCGGGTGTTCTGGTAGCCGTCGGCCACATAGAAGTCCCCATTGGGCGCCCACGCCATGAACGTCGGGCGGTAGAAATGCGTCGAGTCGGTGCCCGGCACGTTCGGCGTGCCGATCGTCTGCAGCAGCTTCTTGCCGTCGTTGGTGAAGCGGAAGATCGCATGCCGGTAGTCGTCGACGATCCAGACGTCTTTCTGGGGATCGTAGGGGCTCTCGAACACCGAATGCGGCCTGCGGAACATCTTGTCGTACTGCGTCCAGTCCTCGATGTGGTTCCCCTGGGCGTCGATGACATTGATGATCCGCGCCCACTTGTAGTCGACATCCGGCTGTCCGGCGTCGAGGTCGTCGCCCGGCTCCTGCGTGCCGGGCTTGAACAGCGATCCGGGAGGACTGGCGGAGGTTGCATCGCGCCACGGCAGGCGACCGATTGGGAATTCGACGCTCGGTGCAATCTTCACGGTCTTCGGGCGCTCGATCTCCGGCAGCATGCCGCGCTCGAGGACGAACACGCGATTCGGGCTCTCAGCGAAGACGCCCTGCCCCGCGCCCCACGTCCACTTTCCGACTCCGGGCACCGAGGACAGCGGTTTCGGCCAGCCTGCGACCGGCTCGTAGGCGCCGTACATGTCCTGACCGCCCTTTTCACCCGGCACAGCCGCCACCCGCGTCGGCTGTTGCTGTGCCTCGACCGGCACGGGCGTCAGGCGGCTGCCGAGCAGAAACGCTGCCGTCAGAGCAACAGCGGCTGTGACTACGAACGATGCACGCTTCAACATGGCTTGTATTCCCTCCTGGAAGGCTCTGGGCTTTGGGCTCTGGGCTTTGGGCTTTCGGCTCTGAGCTTTTGGCTCGTCAATGCCCAAAGCCTAAAGCCTAAAGCCCAAAGCCTATCTCGTGCTGGTCACCGTTGCCGGCACGTTCTTGCGGATCCAGCCGATCACGAACTCGATGACGTTGTCGCTGTTCTTCTCGGACATCATCATGTGACTGTTCCCACTGATTCCCACGTCCTCGAGTCGAACGAAGTCGGTTCTCACGCCTGCCTGGTTCAGGAACTTCGGAATGCAGGGGTCGTACACCCTGTGATACGTGCCGCTGGCCGAAATCGCAAGCACGCGCATGCCCTTCCAGCGCGCCAGCTTGCGTGCCGGCTCGACTTGCATCCAGCACCGTACTTCGTCAGGCCTCTCGGATTTCTCCTCCAGCACAGCCTGCAGCTCCGCGGGTGAGCTTGCCGGCGGATCGTACTCGTAGCGGCTGTTCGTCAGACCCCACGAATTCGGATTGCGCGGTCCTGGCGTCACCTTGGCGGTATCGGCACCGCCGAACTGCGGTCCTCCGGGCTCGGCGGTCACCATCGCTCGAACGAGCTGGGGACGAGCCTCGGTGATGTCGAACCCGAATCCACCGCCCTGCGAGTGGGTGAACATGATCACCGGCGTCCCGATTCGCTCGAGAAGCGCAATGCCCGCCGCACGCACCAGCTGCCCGGTGGCTCCCGCAAATTGCACCTGCGTCTTCATGAAGAAGTCGAAGACCGGATCGCCCATTTTGCCGGAACCCGGCCACTGGGTGTGATTCATCTTCAGCGGGAAGTCGCCGCGCTCCCGCGCGTTGGTCCAGATCCGCTCGATCTCGAGCGCTGTGCGGATGCCGAGATTGCCGTCGAGCGGCGTCTTGCCGTCCGGCCCGGGCAGCGGCACATACCCGGAACGTCCCCGTGCCGGATAATCCACCATGTAGACGACGAAGCCTTCATCGATCAGCTTGTAAGCCCAGCCCGCGCGCCCGTCGGGCGTCTGCAGCCAATCAACGCCGGTTTGCCCGTTGCCATGGAACAGGACGATCGGGTTGGGATGCCGGATCTGGCGCGGCACCCACGCTTCGGTGTACATCGCGCCGCGCATGACACGGCGGTCGCCTTCACCCCAGTACTCGCCCCCGGCGTAGAAGACGCCTTTGCGCGCGATGTTCTCGACTGAAAAGGTCGGGATCGTCTTCGGCGGCATGGCGCGCGACGTGCTCTCGCCGCGGCCGGGCCGCGCGTTGGTGCCGAGCCAGTTGCCGATGTACCTGGCAATCTCGGCGCTGTTCTTCTCGAGCATCATCACGTGACTGTTGCCCGGGAGGCCCACCGTTTCCGCTTCGACGTACTGCGTCTTGACCCCTGCCTGGTTGAGCCACTTCGCCAGACAGTGGTCGTACTCGCGGTGGTAGCTCGCCTCCATCGACAGGAACAGCACGGGAACGTGCTGGAGGTTCCTCAGCTTGCGCGCCGGCTCCTGCTGCACGTAGCACGGCACTTTGTCCGGTGCGGGCGCCTGCGCCTCGAGGCTCGTCTGCAGCTCTTTCGGATCGCTGATGCCCGGTTCGTACGTGATCGGGCTGTTCGCCACACCCCAGGCCAGCCCGCCGCCCTGGTTGTAGGCGACCTTGGCGTTGTCGACGCCGCGGATCGGCGGCGCTTGCGGTTCCACCGTCGCGATGGCTTTGACGAGATTCGGCCGCGCGTCGGCAACCAGCCAGCCGGCGGTGCCGCCCTGTGAGTGCGTCAGCAGAATCACGGGCGTGTTGATCACGTCGAGGAGCGCGACGTACGCATCGCGCGAGAGCGTCTCGGATCCACCGCCCCCGAGATACTGGACCTGCGTCTTCGCGAACGCGTCGAAGATCGGGTCGCCGATGCGGCCGGTGCCGGGCCACTGCGTGTGTTTCTTCGCCTGAGGGAAACGGCCGAGCACGGCCGAGGCTGTGAAGCTCGGTTCGAGGCTCGGCGCCGTGCGCATGGTGAGGTTCCCGTCGACGCCCGGTACGTACTGCGATCGGCCGCGCGTCGGGACGTCGGTCAGGTAGACGACATAGCCCATGTCGAGGAAGTTGTAGGCCCAGCCGGGGCGTCCGTCGGGCGTCTGCAGCCAGGCGACGCCGCTCCCTTCAGCGCCGTGGATGAACACGATCGG
>DATCJA010000040.1:0-14777 GCA_036507475.1 Vicinamibacterales bacterium
TCAGCCTGACGGTGGCCTCGCTGGCCGGGAGCACCTTCGATGTCATGATCGTGCCGTTTACCTGGGCCCAGACCAACCTGCCGGGCCGCCGGGCGGGGGATCAGGTCAACCTGGAATGCGACATGGTCGGAAAATACGTGGTTCGCGCCGCGGAACTGGCGGCGCGGGCCGGGACCGGCCGATACACATAGCATGATGACGAAGAAGTCTCCGACGATGCGC
Source organism: Vicinamibacterales bacterium (assembly GCA_036507475.1). Taxonomy (GTDB): domain Bacteria; phylum Acidobacteriota; class Vicinamibacteria; order Vicinamibacterales; family UBA2999; genus DATCJA01. The sequence goes on from DATCJA010000040.1 coordinate 223, forward strand.
ATTGCCAAGGGCGCCCGGCGCCGCGGCCCCTTTGCGTCCATTGACGAGGCAGTCGACGCGATCCGCGCCGGCCGCCTGGTGATCGTCGTCGACGACGAGGATCGGGAGAACGAGGGTGACCTCACGATTGCGGCCGACAAGGTCACGCCCGAGGCGATCAATTTCATGGCGCGGCACGGCCGCGGCCTGATCTGCATGCCGATGACCGGCGAGCGGCTCGACGCGCTCGAGGTGCCGCTGATGGTCAACCAGAACACGACGACGTTCAACACGGCGTTCTGCGTGAGCATCGAAGCGAAGCAGCACGTCAGCACCGGGATTTCCGCCGCCGACCGCGCGGCCACGGTGCGCGCGGCGATCGATCCGAAGACGAGGCCGTCGGATCTGGCGCGGCCGGGCCACATGTTTCCGCTGCGCGCCCGCGACGGTGGCGTGCTGGTGCGCGCGGGGCAGACCGAGGCCGCCGTCGATCTCGCGCGCATCGCGGGACTCTATCCAGCGGGCGTCATCTGCGAAATCATGAACGAGGACGGCACGATGGCGCGCGTGCCGGAGCTGGCGAAGTTCGTCAAGAAGCACGGTCTGCTGATGATCACGATCGCGGACCTGATCCAGTACCGGATGCGCACCGAACGGCTCGTCAAGCGTGTTGCGGCGGCGGCCCTGCCGACCCAACATGGCGCTTTCCGGATTTGCGCGTACGAGAACCTGTTGGACAGCGAGACCCATATAGCGCTCGTTCGTGGCGACATCGGCGACGGCAAGGATGTGCTGGTCCGCGTTCACTCGAAGTGCCTGACGGGCGACGTATTCCACTCCGCGCGATGCGACTGCGGGCCGCAGCTCGAAACCGCGCTGGCCCGCATCGCCGAAGAGGGTCGGGGAGTCCTGCTGTACCTGAATCAGGAGGGGCGAGGAATCGGGCTGGCGAACAAGATTCGCGCATACGAGCTGCAGGACGGCGGCCTCGATACCGTTGAGGCGAACGAGCGTCTGGGATTCAAGGCCGACCAGCGCGACTACGGCATCGGCGCCCAGATCTTGAGCGATCTCGGAGTGAAGACGATGCGGCTCCTGACGAATAACCCAAGAAAGTTCGTCGGGCTCCAGGGCTACGGCCTCGCGATTTCCGAGCCGGTTCCGCTGGAGATTCCGGCGTCCGATCTCACTCGTCGCTACCTGAAGGCCAAGAAGGACAAGCTGGGGCATCGCCTTTCGTCGGTGTAGCCCCGCGAAATCACAAGTCACAAGTCACAAGTCACAAGTCACAAGGCTCAAGGCACAAGAGGACGTGAGAATCCGATTGTGACTTGTGACTTGTGCCCTGTGACTTGTGCCTTGAGCTACCTCGGAGCAAACTTGCTCCGCCTGCCCGCCTCGCCTAAGATAAGAGTTTGCGCCACTTGGGGTTAGCGTCATCCTGTGTGGCTCGCTCACCAATTCCACTCCCGTGTTTGAGTCACTGAGCACCCGGGTCCAAGACGTCTTCAAATCGCTGCGGGGAGAAGTACGGCTGACGCCGGAGCACGTCGAGGCCGCGCTCCGTGAGATTCGGCTGGCGCTGCTCGAGGCCGACGTCAACTTCAAGGTTGTGAAGGCGTTCATCGACCGTGTCCGCGACCGGGCGATGGACCAGGCCGTGTTGCGCAGCCTCACACCCGGTCAGCAGGTCATCAAGATTGTGCGGGATGAGCTGCTGGCGCTCTTCGGCGAGGCGGAAGGTGGGCTGACCAAGACGGCTGCAGTTCCGCGTGTCGTCCTGCTCCTCGGTCTGCAAGGTTCGGGCAAGACGACCACTGCTGGAAAGCTGGGGAAATGGCTCGTTCGGCAGGGTCGGCATCCGCTGATGGTGTCCACCGACGTCAGGCGGCCTGCCGCCATCGAGCAGCTGTCCGTGCTGGGTGAGAAGGCGGAGATTCGCGTCTACGCTCCGGACACGATGGATCCGGTGACGCGCGCAACGGGCGCTCTCGCGGAGGCCAGAGCCAAGGGCTTCGACACCGTCATCGTCGACACCGCGGGCCGGTTGCACATCGATGACGAGCTGATGGGCGAGCTGCAGGAGATCAAGAACGCCGTGCAGCCCGCGGATCTGCTGTACGTCGCCGACGCGATGACGGGCCAGGACGCGATCAAGAGCGCCGGCGAGTTCAACAGACGGGTCGGTGTCACAGGTGTCGTGCTGACGAAGCTCGATGGCGACGCGCGCGGTGGAGCGGCGTTGTCCGTCGTATCGGTGGTTGGGGTGCCGATCGCGTTTGTCGGCAGCGGCGAGCGGCTCGACGATCTCGAGTTGTTCCATCCCGATCGGATCGTCTCGAGGATGCTGGGCATGGGCGACGTGCTGTCGCTCATCGAGAAGGCCGAGCAGGCGATCGACCAGAATGAGGCCGAGCAGCTCGAAGAGAAGCTCCGAAAGAACGAATTTACGCTGGACGACTTCCGTTCCCAGCTCAAGACGATTCGGCGGATGGGCCCGCTCGAGAGCGTGCTGGGTATGATTCCCGGACTGGGCGGTCTGAAACAGCTTGCGGACAACAAGCCGGACGAAAAGCAGATGGGACGCGTCGAGGCGATTATCTGCTCGATGACGCCGGCCGAGCGGCGCGATCACACGATGATCAACGGCAGTCGGCGGAAGCGGATTGCCTCGGGGAGCGGGACGTCGGTCGAGGAAGTCAATCGGCTGCTCAAGCAGTTCACGGAAATGCGCAGGGTGTTGAAGATGATCGGCCAGGGCGGCATGCCCCGCATGGGTCCTGGAATGAAACTTCCGAGTGTGCCGCAGCGCGTGGGGCCGGCATCCCCCGGCAAGAAGCGCAAGAAGGGCGGACCTTGGGGGCTGATCAAGACGAGGTGAGAGCCGTTGGTCTTTAGTCTTTAGTCTTTAGTCTTTGGTCTCTAGTCTTTAGATGATTCGCACCGACCAAAGACCAACCAGAGACCAAAGACCAGAGACTGAAGACGGCAGCAAGGAGGATAGATGTTATCGATTCGATTGAGGCGGGCAGGGTCGACGAAGAAACCCTTTTTCCGCGTGGTTGTGACAGAGGGGCGATCGGGTCGCGACGGCAGTTTCGTCGAGAACGTTGGCACGTACAACCCGAGGTCCAAGCCGGCGGCGGTGGCTATCGACAAGGCGCGCCTCAAGCACTGGCTGAAGCGCGGCGCGAAGCCCTCGGACACGGTGCGCACGCTGCTGAGCCAGCACGTGACGCGCGACCTGTCGGCCGCGGCCGAAACGCCCGCGGCGCAGTAGATGTCGGGGCCGCAAGCTGCACAGGGCGCTGTGAGCCCGCTGCGCTCGGTGGTGGAGGTCGTGGTGCGTGCCCTGGTCGATCACCCCGACGCCGTCAAGGTGACCGAGAGCGTGCGGCGCGGGATCAACGTGCTCGAGCTGAGGACTGCGCCAGGCGACATGGGCAAGATCATCGGCCGGCAGGGACGAACCGCCGCCGCGTTGCGGACGCTGCTCGCGGTGACCGCGGAGCGACACGGCACGAAGGCGCAGCTCGACATCAAGGACTGATCATGGACGGGATCCGGGATCCGGGATCCGGGATCCGACGGGATCCGGGACGCGGGATCCGAAACGATCGCCATACGGGTTCGAATTCCCCCGGATTCGGGATCCCGGATCCCGGATCCCGGACCTGGGACGACATGGTGCTGGTAGGTCGGATTGCCCGTCCCCACGGGCTTCGGGGCCAGGTGGCGGTGAATCCGGAAACGGATTTCGTCGAAGAACGATTCCGACCGGGTGCGACGTTGTGGACGCGGACGGGAGGGCAGACGGAGTCGCTGACGATTGCTTCGGCGAGGGTGCAGGGCGGCCGTCCCGTTATCGCCTTCGAAGGTCTGTCGCGCCGCGAAGATGTAGAACCGCTCGCCGGGCTCGAACTGAGGGTGCCCGAGGACACGCTGCAGCAGCTGGAACCGGGCCGTTATTACGAGTATCAGCTCGTCGGGTGCGTGGTCGAGACCGCGCAAGACGTTGTCCTGGGGCGGGTCGTACGCATTGAAGGCGGCCCTGGCGGCAGCCGGCTGGTGGTGGACGGGAGGGACAGCGAGATACTGATCCCGCTGGCTGTCGATATCTGCGTGGATATCGACGTCGCTGCAAGAAGAATTCGCATCGAGCCGCCGGAGGGACTGCTCGAGCTGAATGAGACCAAACGTAGTAGGCAGTAGGCAGTGCACTAGGCAGTAGGCAGTCACCAGGGGCGCGCGCTGCAATACACTGCCTACTGCCTACCGCCTACTGCGCACTATGAAACTGGACTTCGTGACGATCTTCCCGCGCATGGTCGAGGCTGGTTTCGCGGAAGGAGTGGTCGGCCGCGGGATCGAGCGGCGGATTCTGGATATCCAGGTTCACGATCTGCGGGACTATGCAACCGATCGTCACCGGAGCGTGGACGACGTGCCCTATGGCGGCGGGCCGGGGATGGTGATGAAGCCAGAGCCATTGGCGCGCGCGGTGGAAGAGATCAAGAAGCGCCGGGGTGAGCCAAGTGTCGTGATTCTTCTGTCGCCGCAGGGCCGGAAGTTCACACAGGTCGAGGCGGCACGGATGAGCCATCTGCCGCATCTCGTGCTGCTCTGCGGCCGATACGAGGGGATGGACGAGCGTGTCCGGACCGCGCTGGCGACCGACGAGCTGTCGATCGGCGACTACGTGCTGAGCGGCGGCGAGCTGCCGGCGCTGGTGGTCGCAGACGCGGTGTGCCGGCTGGTGCCGGGGGTTGTTGGTGACGCCCGGTCGGTGGAGCAGGACTCGTTTTCGCGCGGATTGCTGGATTACCCGCACTACACGCGCCCGTCGGAGTTCGCGGGCCAGAAGGTGCCCGACGTGCTGCTTTCGGGGCATCACGAGGAAGTTCGGCGCTGGCGGAAGATGACCGCTCTCAGGCGAACGTTGAGTCGCCGCCCCGAACTGCTCAACACGGCCGCCCTCGACGATGAGGAACGGCGGATGCTGGAAGAGATACGCAAGGAACAGGAGAGAGAACGATGAACGCGATCGAACTGGTCGAGAAATCGCAACTGACGACTCGACCGGACATGAAATCCGGTGACACCGTCCGCGTGCACGTGAAGGTTCGCGAGGGTGACAAGGAGCGAATCCAGATCTTCGAGGGCATCGTCATCGGGCTCCACAGGGGTGGCGCGCGCGCGTCGTTCACCGTGCGCAAGGTCTCTTTTGGTCAGGGTGTGGAGCGCATCTTTCCGTTGCACTCGCCCTCGATTGCTAAAGTGGACATCGTCCGGTCGGCGCGGGTGCGGCGCGCGAAGCTGTATTTCCTGCGCAGCCTGAAGGGCAAGGCCGCCCGCATGAAAGAGACGACGACGAAGCGGGTCCAGTAGCACAAGTGGACGTGGTTGGTGGTTCACCTACCAACTACCCAACTACCAACCACCAGCTTTGAGCAAGCCATGGTTCGAACGCACGCGATGCGGACCCTCGAAAACGCCATGCGGCGTTGGGGATTCCATCGCGTGGCCGGATGCGACGAAGTGGGCCGCGGATGCCTGGCCGGTCCCGTGGTCGCCGCGGCCGTCGTTCTCGATCCCGATCGCCACATCTCGGGCATCTGCGATTCCAAATTGATCACTGCAGCCGAGCGCGAGCGCCTGTACGACGTCATTACGGTCAAATCGCTCGGCTGGGCGGTTGCGTCGGCGCATGCCGGGGAAATCGACCACCTGAATATTCATCGTGCGTCGCTCGAGGCGATGTCGCGCGCGGTGCTCGCCGTCGTGCCGCTGCCCGATTTGGTGCTCGTCGACGCGTTTCGGATCCCCGGCCTTTCGATCGCGCAACGCGCAGTCATCCACGGCGATCGCCGGTGCGCGGCCATCGCCGCGGCGTCGATCGTGGCCAAAGTAACGCGCGACCGGGAGATGCTCGAGCACCATGCCGTCGATCCCCGTTACGGCTACGATCGTCACAAGGGCTATGCCACCGCGGACCATCTCGCCGCCGTGGCGCGATTCGGCTATTCCACGCTGCACCGCCGGTCGTTCAGGCCGCCATCACTGTTTGATACGATGGAGTAGATCGCGGGGTGTCCATAGATCGCGAGGCCGCTCTCAAGAAGGCGGAGAAGCTTCTTCGCCAGGGAAAGCTCAAAGGGGCCATTGAAGAGTACCTGCGGCTGATCGAGGATCAGCCTCGCGACGTCAGCGCGATCAACGCGCTCGGCGACCTTTACATCCGCGCCGGCGACATGGACCGCGGCATCGCGCAATTCACCCGCGTTGCCGATCAGATGTTTGCCGACGGTTTTCTGCCGCGAGCCCAGGCGATCTACAAGAAGACCCTCAAGGTGCAGCCCCATCACGAGCATACGCTGTCGCAGCTCGCGGAGATTGCGTACCGCCAGGGCCTGTCGGGCGATGCGATTGGCTACTTGCGTCAGTTGGCAGAGCGGCGACGCCTTCGTGGCGACGAGCGAGGCGTCTCGGACTGCGTCGAACGCATTCGGACGCTGGACGAGAGGGTTTCCGGTGCGTCCGCCTCTCAGGCTGCGCCCGCCGACGAGGCGCCAGACGATCCTGCCGTGCTGTTTGCCGCAGCGACGAAGGAGCTCGCGTCGGGAAACGAACTGCAGGGGCGCGCGGCGTTGATGCGCGCCCTCACGCTCGATGCGGCAAGACACGGCGACGTCGTCCAGATAGCGCTCGATCTGGCGGGCCAGGGACGAATCGAGACCGCATTTGGCTGCGTGGACGTGGCAACCGACGCGGCGCTGCTGGGAGGAAATGTGAACCAGGCGATCGAAGCGCTGCAGACGTTCGTCCGGGCGGCGCCGCACATACCGGCGCTCGTCAAGCTCGTCGAGCTCTGCGTGGACGCGCGTCTCGATGGGCCGCTTCGGGCGGCGCAGACGCAGCTGGCGGACGCGTATCTCGACACGGGCAAGGGCGCCGAAGCGCGCGTGATCGCTGAAGATCTCCTGGAGCAGGATCCCGATTGCGAGGCGCATGCGCAGCGCGTGCGGCGCGCGATGGAGCTGCTGGGAGATCCCGACGGCGGTCGGACGGTCGCTGATGTCCGCGGCCGCCACCGGGCCATGGACGGAGCTGAAGCCGAGGCGGACTCGCCCGGGGACACCTGGGACGGGTACGAGCAAGAAGAAATCGATCTGAGCGCCGTGCTCGCCCGCATCGGCAGCGGGGACCAGACGGTCGTCGATGATCCCTGCGACCGCGCCATCAGGCATCTGCAGGAGGGGCGAGTCGAACAGGGGATTGCCGATCTGCGAGAGGCCGCGCGCGTGCCGCAGACACGAGCCAGGGCCGCAGCCGAGTTGGGCAGGCTGCACGTCCGGCGCGGCGAGCTGGACGCTGCCGTCGAGTGGTTGGAGCGGGCCGCCGACGGTCCGGCCGAGACCCAGCAGGAAGGGTTTGCCGTGCTGTACGAGCTTGCCGAGGCGCTCGAGCAGCTTGGCGAGCCCGCCCGTGCACTGGCCATTCTCATCGATCTCGACGCGGATGCGGGGGAGTACCGTGACGTGCGACTCCGAATCGAGCGCCTCGCGCGCGCCCAGGCCGGGAGCCAGCAGCAGCAGTGAAGCGCCTTCTGCTGGTGGCGTTCTTCCTCGAGGTCGGCTTCGTGCTGATCGTGATCCCCTGGTCGGCGTTCTGGGATCGAAACTTCTTTGCGGAGCTGATGCCGCCGTTGCAGGCGCTCATTACGAACAACTTCGTGCGCGGCGCCGTCTCCGGTCTTGGTCTCATCAACGTGTCGGTCGGGCTCACCGAGCTGGTCTCCATCGTGCTGGCGCGCTCGGCGGAACGACCTGCCTCGATCTCTCCGGCCCGTTTTACGGAGGATCGTGATCTGCTCGGTTGAGCAAGTCACAAGTCACAAGTCACAAGTCACAAGTCACAGGTCACAAGTCACAGGTCACAAGTCACAAAGCACAACGTCCGGTTCGATTGTGACTTGAGCCTTGTGACTTGGAAGCGAATGCGCCCACTCATCTGTATGGTCACGACACGCCAGCAGTCGAGCGTGGAAAACGATGCCGCGCTCGTTGCCCGAATTGGCGCGGCGGTGCGCGCGGGCGTGCACCTGGTGCAGATCCGGGAGCCGGAGTTCGAGTCCAGGGCCTTGACGCGTCTGGTCGAAGACGCGCTCCTTGCCGTCCGGGGAACGAGCGCGCGCGTGATCGTGAACGATCGGGTGGATGTTGCGCTTGCCGCCGGCGCCCATGGTGTGCACCTGCGCGGTGATTCCGTTGCGGCGCCGCGTGTCCGCGCGATCGCCCCCGTTCCGTTCCTGATCGGGCGCTCGGTGCATTCACCGGAAGAGGCCGAGCGCGTCGCTCGTGAAGGCGGACTGGACTACCTGATCTTCGGAACGGTGTTCAGCTCATCGTCAAAGCCTGGTGCGCACACGACCGGACTCGCACCCCTCGCCGCGGCGTGCGCCGGCATTCCAGTGCCGGTCCTCGCGATAGGTGGAATGACCCCCGAGCGCCTCGGTGTGGTCGCCGAATCGGGTGCGGCAGGGTTTGCCGCCATCAACCTTTTTGCCGACTGCCCGTTGGATGCACTGCCATCCATCGTCGAGCGCTCAGCGCGTGCGTTTGACAGGCCACGAGGCGTCCCCTAGCATTCCAGTTCCTATGGAAGCGGGCGCTGGCACCCCTCTCTTGGACCTGTTCAGAAAGGGGGGTGTTGATCGGGACATACGTCTCATGGCGGCGCAGGGCGTTCTGGGCCTGCGGCGTTTCGAGCAAGTCGCGGTGTGCGAGTTGCTCGCCAACGATGCCGACGTGGAAGTAGCCCGAGAGGCAGCAGCCCTCCTCCGGACATTGAACAGTGAAGCTCAGGACACCGCGCCCGACGCCGGGTCGACCGTTCCAGACGACGAGCCGGAGGAGGGATCGGCGCTACAGAGGATCGCAGCCATGTCGCCTGCCCAGCGTCTGGCGCGCGCCATGAAAGGAACACGCGAGGAGCGCGCAATTCTGGTGCGCGACCCGAACAGAATAGTCGCCGTCGCGGTGCTGAGCAGCCCGAAGGTCACCCAGGCGGAAGTCGAAAGCATCGCCAAGATGGCCAACGTCTCCGAAGACATTCTGCGCATCATTGGCAACACGCGCGCCTGGTTGAAGAACTACGCGATCGTGTCGGCATTGACGAAGAACTCGAAAACACCGGTGGGCGTCTCTTTGAATCTGCTGTCCCGGCTGCTCGAGAAGGACGTCAAGGCGCTCTCAACCGACCGGAACATTCCAGAGCCGCTGCGTCTTGCCGCGCGCAGGAAGCTCGTGCCGAGCTGATTCAAACTAAGTGGAAGAAGTGGAAAAGTGGAAGAAGTGGAAAAGTAAGTTCAAAGTGGACGCAGCCTTACTTTTCGCTTACTTTCTTCCACTTTTCCACTTTTCCACTTCTTCCGCTTCGCTGCTTGCTCTCCCATTCGCTGCGCAACTGCGAGAGACCGTCCATGTACACGCGCGCTTTCTCCCGCTCCTCCTCTGTCGGAAGCGCTCTGAGCAGCTCGACGGCATGCATCAGGTCGTGCTGAATGGTCTGCTTCGTCGTCTTGAAGTAGATCGTCCGGATTTCAGCCAGCACGTGCGCTGGATCGACCGGTTTTTCCCGAAGTGCCCTCAAGGAGACAAATCCCTGCTTGTCGTCGGTCACGCGGCTTCCTTGTTCCGGCGAAGCAGCGGAAGCAGATCCTCGAGCGTCCTCGTGTTCAACACGTCCTCTGGTGCGACCCAGGCGCGACGCGCCGTCTGCACTCCCCATCGCAGGTTGCTGAGGGCGCCGACCGAATGCGCATCAGTCGAGATCACCAGTCTGACGCCGCGCTCGCGCGCCAGCCTGGCATGCGCGTCGTTGAGGTCGAGTCGATCCACCTGGCAGTTGATCTCGAGCGCGACGCCGTAGCGGGCCGCAGCGGCGATCAGTGCGTCCATCGCGATACGGAGAGGGTCGCGCTTCAGCAGCAGACGGCCCGTCGGATGGCCGAGCACGTCGAGCCATCGACACTCGAGCGCTTTGAGCACGCGATCCGTCATCTGCGCTTCGTCCTGGCTGAAATGAGAGTGGATGGAGGCGATGACGATATCGAGCTGTGCCAGACAATCCTGCGCGAGATCGAGCTGTCCGTCCGGAAGAATGTCGCATTCGATCCCGGCCAGGAGCGTCAGCCCTTCGAAGCGGCCGTTCAGCGCACGCACCCTGTCGGCGTGCTCCAGCGCACGATGTTCGTCCAGCCCGTTGGCCATTGCCAGCGCCTTGCTGTGCTCCGTCACGGCAATGTAGCGGTAGCCGAGCCGGTGTGCCGCATCGGCCATGGCCTCGATGTCATCGCGGCCGTCCGTGGCCGTCGTGTGCATGTGCAGATCGCCACGAATGTCGACGGCCGACACGAGCCGGGGCAGCCGCATCTCCTCAGCAGCCTCGAGCTCGCCGCGATTCTCGCGGAGCTCCGGCTCGATCCATCGAAGCCCGAGCGCCTCATAGATGGCTTCCTCGGTGTTCCCGGCGACGCGGACTTCGTCAGCGGTGCGAAAGAGTCCGTATTCGTTCAGCTTGAAGCCGCGCTGGATCGCACGGTCGCGCAGGGCGATGTTGTGCGCTTTCGAACCGGTGAAATACTGCATCGCGGCGCCGCGGCTTTCAACCGAGACGAGTCGAAGGTCGGCCTGATAGCCGCCCACCAGACGTACGCTCGATTTCGTGGCGCCGTGGCCGAGAACCCGGTCAACCTTCGAGTACGTGACGAAATCGTCCATCAAGGACGGCTGACCGCCGACTGCAAGGATGTCGATGTCGCCGCATGTGTCGCAGCCGCGTCGGAGGCTGCCGACGGGAATGAAGTCGACCGTTGGTGCATGCGCACGCAGGTACGCGACCAGCTCGGCCGACTCCGACGCGGTATCTGACAACAGGTGGCGTCCGGTATCCTTTCGCCGCTCCTCGACGGCCTTCAGGATGAGTCCCTCTTTTCGTGCTCCCATCCCCTTCAGTCCGCGAAGCCGTCCCGAGCGTGCGGCTTCGGCCAATTCGTCGACGGTTCGAATGTTCAACGCTGTGTAGAGCAGCGCCACGGTCTTGGGACCGACACCCTGCAGGCGAAGCATGTCGAGAATCGTCGGCGGGAATTCCTGCAGCAGTTCCTGATGAAAGCGGCACGTGCCGTCGACCACCAGCTCGCGAACCTTGGCGGCGAGATCTTTGCCGATGCCCGGCAGCTGGCGCAGCTGCGCCTCGTCCATGCCCGAGACCGCGTCGCCCCACGTGCCAATCGTGTCCGCACCGGTTCGATATGCCCGAATCTTGAACGCGTTCTCGCCCTTGATCTCGAGCAGGTCTGCGATTTCCCCAAACACCTGCGCAACCCGTCGGTTATCCACGCGTCAACCCATGGCGTTCGATGGTGAAATCGAGCAGACTGGCGCCTCCCTCTGCCAGCGCGCTGCGTACGGCATCGCGTCGATCGGGCGGCCCAAAGCAGAAGAGACAGCCGCCACCACCAGCGCCGCACACCTTTGCGCCCGTCGCGCCTGCGTGCATCGCCCGCGCAATCAGCTCGTCGATCACCGGGGTTGATACTCCCGGTGCAAGGCGCTTCCGGTTTTCCCACTCGGCAACAATCGCGCGACCGACGGCGTCCCAGTCGCCCCGTGCGAGTGCTTCGCGCATTGTCACGGCGTTATCGCGGATGCGTTCGAAGCAGTCGAACACGTGCCGGTCGCCGTCGATGTGCTTCTTCATGATTTCCCAGTTGTTCGTGCCGGAATTCCGCGGTTCGCCCGTGTAGCACAGGACGAGACGGGCCTCGAGATCCGGCAGCTCGACATCGAGCGGAACGCGCCGGATACCCTCGACCTGGAGCTGCAGCGCCGCGATCCCGCCGTACAGCGCAGGCCGGTAATCCTGCAGGCCGGTGGGCACACGAATCGCCTGCGCCTCCACGTTCATCGCGACCTGGAGCAGCACTTCCGGTTCGAAATGCATGCGGGCCCACTGCGCGAGCGCCGCGCACACGGCAACGTTCAGCGCCGACGACCCCGCGATACCTGCGCCAGCCGGAGATTCGCATGATGTGGTGAGCGTCACCCCGCGCGCCTCGAAGTAATGTGCGAGGAGCGACAACAGTCGCAGCTCGCGACTGTCGCGCAGCCCACGCCAGTCGTCGGCCTCGACCGTGACTCCGGTGTCGATCGACTTGAGGACGACACGATCGTCCGAGCGGCTCTCGACGACGGCGTGTGCCCGCAGGCTGATGGCGGCGTTGATCGTTTGAGCGCCGGGATGAAACAGGTAAAGAGGCCAGATGTCGAGGGTGCCGCCCGCAAGGTCGATGCGAGTCGGCGCTGATGTCGCTATACGCACCACGGGATTATAGAGCCCTGCCGTTCCGGGTTCCGGGTTCCATGTTCCGGGTTCGTGTTCGAGGTTCGAAACGATAGATAGTGCCGTCTCTGGGATTGCGACAGGCGCAGCGATGCGCCGAGGCTGGCTATCGGTAGTACGACCCGACGATCGCCACCAGCATGCTGGCCAGCAGCGCGACGGTCCACATGAAATGCCGGTCGATCTTCTGATCCATCCGCTCGAAGCGCCGGTCCATCTGGTCGCGCAGATCGCGAGCATCAGCTCGCACTTCCCGGAAAGACTCGCGAACTTCGCTTCGAAACTCCTTGAGCTCCACGACGTTGGCGCGCAACTCTGCGATTATGGAGTCGTGCTCCTGCAACTTCTGTTCGACCTGCGCAACCCGACTCTGCGGAGTCGCCATTTCGCCTCCCTCGCGGGCTGCTGACAGCCCGATTCTACATCGTCAGTCGGCACCACCCGTGCCGGCGAAGATGCACGAATGCATGGGGCACATGGTTTGAGGCAGGCAATTTCCGCATCATCGAAGCCTATGGGAGAGCTGCGGAAATGACGTAGTTCACGTCGAACCCGGAACCTGGAAAGGAAGCTGGAACTCGGTGTCTACGACTGATTGCGCTCTTGGCCGGGTACAATTGAATCCGATGGATGAGCGCGCGATTCGCGAGTTTATGAACCGCCGGTGGCAGGAGGTGGCCGACGCGAGGACGGCGTTCTGGGCCGGTCGCTTCGCGCAGGACCGGGAGGTCTCGTGGCGCGTGGCGCAGGCGCTCCTCGATCACGTGCGGCGGCTCCAGCCGGCGTTCCCCGACGGCCGCGAGCGCGACGCCGATCTGGCCGGCCATCTGATGCTGCGCGCGCGCCTCGATCGGGCCGCCCATGCGTTCGCCCGTCGCTGAGCTCCTTGCCGATCTGGCGACGGCACTCGATGAGGCGGGCGTGGCCTGGTATCTGTTTGGCGCGCAGGCGGCGATCCTGCACGGCGCCGCACGGCTGACGGCGGACGTCGATGTCACCGTCCGATGGCCCGACGCGCAGCCGAATGAAGCGTTGGTCGCGCGGTTGGAGCGCCATTGGACCGCTATGCGGCTTCAAACGAGAATTTCGTACTCGTTGGCGCCAACCGCATAGCGGTCCTAGGCGCGCAAAGCGCGCCAAAGAGAGACTGGCCAACCAGCCAAGGGCTTGCACCGTCGCCGTTGGGCTTGAGGATAGCAAGGGCGAAGCCCTTGGCTGGTTCGTGCGCCGTATTGCCGACCCGGCGTTCACTGAACGCACACGCGTCATCCCACTGCTGCACGAGCCGAGCGGCTTGCCGCTCGACGTGGTACTGGCAGGGCCAGGTCTCGAGGATCAATTTTTCGACCGCGTCCAGCGCCGTGGGATCGAAGGCGTCGACATTCGACTCGTGTCGCCCGAGGATCTGATCGTGATGAAAGTTCTCGCAGGCCGCCCCAAGGATGTCGACGACGTCGTTGCGGTTGCGGCGGCGTATCGTCGCACGCTCGATACCCAGTACATCGAACGTACCTTGACGACCCTCGAGGCCGCGCTGGCGCAGAGCGACCTCCTCCCGCTCTTTCGGCTGGCACTGACGAAGATCCGGTAAGTTCCTCTCACGAAGCTGCGCCTCCCGACGCAGTCGACTGAGTGAATCCGTACACACCCGGCACCTCGTATAATCGGACCGCCTTCGAGCGACATGGCCCTGACCGCAGGCACCCGCCTCGGCCCCTATGAGATCGCCGCCGAGATCGGCGCAGGTGGGTAGGGAGAGGTGTACCGCGCGCGCGACGTACGGCTCGATCGCCCCGTCGCCGCGCTCCAGCACCCGAACATCGTCGTCCTTTTCGACGTCGGTATCGACGACCCGCCGTACCTCACCCGGAACCCGGCACCCGGAACGTGGAACTGGCAGTTCCGACCCTTCTGGGTTACGATCGCCCGTCAGATCATTCAAAGGGCCGAATCCGCCGATATGCCAGCAGGAGGCACCCGTGACTGCTCTTCACTTGCCTGGGTCGCGCGTTGCGCAACGATCGCTGGTCACACTGGTCGCCGTTCTGGCGATATCGGCGCCAGCCCTGGCGGCCGAGTCGACCCAGGCACCGACATTCTCCAAGGACGTTTCCAAAATCTTCCAGCAGAAGTGCCAGCAGTGCCATCAGCCGAATTCGATCGCGCCGATG
>DATCJA010000041.1:0-8947 GCA_036507475.1 Vicinamibacterales bacterium
TTGTAATTTGCCCCGTCTTCGCGGCAAACCACGACGTGATGCCTCCCCCGAAGACCGTGAGCACCGCAATCAATGCCAGTGCCACGAGGGCGATGAGCATGCCGTACTCAGTAATCGCGATCCCTTCTGTGGACGCGAGCGCTTTGGCCCGAGCCACGAAACGCCGTGCTACCAAGACGACATTCATTCGCTCCTCCTCCAAGGCAAGCTGCCCGCTCCCCGAAGCCGGGGAACGCTGCGCCAAGCCTGTGCCGTGACGCAAGCGTTCTCCCGTATTCGGGACCTGCCTTGTCGGATCAGACCGTGGTGATCTGCTGAGTCTTCGCGGCAAACCAGGTCGAGATGTTGCTGCCGAAGACCGTGACGACGGCGATCAGGGCGATCGCAACGAGCGCGATCAACAGGCCGTACTCCGTCACCGCGATACCGTCCTCTGAACGGACGAACTTCTGGATCCTGCTCATTGCGTGAATCCTCCACCAAGGAAATTAGAGAGGGACAACAAAGCCGAGTCTGACCCGTTTGGCAAGCCAAGCCTCCGCCATACCTGCAACTTCGACGGCAAAACAGTGTCGAGCGAATCCAGCAGTATTCCACCGCTCTTCGCGCGGCCTCAACCGGCACCCAAACTAGCAAATTGTGTGACACACCTCTAGAAACCACCAATAATTGAGCCTGCTTCGCGCCTCGGCTCAACGATCGAACCGGCACTGCGGCCCACCTGCCGGACTCATGTTCAACAAACTCAAGCACTAACGAGACTTTCCAGGGGAGTCGTACCGCCTGGAGGCTGCCTTCTGAAGGTCGCTCGGTTGCCGACAATCAGAGCGTCTCTACCGGTTCGGATGTCGCTTCAAACCCGCAGGCATGCCAGGGAGATGTCGCTTTCGTCCTACAGTTTGCTCCAACGTCAACATGAAGACGACTGCCTGTGACGGAAATCGCAGGAAAGGGCCCGGAACTGCGGCATCAGGGGCCGACCGGTATTCCCGGACCGCGTCTCGACCGGATCTCGCGTGAAGGCGATTCACCGGGTGCGCGACAGGATGAAGTCGCTTGCCCGTATTCTGGCCGCGGCCGACCCCCCGCTGCCTAACGAGGATTCACCCGGATCGCGTCACCGCGTCGCCGCCGCTATCGTCGTCGGCGTGCTGGCCGGAACGTTCGCGTGGTTCATGGCGCAACGCGATGGAGCAACGCCGGATTTCGCCTATCCGCATACGGCAGCGCGGCTCTTCCTCGATGGGCAGAACCCATACGCGGTCATGGCAGGACGTCCCGGGGCGCCCCCTCCATACGATGAACCGCTTTTCTACCCGTTCACGATCGTTCTCGCCGTGCTGCCCCTCGCGGGCCTGACCACGGCCCTCGCCTGCGGCGTGTTCTTTGGCCTTTCGTCGGCGCTGCTCGGGTACCTGGTGACGCGAGACGGATTGTGGCGCCTGCACCTCTTTGCCTCAGCGCCATTCGTGATGGCCGCGACACTGGGGCAGTTCTCTCCCCTGCTCATGGCCATGGCCTTCAGCCCGGCACTCGGCTTCCTGGCCGCACTCAAGCCGAATCTCGGGCTCGCGCTCATCGCGCGCCGACCAACCTGGCGCGCGGTCGCGGGCAGTCTGCTGGTGGTTGGCGTGAGCCTCGTGGTGTTCCCGACCTGGCCGCGCGATTGGTTGGAGTCCCTTCGCCGGGATGTCACCGATCGCCATGCGCACAGCATCCCCCTCACCGAGATGGGCGGATTCCTGCTTCTCCTGGCGGCCGTCGCGTGGCGACGGGCCGAAGGCCGACTCCTGCTCGCATTGAGCCTCGTGCCCCAGCAGCTCTTCTTCTACGACCAGTTGCCGCTCTGGCTCATTCCCCGCACTCGGAACGAGTCGGTCCTCCTGACCGCCGCGAGCCAGGTGGGGATGCTTCTATGGTATGTCTCGCTGGGCGAGGATGACCTCCTGGTGTTCTCCGCCTATCCTTTCGTCATGGCGCTTGTCTTCCTGCCCACCCTCGGTCTGGTGCTGCACCATCATCTGCGAAAGGCGCCGCCCGGCGGACCGCTGACATGATCGAGACGTGATCCGGCAAGCCGCCTATCGAGCCGCGGTGATGCCCGGGCCGGGCGAACCGATTCGCGTGGAGTCGATTCCCGCTCCGGTCCTCGAGCCCGGGTCGGCCCTGCTTCGCGTGCTGTACTCGGAGGTCTGCGGCACGGACGTGCACCTGCATCACGGCCGTCTCGCCGGCGTGCCCTACCCGATAATCCCGGGCCATGTATCCGTCGGCGAAATCGTCGAGCTCCCGACACCGCTCGCCGATGTCGATGGCCGGTCGTTCAACATCGGAGACACGGTGACCTTCCTGGATGTTCACGGGACTTGTCATCGTTGCTACGAGTGCCTGGTGACAAAGCAGACCACCCGTTGTCCGCATCGGCGTGTGTACGGAATCACGTACGGAGCACGCGACGGCCTGTCAGGCGGCTGGGCCGAAGCTCTCTGGATGCGACCGGGCGTACACATGTTGCATCTCCCGAACGGATTGGACGCCGAGACATTCATCGGCGGCGGATGCGGACTCGTCACCGCGATGCATGCGGTCGAACGCGCGGACCTGTCCATCGGCCAGAGCGTTGCCGTGCTTGGTGTCGGTCCGGTCGGTCAGTCGGCGGTTGCGCTTTCGGCGATTGGTGGCGCCGACCGCATCATTGCGATCGGCGATCCGGCCTCGCGGCTCGACTTCGCGCGACGAATGGGAGCGACGGACGTCATTGGGCTCGACGTTCCGGCGACCGAACGCGCGTCCATGATACGCGCGCTGACCGATGGGCGCGGCGTGGACGTCGTGATCGAGGCGGCGGGAGCGCCTGATGCGGTGTCACAGGCGATGGACCTGGTGCGCGACGGCGGCCGAGTGGTGGTGTGCGGTCAGTATACGGACGGTGGTGACGTTGCGATCAACCCGCACGCTCAGCTGAACCGGAAACACATCGAGGTTCACGGCTGCTGGGGATCGGACTTCTCTCACCTGTATCGCGCCGTCCGGGTCGCGGCGCGGAACGCCCACCGTGTGCCGTGGCGTGAGATGATCGGTGCTCGCTACGGACTCGACGATGCCGAGCGCGCCTTGGAGGCGGTCGCCCAACGACGCGTCACCAAGGCGGTGATCGTCCCCGACCTGGTGGCCGCGGCGCGCTAAGGAGACTCTGAACTAATGACTGATTTCACCACAGGGGTGGATATTCGAACGCCGTAAAAGACGCAATTGTGTGGTCTCGGTACGTCCTCGGCTTCCTCTCTCTAACGGTATCGCCAGTGGATCCGCAGCAGGTCGAACGCGGCGGCAGGAAAGTCAGTCCACGAGACCTTCGATCCTTTCACATCTTCCCATCGCATGAGCGGATGCTCGACCAGCATTGAAGCCAGAGGCGGAACAATCCCCTGACGATGTAATCGGTTCAGCCTGGCCAGGATCTCCACGTCGAAGACCCACCGCGATGTGAATGGCTGGTCCAGCACCGTCCGCAGCACGTCTCCCGCGCGGAAGAGCTTTGCCCCGCACTGCGTGTCGTAGACCGCGGCTTGAAGCGAAATCGAGACAAGGGTCGCGAACACTCGCCCGGCGTAGTGTCGTGCCTCGTTCCGCCTGATGTGTCGCCCCATCAACTTCACCCGCGCGCCGAACACCGTGAACAGGCGGGGATCGCCATCGAGGATCTGCGCGAACACCGCGACATCCTGGAGCGGCGTGGCAAGGTCGGCGTCCCAGAATCCGACGTAGCGGACATTCTGGTCGTTCGCGCGGCGCATGCCGACGCGCACCGCTTCAGCCTTTCCTGCGTTCCGCGGCATCTCCAGCACGTCGATGCGACCGCCCGAGGATTCGCTCAGCGAGGCCAGAAGCCCGCCGGTACCGTCCGTGCTCCCGTCGTTCACCAGCAGCAGACGCAGGCCGTCCGTTTCGGCCACGGCCCGTCGCAATTCATCCGGTCGTAGTCGATCGGCCTCGTTGTAGCACGGGATTACAACGACCGTTTCACCTGGCATTCACTGACTGGACTGGGGGGAACGGCGCGTCCGCCACATGTGTGTGGGTCGATTCGAAAGTTGGGCGAGTGCCGCGCGACGATACGTCGCGAGATGAGAGGGAGCCACCTCGACTTGACGGGAGCCCGCAGATAATTCGCGAACACTTTTGTTGAAGTATTCAGCGAATTGGGCTATCGTTCTCCCCATGACGGCGACCGCGTTCCCATCTGGCTACAAGGGCATGAGAGGTGATATTCTCATCGCCTTGAAGAAGTCGCAAACGCTTACAGCCAAGGAACTTGCCACGCGCTTCGGCGTGACGGCAAATGCCTTGCGCCGCCACCTGAAAGAGCTCGAACTCGAGGGTTTGGTGCGGTATAGCCGCGAGGTGCGCGGCGTTGGCGGGCCCGTCTTTGCCTATTCCCTGGCAGAAGCGGGTGAGGCCCTCTTCCCTCGCGCCTACGACACGGCGCTCGCCGAGATCCTCGAGACAGTTCGCGAGCAGCGCGGCGATGAAGGAGTCGTCGAACTCTTCCGCCGGCGCTGGGACCAGATCGCTGAAGCCGCAAAACCGGAGCTGATGCAGCTCTCCATGCCGGCGCGCAGCGCGCGACTGGCCGAAATGTTGACGTCACTCGGGTACATGGCCGAATCAACTGGTGGCGCGCTCCCGGTCATCACCGAACACAATTGCGCCATCCGGCTCATCGCCGAACGCTTTCCCGAAGTCTGCGCCGCCGAGGAACGGTTCATCGCGGACCTCCTTGGTGCTCCCGTGACCCGCCAGGCGCACATCGCCAAGGGCGCCAATTGCTGTGAGTACTGCATTACTCGTGACTCGTGACTCGGCACTGCCGAACTCTGGCCTCTGGCTTCTGGCCTCTGGCCTGTTGATCCAAACTCTGACTTCGTAGTACATGAGCTCTGAAATCGAACTTCTCGTCAACAAGGACTACCAGTACGGCTTCTCGACGGACATCGAGGCCGACGCGCTGCCGCCTGGTCTCAATGAGGGCATCGTGCGCGCGATCTCGGCTCGGAAGAACGAGCCGGAGTGGATGCTCGAGTGGCGCCTGAAGGCGTTCCGCCGCTGGCTGCAGATGAAGGAGCCGCACTGGTCGAACGTGAAGTATCCGGCCATCGACTACCAGGGCATCTCGTACTACTCGGCGCCCAGGACAGCCAAGCCGCTGGGAAGCCTGGACGAACTCGACCCCAAGATCCGCGAGACGTACGACAAGCTCGGCATCCCGCTCCAGGAGCAGAAGCTGCTCGCCGGCGTGGCCGTCGATGCGGTCTTCGATTCCGTGTCGGTCGGGACGACCTACAAGGCAGAGCTCCAGAAACACGGGGTCATCTTCTGCTCCTTCGGCGAGGCAGTGCAGGAACACCCGGAACTCGTCAAGCGCTACCTGGGCTCCGTCGTGCCGTACAGCGACAACTTCTTTGCCGCCCTCAACTCGGCCGTCTTCTCCGATGGCTCGTTCGTGTATGTGCCGCGCGGCGTGAGATGTCCCATGGAGCTGTCCACATACTTCCGCATCAACGCCGCCGATACGGGACAGTTCGAGCGCACACTCATCGTGGCCGACGAAGGCGCATACGTCAGCTACCTCGAGGGATGCACTGCGCCCAAGCGATCCACGAACCAGTTGCATGCGGCGGTCGTCGAACTGGTCGCACTCGATCGCGCGACGGTGAAGTACTCCACCGTGCAGAACTGGTACGCCGGCGACGAACACGGCGTCGGCGGCATCTACAACTTCGTCACCAAGCGCGGCAAGGCGTTTACCGGATCGAAGATCTCCTGGACGCAGGTTGAAACCGGCTCGGCCATCACCTGGAAGTATCCCAGCGTGATCCTGCAGGGCGACAACTCGACCGGCGAGTTCTACTCCGTGGCGGTGGTCAACAACCACCAGCAGGCCGACACCGGCACGAAGATGATCCACATTGGCCGCAACACGAAGTCGAACATCGTCTCCAAGGGCATTTCCGCCGGACATGGTAACAACAGCTATCGCGGACAGGTGAAGGTCCTGCCGAAGGCCGAGGGCGCGCGGAACTACACGCAGTGCGACTCGATGCTCATCGGGAATCGATGCGGCGCGCACACGTTCCCGTACATCGAGGTGCAGAACAACACCGCGATCGTGGAGCACGAGGCCAGCACGTCAAAGATCGGGGAAGACCAGATCTTCTACTGCAAGCAGCGCGGCCTGAGTGGCGAACAAGCGGTGTCGATGATCGTCTCCGGATTCTGTCGCGAGGTGTTCAAGGAACTGCCGATGGAGTTTGCTCTGGAGGCGCAGCAGTTGCTTGGAATTACGCTCGAGGGCTCTGTCGGTTAGCGGTAAGCGTCTTACTGCATTTGAAAACAGCCTTACGCAGAGAACGCAGAGGGTTTGACAACATCCATTTGAACACAGAGAACGCAAATGAGTTCACGTACAGGAAGAAAAGAAAGACAGGAAACAGGAAGTCGAGGCGCATTTCAGGTTCAGTCTGATACTTGACCTCCGCGATTCCTCTGCGTTCTCTGCGTGAAAGTGTTTTGACTTTTCCGTGTAAATCCAAACGAAACGAAATCGAAATGATCCAGATACACGACCTGCACGCATCGGTTGGCGGCAAGGAAATCCTCCGTGGAATCTCTCTCGAAATCGGCCCCGGTCAGGTTCACGCCCTCATGGGGCCTAACGGCTCGGGCAAGAGCACGCTGGCCCAGGTGCTTGCCGGACATCCCGGCTACGAAGTCACCAGCGGCACCGTGACGTATCGCGGGAAAGACCTCCTGGAGATGGAACCCGAGGAGCGCGCGCAGGCAGGCGTCTTTCTCGCGTTCCAGTATCCGGTCGAGATCCCCGGCGTCTCCAACGCCTACTTCCTTCGTTCCGCGTACAACGAGATCCGCAAAGCTCGCGGCGAATCCGAGGCCGACCCACTCGAGTTCCTCGACATCGTCGAGGGGCGCCTGAAGCTCGTCGACCTCGACGATTCGATGCTCAATCGTTCGGTGAACGCCGGCTTTTCCGGCGGCGAGAAGAAGCGCAACGAGATCCTGCAGCTCGCCGTGCTCGACCCGCTGCTGGCCATCCTCGACGAGACCGATTCGGGCCTCGACATCGACGCGCTGCGGACGGTGGCCGATGGAGTGAACAAGCTGCGCCGCAAGGACAACGCCTTTCTCGTCGTGACGCACTACCAGCGGCTGCTGAACTACATCGTGCCCGACCGCGTGCACGTGCTCGTCGACGGGCGGATCGCCCGTTCCGGCGGCAAGGAGCTGGCACTCGAGCTCGAAGAGCGTGGCTACGATTGGGTCACCGCCGAGCAAGGCGTGGGGGGGGCAGCGCTGACGTGAGCACCGCCTTTGCCGAACAGTTTGGCACCACGCGTCCCGAGGGACCGGCCTGGCTCGCGGCGGTCCGTGAGCGCGCCATGGCGAGCTTCCAGGCGGCCGGCTTCCCCACGACGAAGAACGAGGATTGGCACTTCACCAATCCGTCGCCGATCGCCGAAGCCACGTTCGAGCCCATGCGTCCGCCACGCGGCGGGCTGACGACGGATCACCTCACTCCGTGGCTCTTCGGTGAGACCGCGTGGCCGCGCCTGGTCTTCGTCAACGGTCGTTTCTCGCCCGCGCTCTCCAGAGTGGACGTGATCGACGGCATCACCGTGATGAGCCTGGCCGTCGCGTATCGCGAGGAGCCATCGCTGCTCGAGCGGCACCTGACTCGTCAGGTGGACACGGAAGATCCGGCCCAGGTGTTCGGCGCCATCAACACGGCGCTGATGCACGACGGCGCGGTCATCCACGTGCAGAAAGGCGTTTCGGCCAAGGCACCGATACACCTGCTCTTCCTGAGCGACGCCGACGCGGCGGGCGGGTCGAGCCAACCTCGCGTGCTGATTGTCGCCGAGCCAGGCTCACAAGCGACAGTGATCGAGCAGTACGCTGCGGTCGGCGGATCGCGTTACCTCACGAACGCGGTGACCGAGGCCTGGGTCGGCGACGGCGCCACGCTCAACCACTTCCGGTTGCAGCAGGAAGCACGCGACGCATTTCACGTGGGAACCACGGTGGTCCGCCAGGAGCGGGATTCGCACTTCGTGTCATTCTCGTTCGCGACGGGCGCGGATCTGTCGAGGATCAACGTTTACGCCGGCTTGCACGGCCCGGGCTGCGGCGCGACGCTGAACGGACTGTACATGCTGGGTGGGTCGCAGCACTGCGATCACCAGACTCGCATCGTGCACTTCGAGCCGAATTGCTACAGCCGGGAGCTCTACAAGGGCGTGCTGGACGATGCGTCGCACGGCGTCTTCAACGGGAAAGTGTACGTTCACCCGGCGGCACAGAAAACGGACGGCAAGCAGACCAACAACACGCTGCTGCTGTCCGAGCGCGCGCGGATCGACACGAAGCCGCAGCTCGAGATCTTCGCCGACGACGTGAAGTGCACGCACGGCGCCACGGTCGGACGGATCGACGAGACCGCGCTGTTCTACATGAAGAGCCGCGGCATTCCAAACAACGAGGCGCGCAAGCTGCTCACGTACGCGTTCGCCGCCGAAGTACTCGAGACCATTCCAATAGACGCGTTGCGCGAGGGGCTGGAGCGCCTGACGCTCGAGCGTTTCACCGGAACGGTCAACAGTTAGGCAGGTTCACGAGAACGAACACTTCAACCGCAGAGAACGCAGAGCCCGCAGGTTCAATGACAACCATCACTGAGCGATCCGGCGCGATACCGGCCCGGGCAACAGCGCTCGACGTCGACAGGATTCGCGCCGACTTCCCGATCCTCGGCATCCGGCCGCGTGGGCATCCGCTGGTCTATCTCGACAGCGCCGCCACGAGCCAGAAGCCGCGACAGGTCATCGATGCGTTGCGGCGTTACTACGAGGAAGAGAACGGCAACATCCAT
>DATCJA010000042.1:0-21102 GCA_036507475.1 Vicinamibacterales bacterium
CCCGCTGGCCCAGACCCTCTTTCACGGGCGGCCCGACAAATCGGCGGCGCTGCGCACGCCAATTGAAACGGCCTACTATAGAGCCGATGCAGCGATTCAAAAGCTCGTCGACCTGCTCGCAGCGTGAAACTCTGAGAGGGACATTCTCAGAGTCGACGGGCTAACAAGGTTAAGCACCAAGCACCACGTCCGAACCAGGCACCAAGCACGAAGGACCAGGTACCCGTTTGGGGTATAAATACTCGCCGCTGGAATCGTTTCTAGACGCTGAGGGAGTCGACGGAGGATCTATGTTCAGGCGACTGGTCGTAGTGGCGGTATGCGTCGGATGCGCCGGAGTGGCGGCCACGTTTGCACAAGGACGGCAGGGCGGCGGGGGCGCACAGGGACGACAGGGCGGGGCGCCGCAAGCGGCACCCGCGCAACTGCGAAATGGAGAGACCTATCTCTGGCACGGTGAGCTGGTGTCGTTCGACCCTGCTGCCCGCACGCTGACGGTCAAAGCGCGTCTGCTGCGTCAGGCGGCAACCGACGTGGAACGATTGAGCGCTGGCGATCGCGTGCTGCTGACGTGGTCCGGTCAGGACATCCACGCGGGCGCCGTCCGCAGCGTCGCCAAGCACGACCCTGCTCAGCGGATCGTGGAGTTCTTCGCCCTGCCGGCGGAGCTTGCATCGCGTGATGTGAACGGCGATCTGATCACTGTCAGAGTCCGAGTTCCGGACGCGTCGACGGGAGCGGTAAAGGGACTCAAGCCGGGCGAGTGGGTCACCCTGATGGCACGCCAGCGCCCCGCGAACGATGCGGAGGCCATTGCGGCCGTCAGCGTCTACGTGAAACCGCAGAACTAGCGGTCGCGGCGGCTGAAGCCGCCGCGCTACAGACACCTGTAGCGCGCAGGTTTGAGCCTGCGCGCGGCTGGCAAAATCACCCCGGCGGCCAGCTCAGGCCGCGTCCCGCGAGCAGGTGCAGATGGATGTGAAACACCGTCTGGCCCGCCTCGCGGTTCGTATTAAACACCGTTCTGTATCCCCGGTCGTGGTAACCGTGCACCTTTGCCAGCGCGGCGGCTCTTCGCGTCATCACGCCAATCAGCGCGTCATCGTCGGGCGACAGCTCGTTCAAGGAGGCGATGTGCTTCTTCGGCACGATGAGAAGGTGCAGCGGCGCCTGAGGGTTGATGTCCTTGAATGCCACCAGCGTGTCGTCCTGGTGGACCATCGCCGCCGGAATCTGGCCTGCGATGATTTTGCAGAAGAGACAGTCGCTCATTCCCGTTGAATGATAGCCGTTCGCGGAATTCCCTGCAGGTCGCTGCGTACGCCGCGGAGCCGCAACTGCGGATGAGCCGACACCATTGTCGTCACGTCCTCCTCCTGCCCGAACCCGAATTCCATCAGAAGCCATCCGCCGGTCGTCAACTTTGCCGTCGCGGCGTCGAGCACCCCGCCGATGTCGCGCAGTCCTTCGGTCCCGCCAAACAGCGCGATATCCGGCTCGTGCCGCACATCGGGCGACAACGCCGGTTTATCGCGGTCCTTCACATAAGGCGGGTTCGCCGTCATGAGATCGAACGCGCCGGCAACTCCGTCCAGGTACGACGTGACGACGAACTCGATGCGGTGCTCCACACCGTGGCGCGTGGCGTTCGCGCGTGCGACGTCGAGCGCGACGCTGGACACGTCGGACGCGACGATCAGGCAGCCGGGACACTCGGTCGCCAACGCCACGGCCACGCACCCGCTGCCAGTACCGATATCCGCAATCCGCACGTGTTCAGACGCCTGGTAGCCGGAGACCTTCAGGTCTCCGGAAGATACGATTCGCACCGCCTCTTCCACGATGAACTCGGTTTCCGGCCGCGGGATGAGAACGGCGGGTGTGACCAGAAAGTCGAGACCCCGGAACTCCTTTACGCCGACGATGTAGGCCGTTGGCTCGCGGCGTTCGCGTCGGGCGACCCATTCTGAGAACGTCGGTTCCAGCGCCGTCGGCGTCGCCCTGGATCGTTCGGTAAGCAGCCTCGCCCGATCCCAGCCGAGAATCGTGCGGGCGTACAGATCGACGTCGACGGACGCGTCGGCCGGAGCGATGCCGGCTGCAACCAGCCGCGCGCGCGCCTCTGCCAGCTTGTCCTGCAGCGTCAAATGACCGTGGTCGCTTCCTTGAGCTTCTCGGCTGTGTAGAACGCGATCACCTGGTCGAGAATCTCGCCGGGATCGCCTTCGAGGACGTCGTGCAGCCGGTGGGTCGTGTAGTTGATACGGTGATCGGTGATGCGGCTCTGAGGGAAGTTGTAGGTCCGGATCTTCTCGGAGCGCTCACCGGTTCCAACCTGGCCGCGCCTCTCCTTGGCGATTGCCTCGTGCTGGCGGCGCATTTCCATTTCATAGAGGCGCGCCCGCAGCACCTTCATCGCCTTCGCGCGATTCTTGATTTGCGACTTCTCGTCCTGCTGGGACACGACCATGCCGGTCGGAATGTGCGTCACGCGAACGGCCGAATACGTGGTGTTGACGCTTTGTCCCCCTGGTCCGCTGGAGCAGAACGTGTCGATCCGCAGGTCTTTTTCGTTGATCTGGATGTCGACTTCCTCGGCTTCTGGAAGGACGGCCACTGTGGCCGTGGAAGTGTGAATACGGCCACTCGCCTCCGTCGCCGGCACTCGCTGGACGCGGTGAACGCCGCTTTCGTACTTGAGACGGCTGTACACGCCGCGTCCCTCGATCGACGCGATAATTTCCTTGAGGCCCCCCGTGGCGCTCTCGCTCGTCGACATCACCTCGAGCTTCCAGCCCTGCCTTTCGGCAAAGCGGCTGTACATGCGGAACAGCTCGCCCGCGAAGAGCGCTGCTTCCTCACCGCCGGTGCCGGCGCGAATTTCGAGGATGACGTTCTTCTCGTCGTTCGGATCCTTCGGGATGAGGAGGATGCGGAGGTCGCCGAGCAGCGCCTCGCGTTTCTCCACGAGCGCCTTGAGCTCCTCTTCTGCCAGCTCGCGCATCTCGGCGTCGGCTCCGCTGATGAGCTCCTCGGCGCCCTCGATATCTCGTTGCACCGTCTTGTATCCCCGGTACTTCTGCACGAGTGGATCGAGGTCGGACAGCTTCTTCGCGGCTTTCCGGTATTCGGCAGGGTCCGACTGGACCTCGGCCGTTCCGAGCCGCGTTGCCAGCTCCTCATACTGCGATTCCACGGTGCTCAGCTTGTCGAACATCATCCTCCCGAGACCGGCGGCATGAATGCGACTTCATCGCCGTCGTGGACTGCGGCCGCCATCCGCGCGTACTCCGCGTTCACGGCCACTGATATGGTGCGCTCATACTGGGCGAGCGCAGGCATCTCCGCTTTCAGCGAGCTCCACACCGTGTGGACGGTCGCCGAGTCCGGCACTTCACGAACGAGCTCGCCGGTGCCAGCCAGGTCGCGAAGACGCGCAAAGAGCCGAACTGTTACGCGCATGCCGTCCGGTACGCCGCCCGCCTCGCCGTCTCGTCGTCGGGATCGGCGGTGGCGCCTTCCAGCCAGACCTCGCCGCCCTCGAAGTGCTCGCGCTTCCAGATCGGCACGATTTGCTTGACGCGCTCGATCGCGTAGCGGCACGCTGCAAAGGCGTCGGCGCGATGCGGCGACATGGCTGCGACGATGATGCTGCCCTCGCCAACCTCGAGTCGTCCAATTCGGTGCTGCATGGCGAGCCGCACGGCCGGCCACGCTGCCTGTGCTTCGTCAACGATCCGCGCGAGGGCGCGAAGAGCAAGAGGCTCGTACGCTTCGTACTCGAGAAAGCGCACGCGGCGTCCCTGATTGTGGTCGCGCACCAGCCCGGTGAACGTCGCGATCGCACCGTCGCCAGGACGGCCGTGGGCAGGTTCGTCGTACGTAGTGTCCGGCTTCAACCCCTCGTACGTAGTGTCCGGCTTCAGCCGGACCAGTTCACGAATCATCGCATGCAGATCGAGCGGCTCTGACGTCACCGCCACCTGGGCCATACAATCAGTATACCGAGTCGTTCGGATCGTTCGGCGCGTTCGGGCGTTCGGATCGTTACCGCTTCCAAAAATGGTTCATCGGGCCGTGTCCGTGGCCCAGATTCGGCGCGTGGCGGATGGCGCCGGCGACGTACTGCTGTGCCTGCGGGACGGCCTCCAGCAGCGAGCGGCCAAGGGCGAGCTGAGCAGTCAGCGCCGCCGCGAATGTGCAGCCGGTCCCATGAGTGCCACGACCCTCTACACGCTCGACGCGAAACTCGCGGAACCGATGCCCGTCATACAAGAGATCAACGATCTCCGCGGACCCGAGATGACCGCCTTTGATGATCACAGCCGCAGCACCGAGGGTCCCTATTCGCTTCGCCGCCTCCCGTTGGTCCGATTCTGTCTGGATCGTCATCCCGGAGAGCGTCTCCGCTTCTGGTATGTTCGGCGTCACCAGGAACGCGCGTCGCAGCAGGTCGGTTTTCATTGCCGCGATCGCTTCGTCGTCGATCAGCGCGTCGCCGCTCTTGGCGATCATGACGGGATCCACGACCAGCAGGGGAATCTCGAGATCCACCACGGCAGCGGCAACCGCTTCGACGATGGCAGCCGTGGCGAGCATTCCCGTTTTGGCCGCGTCGGGCCTGATGTCCGAGACGATCGTCTCGATCTGCGATGTCACGAGATCGGATGAAAGTGCCTCGAAGCGAGTGACGCCCGTCGTGCTTTGTGCGGTAACGGCGGTGATGACGCTCAGCCCGTACACGCGGTGCGCTGCGAAGGTCTTGAGGTCGGCTTGAACGCCGGCCCCGCCGCTGGGGTCGCTGCCGGCAATGGTAAGGGCGGTGCGCATATAGGGCGGTGCACCGACGGCTGGCGGTGCAGGAGGCGGCCCCGCTTACCGCCGTTCCGACCCAACCAGACGCCAAAGCATCGGAGAAATGCCGGCGGCTGCAAGCAGCTTCAATAGGTCCGCGACGATGAAGGGATACACGCCCGAGATGAGCGCGGCCTGCAGCCCCATCGGAGTGGTCTGAGCGAGGCTCCGAGCGAAGAACGCCAACCACAGCGCTCCGCATCCGTAGATAACAACAAGTCCCGCCGCCATCGCCAGAACCGAGGTGAAGTAATGCCGGTCGAATTCCTGCTCTGCCAGGGCGCCGGCGAGCCATGTGGCAATTGGATACGACATCAGGTAACCCCCTGTCGGTCCAATCAGACGCAGCGCACCGGGCGGAAGCGTTTCGGACGGCGCGAACACGGGCAGACCGAGGACGCCGGCCGCCAAATACAGCAGCTGGCTTCCCACCGCGAGCTTGGATCCAAGCGCCAACCCAGCAAGCAGAACGACCATGGGCTGGAGTGTGAACGGGACTTCCGTGAACGGCAGGGAGACGCTCAGTTGCGCGGCGGCCGCGGTGAGCGCCGCGACGAACAGCATGGCGGCACACTTGATGGCCGAGTGATGGTTCTCACTCCGTGCCACCAGGGTATCGACCAGCGTCGCAGACAAACCCGTCCGGTCCATCACCCGCGGATTGTACCGCAAGGGTCAGACGTAGTGATGGGGCGTAGCGGGGTCTGACGGAACGACTCAACTTCCCAAGACGAGCAAGTACTGATAGGGGAGCGTCTGACGCACAACGACGCGCAGGCCGGCCGCTTGCGCGTCGCGCTCGACGGCGGTGCTCTCCACGCGGACGCCCTCTTCGGGCGACGGACCCGGGCCGCCCCTGCCTGGCTTGTAGTTGACGATTCCGATGCGGCCGCCAGGCTTGAGAGCAGCTGCGAGATTGCGAAGGAACGTCACGCGATTCTCGACTTCCGGGTACGTGTCGACGACGAGCACGGCGTCCAAGGATCGCGACGGAAGGTTCGGGCTGCTGTCCGAGCCAAGCCGTGTCTCCACATTAAGGAGCCCCTCACGCGCAACGCGGCGCCGAACCGCCTCCAGCATTTGCGGCTGCACGTCTTGCGCGAACACGACGCCGTTTGGGCCAACGCGACGCGCGAGACGGATGGTGAACCAGCCGGCGCCGGCGCCGATGTCGGCCACCGATGCGCCATCCGCGATGCCCAGCGCGTCCATAATCTCGTCCGGCTTCTGCCACGCCTCCCGGTCGGGTCCCTCGAGCAGCCCGAGATCCTTCGGGGGGAAACGTCCGTGGCGGCCGGCCTCAGGCGTCTGCGCATCGAGCCGAACGGCCGAACCAATCACCACGACGACGAGTAAGACGACCTTAGTCCTCACCGCTTTCCTTCTCCCACGATACCAGGACGCGTCATGCTTTCGACCGACAGAATGCGCGAGAGCTGCCGTTCGTCCATCAGCCCCTGCTCCAGCACGATTTCCCGGATTGACTTGCCGGTCCTGACCGATTCTTTTGCGATTTCCGCGGTCTTGGCGTACCCGATGTGGGGGCTCAGCGCGGTCGCCGCTGCGGTGCTGCGATCAAGGAGCTCTCGGCAGCGCGCCGCGTCGGCTTCGATCCCGTCCACGCAGCGCGTCCGCAGGGCACCCATCGATTCCCGAAGAATCGTCGACATATGGAGGGCATTCCAGGCGATCACCGGCATCATCACGTTGAGCTCGAGTTGCCCCGCTTCGCCGGCAGCGGCAACGGTGACATCGCAGCCCGTCACCTGGCAGCAGACCTGGTTGACCATCTCGGGCATCGACGGATTCACCTTGCCTGGCATGATCGACGAGCCGGGCTGCACCGCGGGCAGAATGATCTCGCTGATGCCGGCGCGCGGGCCCATGCTGAGAATGCGCAGATCGCTCGCAATCTTTCCGAGCTCGACGGAGAGACGCCGCATGGCGCCCGAGTAGGCGACGACGTCCCCCATGCTCTGCGTCACGCGGAAGCGGTTTGCCGCCGGCTTGAGCGTCAAGCCGGTATAGCGACTCAAATTGCGAATGGCCAGCGACGCGTACTCCTCGCCGGCGTTGAGACCCGTGCCCACGGCCGTCGCTCCGAGGTTGAGCTCGTGCAGCCCCTTGGCTGCGTGGTCGATGTCGTCGGCGCCCCGGGCGATGCATTCTGCATATCCGCTGAACTCCTGTCCGAGCGTCATCGGAACCGCATCCTGCAGATGGGTCCGTCCCACTTTCAGAACAGGCTCGAACAGCTCCGCTTTTTTCGCGAATGACGCCGAGAGCGAGCGCGCGCTCGCCGCGAGCGAACCGTGGATCATTGCCAGCGCCAGCCGGGTTGCCGTTGGATACACGTCGTTGGTGGACTGTCCCATGTTGACGTGATCGTTCGGGTGCACGAGCCGGTACTCGCCGCGCGTTCCGCCGAGCAGCTCTGCCGCGCGGTTGGCGAGCACTTCGTTCGCGTTCATGTTGTGGGACGTTCCGGCGCCCGCCTGGTACACATCCACGACAAACTGGTCGCGAAGAGCGCCCCCAAGGACTTCGTCGGCGGCGCGTACGATGGCATCCGCGACGGCAGTATCAAGGCGATAGAGCGCCGCATTTGCCTGCGCGGCCGCCTTCTTGACGAGAACGGTCGCGACCACCAAGTCGGCTGGCGCGCGGAATCCGCTGATTGGGAAATTGGCTACAGCCCTGGCTGTCTGGATGCCGTAGTACGCGTCAGCGGGAACAGAAAACTCACCAAGAGGATCGCGCTCCGTTCTGTGCATGCTGCTCGCGGAGGGTGACGCTGGCACCCTAAATTATACTGCTCGGATGGCACCAGCATTCTTCGAGAGCGTTCTGACGTTGATCGTCCGGACTTCAACCGATCTGCCGCCCGACGTTCGCGCGGCGATGCGAGTGGCGATGACCGCGGAAGCCGCCGGAACCCAATCCGCGCAGGCCCTTTCGATCATCGCGCAGAACATCGACCAGGCGGCCGATTGCGAGGGCGCCATCTGCCAGGACACCGGCATGCCCACGTTCGAAATCAAGACGCCCGTCGGCGCCAATCAGCTCGTCATGAAGAAGCAGATCCGCGAAGCCGTCGCCGAAGCGACGCGCCGCGGGAAGCTGCGCCCGAATTCGGTCGATTCCATCACAGGGGAGAACTCAGGGAGCAATCTCGGGCCCGGCACGCCGATCATCCATTTCGAGCAGTGGGAGAAAGACGACATCGAAGTAAGACTCATCTTGAAGGGCGGTGGCTGCGAGAACATGAACGCGCAGTACTCGCTGCCGGCGGAGCTGCCCGGACTGGGACGGGCAGATCGCACGCTTGAAGGCGTCCGCAAGTGCATCCTTCACGCGGTGTGGCAGGCGCAGGGGAAGGGATGCGCACCCGGTGCGGTTGGCGTGTGCATGGGCGGTGATCGCACCTCCGGCTACGTGCACGCAAAAGAACAGCTGTTTCGCACGCTCGACGACGTCAATGGTGATCCCCGTCTGGCGCAGCTCGAAGCGTCGATCATGGGCGAAGTGAACAAGCTGGGCATCGGGACAATGGGCTTTGGTGGACGCACGTCGCTGATTGGATGCAAGGTCGGTGTTCTCAATCGGCTTCCAGCCAGCTTTTTCGTCTCGGTGGCCTACGACTGCTGGGCCTTTCGCCGGCTTGGCGTGGTGCTGGACGGGCGCACGGGCGGAATCAAGCACTGGCTCTATCGCGACCCCGCGACGCCGGTGGCGGCAATGGCCGACCAGGCCGGCTTCCAGCGCACCGGGCGCGAGGTCGCGTTGCACGCGCCGTTGACCGAAGCGCAGGTGCGAGCGCTCGCGGTGGGCGACGTCGTGCTCGTATCGGGGCGCGTCAACACCGGTCGCGACGCCGTGCACGCGCATCTGATGAAGCACGAGCCACCCGTCGACCTCCACGGGTCGGTGCTCTATCACTGCGGTCCCGTCGTCGCAAAGGACGGCGATGGGTGGAGGGTGACCGCGGCCGGACCGACCACGAGCGTTCGCGAGGAGCCGTACCAGGCGGACATCATCCGGCGCTACGGCGTGCGCGCGGTGATCGGCAAGGGCGGCATGGGCGCGAAGACACTGGGCGCGTTGAAAGAATCGGGCGCCGTGTACCTCAACGCCATTGGGGGCGCCGCGCAGTTTTACGCTCGAGCGATCGACCGTGTCGAAGGCGTCTCGTTGATGGAATTCGGAACGCCTGAGGCGATGTGGCACCTGCACGTCACGGACTTCCCGGCCATCGTGACGATGGATGCCCACGGCAACAGTCTTCACAAGGACATCGAACAGGAATCGGCAAAGGAGCTTGCTGCGATCGGTACAGGAGTTGCGCAATAAGGGCGTACGGCAACATAAACAGAAGAAAATTAAAGAGTTAAGGCCCTGCTGTCCTGCTTGCTGGGGGCAGACGGCGGAGCTTATAATCGAAACGAACCGTTTCCTAGGAGTATCCAGACGATGATCAACGTGTCCTCGACGGCGGCGTCCAAGATCAACGAACTACTTGCCGAGGAAGGCAAAGCGGGCAGCGGACTGCGCGTGTTCGTGCAGGGTGGCGGCTGCTCCGGATTCCAGTACGGCCTCATGATTGAGGAAAACGGCGGCGACGCCGACCAGGTGTTCGAATCGAACGGCGTGAAGCTCTACATCGACCCCGTCAGCATCAGCTACCTGAAGGGCGCCGAAGTGGATTTCGTCGAGACCGTTACCGGCGGCGGCTTCACGATCAAGAATCCGAACGCGGTTTCCACCTGCGGCTGCGGCCAGTCATTCAACGTTTAGTGACGCGTAACCTGATGTGACCACCCTTCCAGACCTCACCCGCCTCGAGTCCACGCGGGGCAAGCGGTCGAGCAAGCGGGAACAGATAGTCAACGTATTCCTCCGCCAGGAAGGGCATCTCAGCGCAGACGACCTCGTCGATCTCATCCGCCGCGAAGATCAGCGAATCAGCCGCGCAACCGTCTACCGCACGCTGCAGTGGATGATGGATGCCGGCATTGCGCGCAAAGTCGATTTCGGCGAAGGACGCTTCCGGTTCGAGCATTCGTACCGCCAGCCGCGTCACTTTCACCTGATTTGCAAGACGTGCCACCGGTCGTTCGAATTCCTCAGCTCCGACATCGAAGCGTTGGTCGAGGAAGTGGCGTCGGCGCGCAGCTTCTCGGCGTCTCAAAGCGTCGTGCAGATCTACGGCATGTGCGAGGAGTGTCGCACGGGGCGGCAGCCGACTTCGTCCGACGGTCACAAGGACCTGCTGTTTGCGCGCGATGCGTTGCGCATTGCGATTGCAACCGAGCGCAGCGGCCTCGAGTTCTACAGCCGGGCCGCCCGGCTCACCCGCGACGCTCGTGGGCGGAAGGTGTTCGAGGATCTCGCGAAGGAAGAGAAGGAGCATCTTAGCAAGCTCGAGACGCGCTACACCGAGCTGCTCCAGCGCGATCCTCAGCTCGAGTCGAGGCCGACGTTTCTCTTCTTCAAGGGCGCCGCCAACGGACTGTTTGCCGAAGGGGCCGACAGGCTGACGCGCGGTGTCAACGATCAGCAGGCGCTACTGATCGGCATCCGCTGCGAGCGTGGATCGCACCGCTTCTTCAAGAAGTACGGAGAGCGCTTCGAGGACTCGGAAGGCAAACAGGTCTTTCTGGAATTCGCCGACGAGGAGCGCCAGCACCTGGAACTGCTGATACGGGAATATCGCGCTCTCGTGAAGCGGCAGGGACACAGGCGGCGGCGAACGGTGCGGCAAAGCTCATCAGCCGCACGCGCGGCTCGGTGATCTTTCGACCCTTCGATCCATCTCAGGATCCCCCCCAAGCCGAGCGCATCATCGAGCTCAAAAGCGTCACCAAAGACTATCGAGCCCTCCGCCCATTACGCATCGAGCACCTTGCGCTTCAACGCGGCCAGACGGTGGCGCTCCTTGGACTCGACCGCGCTGCGGCCGAAGTCCTGGTCAATCTGATTACCGCCACAGCGCTGCCCGACGCCGGCACCGTGGAGATCTTCGGCGCTCCGACCCTCGATATCACCGATTCAGCCGCGTGGTTTCGTTCGCTCGAGCGATTCGGCATTCTGAGCGCGCGCGCGGTTCTCATCGACGAATTGACCGTGGAACAGAACCTTGCCTTACCCCTGTCATTCGAGATCGATGACATGGCGCCGGACATTCGTACTCAAGTTGGAAACATCGCTGACGAAGTTGGAATTCCCGCCGCCGAGCGCGGGCGGCCGATGGGGACGGCGGGCGCTGCGACACGGATGCGGGTGCGCCTCGGCAAAGCCCTGGCGCTCAATCCTGGGATCCTGCTGGGCGAACATCCCAACACTGCGGTGCCGCCCGACGAAATCACCAGGCTGGGACGCGACATGGCGGCCATTGCCGCGAGGCGCGGCCTCGCCATGCTCGTACTAACGGCAGACACGGCGTTCGCAGCTGCCGTATGCAATGACGTGCTGACGCTGAATCCCGCAACCGGCGAGCTGGCGCCGGTATCGCGGTGGCGCAGCTGGCTGACTCGTCACGTTCGCTGACTGTGCGGGTCTGCACAGATTCTGGCGCCGCCAGCCCATCCGTAGGCCGATCGTGGAACAGAACTTGGAACGGGCGGATCAGGGTCGGCGGGACGACCCGCGGAGGGTTAGTCGACGTGGCGAACGGCACGATCAAACGGTTGGTGCGGGATCGTGGTTTCGGGTTCATTCGTGACGATGGTGGGCAGGAATGGTTTTTCCACCGGAGCTCGGTGAAGACCGGAACCTTCGAGCAGCTCAACGAAGGGCAGCGGGTCAGCTTTGACGAGGAGCCTTCGGCGAAGGGACCTCGGGCAGGAAACATTCGATCGGACTCGAACTCAACGGCTGCCTAAATCGTCCGGTCTGATTCGTCGAGAACTGTAGCGACGCCGGCGGAGCCTCGCGCGCACAGCCTCATTGCGCACGCGATCGGCTCGGGCTGTACCGGTGGGAGGATGAAGGCGGGTCTCCCGGCCCCGCCTCGGGGCCGGGCGTGATGGGTCAGCTTTCGATCAAACGTACGTCACCCGCGCGCGGTCCTTTAGTGGATTCTTCCGACTGGAATTCCACTCGCTGCCCTTCTCGCAGTAACTCGAATACCGCGCCACGCACGGCACTGCGATGGAAGAAATGCTCGATGCCGCCCTCATCGCGTATGAAGCCGAAACCCTTGTCGATGAGGAGGCGTGCGATTGTCCCGGTTGGCATGGCCGTGTCCTCCGATGCGCGTCATCCTGGGGCAAATCCCAGGCGCTCCATGAACCGCTGGTGAGCGAACTATGAAGCCACCACGAATGTAGCGGTCCAGTGCGCACCGGCGCCCTGAAAGCGCGGCCAGTGTAGGAAGTCCAGACGGGGAAGTCAAGGAGTGCCCGAACTCCTTGCACATCTGCAAATTGCGCTAATCGGGCGCTCCCGGTACGATTTGCACGATGATCGCGGCAATCATTCTGGCCGCAGGCGATTCCACGCGCATGGGGGCGCCCAAGGCGCTGCTGCACGACCCCGACGGCCGGCCGTTCGTGGCGCGGCTCGTGAGGACGTTTGCTGCCGCGGGGGTCGCCGAGATCGTGGTCGTAACCGGCAGCCAGCACGACGCCACCGTGGCCGCGGTCGCAGGCGACACGCCGCCTGTGTACCCGTCGTTTCTCACGAACCCGAACCCGAGTCGCGGTCAGCTTTCGTCATTGTGGATTGGCCTCGAAGCGACCGCCCGGCCAGGACTCGAGTCGGTCCTCGTCACGCCTGTCGACATCCCGATGGTGCACGTGGCGACGATCCAGCACGTGATCGAGGCGTGGAAGAAAGCGCGCGCTCCCGTCGTGAGGCCGGCGGTTGGCGAGCGCCACGGTCATCCCGTGCTTTTCGATCGCGCGCTCTTCGACGAGCTGCGGCAAGCGCCGCTCTCCGAAGGCGCACGCGCCGTCGTCCACGCGCACGCTAGCGAGGTGGTGAACGTGCCCGTGGACGACGAGGGATGCCTTGTGGACGTGGATACGCCGGGCGACTACGACGCGCTGATCAAACGCTCCCTCTGAACTTCACCGACTACGCGCGTCCGCGCTCGGGGATGACGAGCAGAACGATTCCGCCGATCAATGCGATAACGCCGACCGCGGGTGGCACTCGCACGCCTTCACGTTCTTCGGTCGCGACCTCGAGCGGACCGGCGTCGATCAGGGTATCTCTATCCGTCCAGAACACCCCGCCCCAGACGAGCGCAACGATTCCGATCACCACGAGGACCAAGCCGAGAGTGCGTCGTGCGGTCATGAAACCTCCGGTCGGGCGCGCATTCCCTGTTGGATCGAGGAATCAGCGATAGGCCACGAGCATCCATCCGGCGCGGCGAAGTTCGGCAGCGAGCGCCGCATGACGCCGGAAGGCGCTCAAGCCTTCCTCGAAGACGTCGATGATCGTCTTGCGCGTGTCACGGTGGGGAATGAGCGAGACACGATAGTGACCGCCCCGTTGATCCAACCGGCACGTGACGATCGTGTTCTGACGGCTGAATACCCACTGGAGCAGCGGGTTGGCGAAGCGGCGGTGCTGAGTTTTCTTCATGCCGCACCAACGGCTTCAAGAAGGATGCCAGAGTCCGAGGCAACGTGATGTACAGAAAAAGAAGCGGTCGCGTGGGAGCAGAGGAAGAACGCGGTCACGGACGCCTGGGATCGCATGGTGGGTAATCGATAACCCACTGGCGGAGCGGGGCAGGGTACCGCGTTACCACCTGCCCACTCTCACAGACGCTGGCGGTTCAGCCCGCTCTAGCCTGCGCGCTCCGGCGACTCCATCAGATCCTCTTCATTGCTTCGGCCCTCGGCCGCGTCGCCCTGCTGGCGCCCTTCTTCTTGATCCAACTTCTGCGAGTCGTCGCTGAATTCCTCGTCACGGTCTCGATCCGGTCCTTGTGGATCCTGATAATGCTGGTCAGCCATCAATACCTCCGGCGGCCGACCTGCAAGATTGCGTCCCAGAGCAGGCTCCGGTTCCTCCACGTCGCCGTGGCTGCAGCGCTCAGCGTGCTTCGTTGTAGATATTCTCGACGTTCGCCTGCAGACGAGCCGGCTGTGGCATCCCGTAGCCCTTGTACTTCTCGGGCATCGTCCAAATCTTCACGATCTCGGCCACGCTCTTCCCCGCCTTCTTCCCCGCGCTCACGGCATTCAGGAAGTCGCGATTGAATTCGGCGTACTCACGAAGGTCGTTCGGCGTCATCACGGTGCTGTGGCCGGTGATGATCGAGTCGACCGTCTTCGACGTGGCGGTATACGCCTTCATCAACGTGTCCGGGATCTGCGCGCCGCTGCCACCGTTGTTGTAGTCGAGCAGCGGAAGGTTCTTCCCCGAGAAGATGTCGCCCGCGTGCATGACGCGGAGCATCGGGAACACAACCCAGGCGTCGCCATTCGTGTGGCCCCGTCCGAAGTAGTGGAGATCGATCCGGTCGTTTCCACTTCCGAGCGTCATGGTGTCTTTGAAGGTTCGCTTGGGAAGGCCGTGGCCCCCATGCTGCGCGAAGACGTTGACCGGTGGGTTGGCAATGCCGGTGACCGGTGCCATCTTCTTCATGTTGGCAGCCGTGTTCTCGTGCGTGACGATGTCGACGCTAGCAGGGAAGTCGACGTTGCCGCTCACATGGTCGCCGTGCGTGTGCGTGTTGATGATCATCATCACCGGCTTGTTGGTGAGCTCTTTGATCTTGTTGAGCAGTGGCTGACCCCATCCGGGATTCTTCGTATCAACCACGGTCACGCCGTTCGCCTGGACGAACGCCGCCGTGTTGCCCCCACCGCCACGCAGCATATAGAGGTTGTTTTTGAGCTTTTCGACCTCGATGACCATCGGGGCCGGCTGTGCGCCGCCCGCTGGCGGCTGCTGGGCAGCCGCGACGACCAAGGACAGCGCTCCTGCGGCAATCAGGGTCCCCAGAACGAACTCTCGTTTCATGCCGGGCCTCCAGGAAGAACGGGTCTAACAGCGACGGCGCCTATTGTGGATCATTTTGCGTTGCCTTCCAATGGCAGAGCTACGGACAATAACGCATGCTCGCGCGGTTCGCCTTTGTCTTCGGGGTCGTGTGGTCGTCGGCGGCGTTTGCCCAGGAAAGCGGAACACCTGCGAATCGCACGACGCGCTCCGCACCCGCGTCAGTACGCGTTGCACGGCCTGGGGCCGGCCAGAGAGGTAATCGTCAACCGACTTGAAGGTGGTCTTGGCCATCATGCTGCTACTTCGTCACGACGTACCAATTGTTCTGAATGTCATGCGCGAGCCGACGCGTGGCAATCGCCCTGAAGCCGGCCCGCTGCAGATACTCGCGCGTCTTCTCTTCCCCCCACATGGCCCCCAGGCCTTCTCCGCCCTGTGCCAGCGAGACGGTCATGCAGTGCATGCACGACACCGTGTAGAGGAACGTCCCGATCGGATGGTCGACATCCTTGTGGACGTGGCTCGTCCCGCTGATGTCCTGCATCAGGTAGACGCCGTCTGCCTTCAACGCGCGATGAATCCCCCTGAGGACATTGAGCGGTTTCGCCTGATCGTGGATCGCGTCGAACGTGGTGATGAAGTCGAAGGATTCGGGTTCTGCATTCTCATGGAAGCTGCTCAAGTCAACGGCGACGAACTGGACGTTGCTCAGCCCCTTGGCCGATTGCTCGTCTCGCGCGAATGCAACCGCATCGGACGAGAGATCCATCCCGACGAAGCTGCTGTGTGGATGCAACTCTGCAAGCCGATTCATGATACGGCCCCGGCCGCATCCCACGTCGAGCACGCGGATGCCTTTCGCGAGCCGGTCAGTCAGGCCGGGAACGAGCGGAAGAATGTGCGAGTCCAGTGACGAAAGCACGGACTGTCCGCTGTCCTCCGCCATGACCTCATGGAATCGATCGAACCTCTCGTACGGCACCCCTCCGCCGTGCTTGAAGCACTCAACGATGTCGTCTTCCACCGAGCCCATCACTGCCATGTATTGAGCAAACACCGCCATGTTGTCCGCCGCGGCCGCTCGGGTCAGAAACGCGGCATGTTCGGCTGGCAACGAAAAACGGCCAGTCAGAGGATCGACGTCAACGACACGAGCGGTGGCCATCGCGCCCAGCCATTCCTGCACGTAGCGGGCGTTGAGTCCCGCATGGCTGGCGATCTCGTCCGAAGTCGACGGCGGAAGAACGCTCATGACGTCGAAAAGTCCTGTGCGGTGACCGACCGACGCCATCAGGCATAACGCCCCGTTGTTGAGAGCAGTCAACAGATGGCCAGCGAAGGCTTCCGCCTTCGCGCGATCGACGATGGCGGGGATACCTGCTGATGACATTGAGATCGACCTCCCATTGCTTCAGGGACCTACTCTACCGTGGGGACGGCCAGGTGGGCAGGCGAAGTCGTACTTCTCGCAAGCCGGCGCCACGCCGAGGTTGGAACTTGTCGCAGCCCATCCGCAGAAACGCAGGACGTGAGAGGGGACCTTAAGGCGTTTTTCACCACCTATTTACTCAACTCTGACAACGGACTCTCGACGCGCCCATGTCGAAGGCTAACTAATGGGCTCGATCGATTTGTGCTCAGCCAAGCCGCAAGCCGGGAAGGCCCAGCCGTCATCGGAGGAACGTCGTGATGAACCGAGATCCTCAGCCTTCCATTGAGACTGTCGACGAGCGTGTCGAGGCGAGTGAGCGCATGCGCACACCGACGGACGCTACCGCACACTGTCGCCTCCGTCGGAGCCCCATGGTCTTTGCTGTCACAGAGGGACTGCTTCTCCGTCTTCATCAAGGAAGGCGGCGCCGGGCAGCGCTATGTTGAACCTGGGAGGTTACGGCCGGACTGAAAACCCGAGAGTGGCAGCGACGGTCCTGAGACCCTCGTCGAAACAGACCAACGGTCGCTGTTTCGGGCGTTCGCGGCACCACACCAGCGCCGCCGCGAGCTGCGCCGCATCGGAGGCGCGAAGGCCGTGTGCATCCGGCAGATCCTCGGCGAGCGACCGGACCTTTTCGGTTGGCAGGATCTCATCCCACGCAGCGCGAAGCTGTCCGAGCAGTCTGACCGCCGTGACGCGTTCATCGCCAGTGAGTTTCCCCTCTCGCACGAGTCGGGCGAACGCGCTCCGCGCTTCGAGTGGCGTGCCCCACCAGACCACCATCCGCTTCAACTCGCGACGCAGCCGACGGCCTTGTGCGGATGCCGACTGTGAGCAGCAGAGGGGAACGATGGCGCTGGCATCCCAGAACGCCACCGATCAGTCCTCGTCGCGGTCGGCGCGCACGGCGGCAACGGCCTCGCGCACCGTCACGCGAGACCGGCGTGACTTCCAGAACGATGCCGGGAGGGTGCCTGAACCCTTTCGCATCAGACCGCTCGCAACGAGCGCCGCATCATCCGCGTCGTCGTCATCGACGGTGAACGGGACGATTTTCGCGATTGGCCGGTGCCGATCGCGCACGACGATTTCTTCGCCTGCGCGGACCTCCTGCAGGTACTGTGTGAGGCGGTTTCGAAGGTCGGCGATGTTGGTGCTTCGCATGGGAATCCTGAATATGGCTATGATAGCCATATTGCAGCCGTCGCGGCAACCAGCCGGCCAGGTCGTCAAAGCACTGAACATTGAGATCAACGGGGTGCCGTCGTAGATCGCGATATTTCGGAGGCCCACATTTAGTCGGAGTGCGGCGCTGGCAGATACCCGCTCGCGGCGAGCCGACCCATTGCGAGGCCGTAGGCGGTCCCGGTTGCGCCGTACGCCAACGTACTTAGAAGGGGACCCTGCCCGCCCGGAAGGATCCCTACGAGCAGGCCGCCCGCGCATGTGACCGCGAGCGAGACCGGTACGAACCACGAGGCGGAGCGAGTGGCGAGATCGGAGGACGACGGGCGATGCCGGCGACCGCGAAGCAGATCGACAATCGCGGTCACTATGTCCAGGCCCGCCCAGATCAGCAGTCCTCCAACAAAGGCCGTGGGGAGCAGCATGCCGCTGATGCCAGCCGCTAGCCCGGACCTTGGGGCAGCCCAGGACGACAGTCCCCATCCGATGAACCCACCGGCGATGAACATTCCGAACACCGTGGTGAGTTGCGCCCACGGGTTCACTCGGCGCGTGGTCAATATCGTTGAAGCCGTTCCATCTCTCCCTCGTACGGAATCACCTGACCGGCCGCGATGGTCACGTCAAGCGTGCTCGTACGGTACCCGGGCGCGCGCAGCTCGATCCGATGGCTTCCGGGAACGACCATGAGCGGCTCGCTCGCAGTCGAGAAGTCCTGCACCGTACCCACATACGTGCCGTCCACGAAGACCCCAGCCGTCGCGGGCGATACCTCGAACATCAACCCGCCCGCGTCCGCCAGGTCCATGAAGTAAGTCGACGGGCCTGCCGACACTCCAATACCACTGTGAGCTCCGCTCCGACGTTCGAGGGGCGGAACGTAATACCCAGCGGACGATGTGGTGAAGCCGTACGGCGGTGGGTACGCGTACGCGTAAGGAACCGGATAGCCGACGACGATCGATCCGCCAACCACGTGCCTTGTCCTGAAGGCGCGCCCGCCCTTTGACCTGAAAGCATGACCTCGTCCTATCGTGACCGGACGCGGCGCGAGATGCGTCTGAACGTCAAACCCGGTGTGGATAGGCGCCGTCTCGAAGCCGGTCCGGACTGGAAGCGTTCCAAAGCCCCTGCGCACGGGAATCGATCCAAAGCCGATACGGCCGAAGCTCCCCGACGGCCCCCAGCCGCCGATGATGGGCTGCCGCACGACCACCGCCGGTCCTACGACGACCGGCTTGACG
Source organism: Vicinamibacterales bacterium (assembly GCA_036507475.1). Taxonomy (GTDB): domain Bacteria; phylum Acidobacteriota; class Vicinamibacteria; order Vicinamibacterales; family UBA2999; genus DATCJA01. The sequence goes on from DATCJA010000042.1 coordinate 18,682, forward strand.
ACCGTCTGTCGCACCGCACCGGGTTGCGCGACGATGACCACGGACCGCCCATCGGTTCTACCGCCATGATGTCGCCCGCGCCGTTGTGCGTCGGCCGTTGCCGGCAGCAGCACGAGCGCGACCAACAATGCACTTGCGCTCAGCAAATTGTGGGCGTTCATACAGTTTGTTTGAGCAACCCCTCTGCCAGTGAGTCCAATGCATATGGCCGAAGATAATCGCTCGACGGGCCCAGGCCCGCGGTTGAACTGTCCTGACGGACCGTCCCCAGATTGATCTGTGCAATCTACTCGCCCCACGCTCGTGCGTAGAGGCGACGTGGGGCATGTCCGGAGCAAAACCGTGATCAGCGTAAGCGCGAAGCGAGCCCCGATGGTTGGCAGAGGATGAACGACCGACGAGCTGAGCCGGTTTTGCGGAGCGACATGCCGCACGTCGTCGCAACGGGGTTATGAAACCGGTTCGAGGAACGTGAGTCGTGTGAAGGTCACTGCACGACGTAGTCGGGCCAGCAAATCTCGGGGACGCTCAGGAACATGTCGTTACGGAAATCGAAGCGGCCTTCCGCGATCGATCCGTCGTCTCCCGCGGGCGCAGCCGCGCCGCCACGGCCGCCGGCCGCAGCACGCGGTCGCATGGCACGTGGATCGAGAATCTCGTCGATCCGATCCCGGGCGTCCTCGAGGTGCAGGCGCGAGGCGCGGTCGGTGGCCGAGGGCGCGGCCGCCGCAATTTGCGCGCGCAGCGTCCGCAGCTCCCCGCGCAGCAACCCCCGCACCGCAGGATCCGGCGCGGCGCCGCCGTTCAGACGGTTGTCGAACGTGTCGAGGTAGACGGTCTGGACGTTGCGGCGGATCGCGTCGATGGCACGCGCCGGCGTCGCCAGGCCGCTCCAGACGCCCCGGCGGAGATCGGTGAGGAATTGCACGGGTGCGTACGCCGCCGTGCCGTCCAGCGCCGCCTGTTCGATGAGCCGCTCGAGCCGCGCGGTCTGCATCAGCGAATTCATCACTGCATTCTGCGCGTTGCGTACGCGGTTCAGCGCTCCAGCAGGTTCCATGCGCCGGAGCAGCTCCGGTTTGATCAGGAAGCTCGGCGTGGCGAACGCGTTGGCGAGCAGGAACTTCAGCGCCTCGGCCTGTCGCGCCCGCGGAACGGGCGTGAACCGCACGCCATCCTGCCCGATGTGGCGCTGCTGCGACAGGAACCCGCCGACAAGGGATGTGACGTGGTTCATCTCGAGCGTCCACTGGGCCACGAGCCCCCTATACACCTCGGTGAGCTCCTCGTATGGCTCGCCCTGTTCTGTCGTCGTGGCGACCAGCAGCATGTCGGCCACGCGTTGTAGGTTCTTCAGCCCGAGCGTCGTCGCCTGGATGGCGTCGGCATCACCGACCGCCTCGGCCTGATTGAACGGATCGCTGTTGCCGGCCTGCGCGGTGGTGAAGCGGTACCACGGCGTCTGGTCCTGCTGGCGGGCCCATGCGTCAAGCGTTCGCCGCTCTTCGTCGGGCGTGCGCGCCCCCGGTATCGGCGTGTAGCCCCACATCGTCGCCCACGTGTCGTACGGACCGATTTTTGGAATCAGGTCCGCCGGATCGAGGCCATCCTCAGGCTGCGCGACGTAGTTGAAGCGGGAGTAGTCCATCAGCGTCGGCGTGTGGCTGTTCTCTTTCACCCAGTGTTTGTCGCGCACCTGCTGCATTGAGTACATGGCACTCGCCTTCATGTTGTGCTGAAAGCCGAGCGTGTGCCCCACCTCGTGCGCCACGACATACCGAATCAGCTCGCCCATGAGATCGCCGGGCAGCGGCAGCCGCCGCGCGCGAGGATCGAGCGGCCCCACTTGCACGAAGTACCAGTTCTTCAACAGCGTCTGCACGTTGTGATGAAACTGGATATCGGCTTCGAGAATCTCGCCCGTGCGCGGATCGTGGATGTGCGGGCCGGATGCGTTCTCGACGGTCGACGGCAGCCACCGAATCACTGAGTACCGTGCATCCTCCGGGCTCCAGTCCGGATCGGCGGCCGGCGCCTCCCTGGCGACAATCGCGTTGCGGAACCCCGCCCTTTCGAACGCCGGCTGCCAGTCCTCGACGCCCTTCTTCACGTACGGCACCCACATCGATGGCGTCGCGGGGTCGACGTAGTACACGATCGGCTTTACCGGCTCGGAGATCTCTGCATTCGGATCGCGCTTCTCGAGGCGGTAACGAGTGATATAGGTTCGCTCGGTGGCTTTGTGTTCCTGGCGGCCGTAGTCGTACATGCTTCGTGAGAAGTAGCCGACCCGTTCGTCGAACAGACGCGGCATCATCGGCTGTTCGGGCAGCTTCACCATGCTGTACGCCATCACGACCGTGGCGCTGTTGCCGCGCATGACGGGGCCCGCCGGCGCGGGACCCGTAGCGCGCCCGCCGG
>DATCJA010000043.1:0-19271 GCA_036507475.1 Vicinamibacterales bacterium
GTCCGCGTTGTCCTCGCCGGTCTGGTGATGACGATACTCGAGACCCGCGGGCGCGAGCTTCTCGAGCCACACCTGGAAATCGTGAATGAGGCCGTCCTCCCAGTCGTTCACGTAGACCGCAGCGGTGATGTGCATCGCCGAAACGAGGACCATGCCTTCTCTCACGCCACTCTTGCGCACGATCTCCGCCACTTGATCGGTGATGCGGATGAATTCGCGGCGCTTTTTCGTCTCGAACCAGAGATACTCGGTCTGTGTTTTCATTACAGTCGCCATCGATTGATCGATGATCGATCATGGATGGTCATGCAGCGGCAGCGACGCGTAGGCGTTCACGTCGAAGCCACCGACAACGCCCGCCCGGTACCGGCGTAGGCCCGCAGCCGCAATCATCGCCGCATTATCGGTTGAGAGCGCCAGGCTCGGAACATACAGCGGGATACTCGCAGAAACGGCGTAGTTCGCTGCCACTTCGCGCAGCAGGCTGTTCGCCGACACGCCGCCAGCGATGCCGGCGCTGCGCGCGTGGCACCACTCGACCGCCTCGGACAATCGACCGAGGAGCGTTTCGACAACCACGCGTTGAAAGCTGGCCGCGATATCTGCAACCTCCGCCGGCGGCAGCATCTCGTCCGCTGAAAGGCCGGATTCGCGGCGTCGTGCTGTTACATGGCGCAGCACAGCCGTCTTCAGACCGCTGAAGCTGAAATCACGACGCCCTGGCAGGTGCGGCGCGTTGCGGTCGGCATGTGTCAGACGGGTCTTCGGGAACGGAACCGCGCGATCGTTGCCGTGCCTTGCAACCAGGTCGATTGCAGGGCCTCCCGGGTATCCCAGACCCAACAGCTTTGCGACCTTGTCGAACGCTTCCCCCGCTGCATCGTCGCGCGTTCGCCCCAAAAGCTCGTAGGCGCCCGGCTCCTGGATTCGATAGAGGCTGGTATGGCCGCCCGAGACGACCAGCACAATCGCAGGCAGCGGCATCTCGCCACCTTCCAGCACCAGTGACTCGATGTGACCGGCGAGGTGGTGAACGGGAACGAGCGGCACCGATCGCGCCCAAGCGAGGGACTTGGCAAACGACAGGCCCACCAGCAGCGATCCGACAAGCCCCGGGCCCTGGGTTACCGCAATGATGTCGTAAGCAGCTCCGCCGGCCTCGGCGACTGCCTGCTCGACGACGCCGCAGATGTCACGGACGTGCTGACGTGCCGACAACTCCGGCACGACACCACCCCACTCGCGATGAACGGCAGTCTGAGACGCGACGACGTTCGAGCGGATGCGCCACGGTCGCCGCGGGTCACGCGTTTCTTCGACGATGGCGGCCGCCGTCTCATCGCAGGAGGTCTCGATGCCGAGGATGATCATGAAGTAGGCAGTAGGCAGTAGGCAGTAAGCGGTAGGCGGTAGGCAACAATTGCGATTATCGCCCTTGACTGCCTACTGCATACTGCCCACCGCCTACTAATTGTGCCAGCGACTCCTCGTACGGCGGCCGCGCGATACCCCGTTCGGTGACGATGGCCGTTACGTATTCTGCCGGCGTCACGTCGAACGCCGGATTCCGGATGCGCGCACCGCGAGGCGTGAGACGCGCGGAGCCGATGTGCGTCACCTCCCGCTCGTTCCGTTCCTCGATGGGAATTCGACTGCCGTCGGGCGTATTCAGGTCGACCGTCGAGACGGGCGCAGCCACATAAAACGGTATGCCGTGCGCCTTTGCCAGCACCGCGACAGCGTACGTGCCGACCTTGTTCGCTACATCGCCATTTGCCGCGATGCGGTCGGCGCCGACGACAACCAGGTCCACGTGTCCCTGACGCATCATCGTACCTGCCATGTTGTCGGTGATGACGGTCGTGTCTATCCCATCCTTGATCAGTTCCCACGCGGTGAGGCGGGCGCCTTGGAGAAAGGGGCGCGTTTCGTCGGCCAGCACGGCCACCTTCTTCCCCTGTTCGACGGCGGCGCGGACGACCCCGAGAGCGGTGCCATAACCTGCCGTGGCCAGCGCTCCGGCGTTGCAGTGGGTAAGAACATTGGCGGAATCGGGCACGAGCGTGGCGCCATTGGCCCCGAGCGATCGACAGCTTGCGACGTCTTCGTCGTGAATCCGCTGCGCCTCCGCTTCGAGCCGATCCTTGATTTCCGTCACCGAACAGCCAGCCTGGGCGGCATCGGCGAACGTGCGTTTCATTCGATCGATGGCCCAGAACAGATTGACGGCGGTGGGCCGCGTCGACGCCATGAGATCGCACGTCTTCTGGAATTCAGTGGCGAACTGCTTCGTGCCGCTCGCCTTGCTCTTCCGCATCCCAATCGCGATGCCCATTGCGGCCGCCACGCCAATCGCCGGCGCTCCCCGTATCACCATCGTCTTGATGGCCTTGGCCACCTGGGGAGCCGTCTTGCAGGTCACGTACACCTCGGCGGACGGCAGCTTCCGCTGGTCGATCATCACGACGCAGTCGCCTTTCCATTCGATTGTGGGAAGCATGTCAGTTCACAGTAGGCAGTAGGCAGTAGGCAGTAGGCAGTAGGCAGGAGTTCAAAACCTCGGCACAGTTTTGGCATCGTCCCACTCATGCCGTCACGCAACTATCAGGATCTTATTGCATGGCAGCGAGCGATGGATCTCGTGGAAGCGGTATATCAGGCGACAAATCACATGCCCCCTGAGGAGCGCTTCGGCCTAATCTCTCAAATGCGGCGGGCGGCAGTCGCAATTCCGGCCAACATTGCAGAGGGACAGGGGCGAAGAACGTGCGGTGAATTCCTGAACCACCTTTCAATCGCGCACGGATCGGTACGGGAGCTTGAAACTCACGTCATGCTGGCGGGAAGACTTGGGCACATCCCGCAACATTCGGTGGATGCGATGCTTTCGGCCGCCGGGGAGGTCGGGCGACTGGTGACTGGCTTGGCCAAGTCGCTGAAACACTAAAGCTACTGCCCGCAGCCTACCGCCTACTGCCTACCGCCTACCGCCGCCTACTGCCTACTGCCTACGACTGCCTACTGCCTACTGCCTACTGCCTACTAAAGCAGCCTCCCATCGAAAGGCAGCGGCAGCAATTCGCTCAGCTGATGACGTCCGGTTTCGCGACGGAGGTTGGCGAGAATGACTTCGAGGTCGCCGCCGAATTCCCACAGCACCTGTCGGCACGCGCCGCACGGCGGTATGGGCGCCTCGGCGTCCGCGACGACGGCGATGCGGCGGAATCGCTTGTGCCCCTCCGACAGCGCCTTGAACAGTGCGACACGCTCGGCGCACATCGTGAGCCCGTAGGTGGCGTTTTCGATGTTGCACCCCGTGATGATCGTGCCGCTCTCGCTTTCCAGCGCGGCGCCGACCTTGAAGTTCGAAAACGCCGCTCGTGCGTGCCGTCGTGCCCGTCGTGCGGCGCGAACGAGGTCAGAGTCTTTCAATGATCCCCCCGAGCAACGCCATGACCGCGCCCCGGACGCGGCGCGCGGTCTCGAGAACCTCTTCGTGTTTCAGCGGTCCCGCGAACACGCCGGCAGCCATGTTCGTGATGCAGGAGACGCCCAGCACCTCCACGCGCATGTGGCGCGCGGCGATTGCCTCCGGAACCGTCGACATCCCCACCGCATCAGCCCCGATCGTGCGCAGGTAGCGAATTTCTGCGGGCGTCTCGTAGCTGGGGCCGTGAACCGCGGCATACACGCCGTGCGCGATCGGCACCCCCGCAGCCGCAGCGGCCGCGTCGGCAACCCCACGGAGGCGGAGAGAGTAGACCTCGCTCATGTCGGGAAACCGGGGCCCCAGCCGCTCGTCATTCCAACCGATGAGCGGACTGCTGCCAAGCAGGTTGATGTGATCGTCAATGATCATCAGAGCGCCCTGCGCGAATCCGGTATTGATGCCACCGGCGGCATTCGTCAGGATCATTTTCTTGACGCCGAGCCGACCCATCACGCGCGTGGCAAAGACCACGGTTTCAAGATCGTGCCCTTCGTAGACGTGCACGCGCCCCGCCAGGGCGGCGACCCGCCTCCCTGCCACATTGCCGATTACGAGCCGGCCGGCGTGGCCAACCACTCGCGAGTCGGGCCAGTAGGGAATCTCGCCGTACGGCGTGACGACCGAGTCGAGCAGCGTGTCGGCAAAATCGCCGAGGCCCGAACCTAGGACGATTGCCGTGTCCGGCGGCTCAGTGCCGCAGCGACGTCTGATTGCATCGACCGCCGTGGTCAGGCGCTCATACGTATCTGGCTTCATGTCGCTGAGTCCGGTTCGAGTCGGACCGTCACAGGAACATCGACGCCACGCATGCGTTGATGAGCGTGGCGACGAACCCAGCCAATAGCGCACGAGTACCCAAGCGTGCGAGATCGCCACGCCGGTTCGGCGCCATACCTCCAATGCCCCCCAGCTGGATTCCGACGGAGGAGATATTCGCAAAGCCCGTCAACGCGAACGTGGCCAGTACGTACGAGCGCTCGCTAATCACACCCTTGTACTCGCCGGTGAGCTTGACGAAGGCAACGAACTCGTTCGCGACGAGCTTTGTCCCCAGCAGGTCTGCAAGCGGGCCGACGTCGGCTGGGGGCACACCCATGAGGAACGCGATCGGTGAAAAGACGAAGGCAAACACGCTCGCGAGCGTGAGTCCGGGACGGATCGCGCCGAGCATGAAATCGAACATGGCGATAAACGCCAGAAACACAATCAGCATGGCCGCGACGTTGACCGCGAGAATCAGGCCGTCCGACGCACCGCCGGCTGCTGCGTCGATGACGTTCACGTGGCGCCTCTCGACGTGCACGGTCGCAGTTCCGGTTGTCTCGGGTACTTCCTGCTCCGGAAGCAGGATCTTGGATAGATAGAGGCCGCACGGTGCGGCCATGACGCTCGTGGTGAGAATCGCCACCGGATCGGCCCCAAGCGCGATGTACACGGCCATCACGCCTCCTGAGATCGTCGCCATGCCGCCCACCATCATCGCGAGCAGCTCTGACTGCGTCATCCGGGGCACGAACGGCTTCACGATGATGGGCGCCTCGGTCTGACCCATGAATACATTGGCAGCCGCCGAAAGGGTTTCGGCGCCACTCGTGCGCATGAGACGCATCATCGCCCGCGCCATCATCCGCACCACGAACTGCAGAATGCCGAAGTAGTACAGGACGGTGAAGAACGACGAGACGAAAATGATCGTGGGAAGCGCAACGAACGCAAACACAAACCCGTTCTCGGGCCCCAGCGCCTTGCCGAGCGGCTCCGGGTTGGCCAGCGCGCCGAACACGAATCGCGACCCTGCGTCCGTGAACTGCAGAAATCGACTCACGCCTGCTCCCACAGCTCTGAAGAACTCGTACCCCGGCCGACTGCCACCGATCTCGAGCTTCAGGATGGCCAGCGCCAAGCCGAGCTGCAATCCCATCCCCCACAGAACCGTGCGCCAGCTCACCCGACCGAGGTTCGGCGAGCACGCGGCGACAAGCGCAACGAAGCACAACGCACCCGCCCCGGCCTGCGCGCGATACCCAACCAACACGCCGAGCAGCCACGCAGCGGCGGCCAGCAGCACGACCATGGCAATCGCCACGACTCGCAGCCGACGACCGGACTCCACGACGATCGGTGCTGTTGACGTATCCATGCCTACGCTACGCTGCCAAGCACGAGTGGCCTCGGCACAGGGGGTGAAGCCCCAACACGAATCGCGCCTTCCACGAGTGCCGACGCTTCAGCCAGTCCATGATCGTCGTTGTACAGCAGCTCCACGACGGTCTCTCCCGGGCGCACCGGCTCGCCAGCCTGTTTCGCGATCAACAGGCCCGCACCGTGGTCAATCGGATCCCCGATGCGCTGCCGCCCTGCGCCGAGCGCCATCGAGGCGCGGCCCAGCAGGTCCGCCTGAAGCGCTCCGATGTACCCACCACGACGGGCCCCAATCGCATGCCGACGAGCCGCTGACGGTAACCGGCCAGGATCGTCGATGACCCGGGCGTCGCCGCCATGCGCCTCGATCATGGCGCGCAGCTTTTCCAACGCGACCCCCGATCCAAGTGCGCTTCGGACCGCCGGTGCGGCATCCCGATCGGTAAATCGGCCGGACAGGACGAGAATTCGCGACGCCAGCGCCACGACGACGGCCGTGAGGTCGTCCGGGCCCTGTCCCTTCAGCGTCTGGATACACTCGATCAATTCCACTGCGTTGCCGATGGCGCGCCCGAGAGGGTCGTTCATGTTCGTGATCAACGCCTCTGTGCGAATGCCCGCCCTCGACCCGATCGCCACCAGCAGCCGCGCCAGCTCTGTCGCCTCGGGCTGGGCCTTCATGAACGCTCCGTAACCGCACTTGACGTCGAGGACCAGCGCGTTGCCGCCTTCGGCGAGCTTCTTGCTCATGATCGACGCCGCAATAAGCGGAATGCTCGGCACCGTGGCCGTGACATCTCGAAGGGCATACAAGCGCTTGTCGGCCGGAACGAGCGACGCAGACTGACCGATGATGCTCGCTCCGACGTTCCTCAGCACCCGCTTGAACTCGTCAATGGTGAGGTCCGTCCGATACCCGGGGATCGACTCCAGCTTGTCCAGCGTGCCGCCCGTATGGCCGAGCCCCCGGCCGGACATCTTCGGGACGATGACGCCGCAGGCGGCGGCGACAGGCGCGAGCACGATCGACACCTTGTCACCGACACCGCCGGTGCTGTGTTTGCCGACCTTGATCCCCGGAACGTCCGACAGGTCGATGCGCTCACCTGAGCGGAGCATCGCGTCGGTGAGCCAGACCGTCTCCTGTTCTGACATGCCTCGGAGCACGATGGCCATCAGCAGCGCCGACGCCTGGTAATCGGGAACTGTTGCCGCGGTGACACCGTGGACGAATTGATCGATGTCGTCGCGCGAAAGCGCCTGCCCATCGCGCTTCTTCGCGATCACGTCGACGAAACTCATGGAGGACCGCCCAGTATAATCAACATTCCGATGGGGCCCACACCGACGGTCAATCCGATGTCGGCCGATCAGAGCGCCGCGCTTTCCGAGTTTGCGCGGGCGTGTCGAGCGGCCGCACGATCGGTATCGCTGTACCCGCGAACGCACCCCTCGATCCAGGCGTCATTGTCGCGTGTTACCGCAGCCGCCGGTCAATTCATCCCGACCGACGACATCCTGCTCACGGTGCACCCGGACACGCTCGTGATCGAGGGCCGGTCGCCTGAGCGGCCGGACTCGGCCATCGGCGAGCTTGCAGCCCTCATGCACGAACGCCTCATTGGCGCGCTCCGTATCGAGCGCGCCGCCGGTCTCGAGGACTGGCACGCCCTGCTGCTGCTGCTCGCGCGTCCGACAGACGAGCTCATCGCCGACGGGGGCATCGGCAAGGCGTGGGCTGCTGCAGGACGGGCCCACTTCGAGATTCGCGAAATCGACTACGCCGAGGTGTTGCGCGAGCGGGCCGGTGGCGGCGGAAAGGAATGGGACGCCATCATTGCCCTCTGCCTGGAAGGAGGCGGTGCGCTCGACGAGCACGGGTTGACGGCTCTGCTCGAAGCGCTGAAGGATTCGTCCCGGTTTGGCGAGCTCATCGAGCGGCTCCAAAGCGACGATCTGGCAGGCGCTGCATCCGTCAGCGCCCGCGCCGCGGCGCTCATCACGCTCGTGCAAAAGCTGCTCGAGGCCACATCTCAATGGCCGAAAGCACAGGGCGAAGACATTGTCCTCCAAACGGCGGCGGACGGCGTGGCGCGGCTGACGCCCGACATGCTGCTTGCGCTCGTCCGCCAGACGCAGTCGCCGGATCGTGAGCGGGCGCAGATCGCGTCGGCCGTCATCGACCGCGTGAAGGACGAAACCGTCGCCTCGTTCGTGGCCAACTCGATCGTGAAAGAGCGTGGCGCCTCCGAACGTCTGGCGCAGGCCCTCGAGGCGCTGGTGCTCGATGGCGATCACAAGGAACGCCTTCTCGATCTTGCCAAGGCGGAAGCCGCCAGCACGCCCTTCGGCCGTGAGGCGAGCTTCGAGGAGCTCTGGCAGTCAGCCACGGAAATGCTGACGTCGTACTCCGACGAGCGGTTCGTCTCGGCCGACTACGCACGGGAGCTGTCGGGCGCACGGAAACAGGCCGTCGACGTCGAACGCGTCTCTGACGATCCGGTCGAGCGAATCCAGGTCTGGCTCGCGACGATCTCCGACGCCGCCGTCAAACAGCTCGATTACCGGCTCCTGCTCGACTTGCTCAAAGTCGAAAGCGACCCGGTGTGGTGGGCCGAGATCGCCGGAATCGTCTCCACGGAAGTCGAGCGCCGGACGCTCGCCGGCGACCTTGAGGCGGCGCACCAGGCCGCCCACGCGATTGTGCGCGAGGCCAGTCCCGGCGGCCGCGAACTCTTGCGGGCGGCAGCGGAATCCGCAGTCGAGCGGCTCGCCTCCGGCCGCCTGGCCCGGCACCTCGTCCTGCAGCTCCGTAAGGTCGAGGACGACGGCGTCGAGCCGATCGTGCGCCTGTGTCACACAATCGGCCCGCGAATCATCAAGGGGCTGGCCGACGCGCTGATGGTTGAGGAGAATGCGCGCGCGATCCGGCGCCTGCGCGAGCTGCTCTTCGGATTCGGCGCGGCGGGCCGCCACGCCGTCGAGCAGCTGAAGCTCTCACCGAACCCCGCAGTCCGCCGCACGGCCATCGAGCTGCTGCGGATGTTTGGAGGGCACGAGGCGCTGACCGACCTTGCAGCCATGCTCCGAGACGAAGACCCGCAGGTGCAGCGCGAAGCGGCACGCGCCCTGATCCACGTCGGATCGCCGGAAGCAATTACGATTCTGCATCGTGCGCTCGACGACAGTGCCTCCACCGAGATCCTCCAGGAGTTGATAGGGCTGCGCGATGAAAAGGTCGCGCCGCTGCTCTGCTTCGTCCTCTCGCGATCGAAGCCGCGGGGCTCCCTCGTCGAAATCCACATACAGACGATGGAGGCGCTCGGGGGACTTGGCGGTCAGCCCGAGTCCGTTCAGACGCTCCGCGCCATGCTCTACCGTGGCGAATGGTGGGCCCCGTATCGTACCGCTGCTCTCCGCCGCACCGCGGCGGCGGCACTCCGGCGTATCGGGACCCCGGATGCGATGGCTGTCCTGGAAGAGGCGGCACACAGGGGCGCCCGCGGCGTTCGAAACGCGGCGCGGATGCACATGCGAATGGCGGACTACGGACGTCAGCAGACATGAGCGCCACGCAGAAGGCGAAGGTCGCCGAGGAGCTGCTCCGTCGGTTCGCTGCCGCGCTGCGCGCCGTGCAGCTCTACGCGCCCGCGCACCCTCTTGTCGCCCGTAGCATCGACGCGTTCGGTGAAACGCTCGCTCTCGTCCACGCGGATGCTCCGTCGATCGCCATCGGCATCGTGGGCGAGGATCTCGTCGTCGGCGACATGCCGGTCCCTCGGGCGGCCGAAAGCATGGGGAAGCTGATACGTCAGTTGCACGACGCCGGAATCGAGCGAGTCGTCATCGATCGCGGCGTGCAGGCTGCGGAGCTGTCGCAGCTGGTGCAGACGCTGGGAGGGAGCGACGCGAAGGAGGCGACGAAGGCGCTGGGACGGCTGACGCACATCCGCGTGGGCCGCCTACAAATAGAGAAGGGCGCCGACGCGCCGCCCGGAGACATCGCAACGTATCGGCGCCTCTACAACGACGCCGTCACCGTTGCAGAAACGCTGTGGGACAGCGCCAAGTCCGAGGGAAAGCCCGATGCAGACGCGGGGCGAACGATCGTCGACACCCTCGCGCAGGAGGTGTCGCAGAACCGGCCGGCGCTGCTCGCGCTGACGGCGCTGAAGAAGTACGACAGCTACACGTTCACGCACATGGTGAACGTGTCGATTCTGACGATGGGCCAGGCGCGAGGGCTTGGCATCGACGGCCCGCTGCTGCGCGAGCTCGGCCTGGCTGCGCTGATGCACGACATCGGCAAGGTCAAGACGCCAGCCGAGATCCTGAACAAGACCGAGAAGCTGACCGACGGCGAGTTCGACATCCTGCGCCGCCATACCGTCGACGGCGCCGAGATCCTCCGGCGCACGCCGGAAATACCGGCGCTGGCGCCAGTAGTGGCCTTCGAGCATCACCTGCGCGTCGACGGATCGGGTTATCCTGCGGGCGTCTCGCGCGTGACGCTCAATCTGGCAACGATGTTGAGCAGCATAGCGGATGTCTACGATGCGATGCGATCTCAGCGCGTGTACCAGGAAGCCTCCCCGACCGATCGCATTCTCGCGGTGCTGCAGCGCAACGACGGAAAGCAGTTCGATCAGAATCTCGTGCGACGGTTCGTGCAGCTCGTCGGCATCTACCCGGTCGGCAACCTCGTACGCCTGAACACGGGCGACGTCGCAGTGGTGCTCAGGACCTACGCGCCGGATCCCTACCGACCGCGCGTACGCGTGTTGCTCGATCGCACCGGCAAGAAGGTGGAGCATCCGCTCGAGCTGAACCTGTGGGAAGTCCGTGAAGGCGAACCGCAATCGATTGAAGCCCCTCTCGACCCTGTGGCGTACGATTTCGACCCGCTTGCCTATCTGTAGTCGGCCATTCCAAAGGGAATCCATGAACGTTGCACCACGGATCGGAGCGAGGGTGTTTGCGTTCGCAATCGCGATGGCCTGGCTCGCGACGGTCGTCACCGAACACGCTCAGCTGACGCCGTCGTACGCGCTGCTCGTCTCTGAGACGGCGCCGGCGGCCGTTGACCGCGGAGTGCGCGACCTGGATCCCCCCCGCCGCCCCCGTACCGACATGACTTCACCGACTGTTGACGATGCCGAGCCGTTCGTCCGCGGCAGCGTCATCGTCAGGTTCAGGGCAGGGACATCAGTGGAGGCGCGTCGGGCGCTGCTCGCGCGGGTGGATGGCACCGCCGCTGCACCACCGAGCTACGCCCCGTTCGACATGGTGTCGATCGACCCATCCGCCGATCCGGAGGCCGTCGCGCGCCGACTCGACGCGCAGCCGGACGTCGAGTACGCACAAGCGCGCTACCGGGTGTATCCGCGGTTCACGCCGAACGATCCGCAATACTCGCGTCAGTGGAATTACCCAGCAATCGACATGGAGCGCGCATGGGATATCAACCCGGGCGCTACACCGTCGGTCACGGTAGCCGTCCTCGACAGCGGTGTCGCATTTCGCTCGGGCATCATGCGATACAACGCAGGGGAGTTCCAATTTTTCGCGGGCAGACAGCTGGGACCGACCTTTCCGGCATTGGGACCCATCGACGTCCCGTTTGCTGCTGCTCCCGACCTCGGCGGACCGGAGCGGTTCGTATCACCTCGCGACTTCATCTGGGAGACAACGAACCCATTTGACCTCGACGGCCATGGCACCCACGTGTCGGGTACCGTGGGCCAGCTGACCAACAACGGCGTTGGCGTCGCCGGCATGGCCTTCAACGTGCGCATCATGCCGGTGAAAGTGATCGCCGGCTTCTGGGATCTTGTCTTCAGCAGTCCGCAGGTCGGCACCGACGATCTCGTCGCGAGAGGAATCCGGTACGCCGTCGACAACGGCGCCAAAGTCATCAATATGAGCATTGGCCGTTCGGGGCCTTCAGCGCCGGTCGTGCACGAGGCTATCGCGTACGCCGTGTCACGGGGTGCGTTCGTCGCCGTCGCCGGCGGTAACGATTTCGAAGACGGCAACGCCATCGAGCGGTTTGCGGACTTTGCCACCGACATCGAGGGCATGGTCGCCGTTGGCGCCGTCGGACGCGACGGGCAGCGGGCGTTCTACTCGAATACCGGGGCGTACATCGAGCTCGCGGCTCCCGGCGGCAACAGCCGCGTTGGCGGAACCTCGGGCGGCATCCTCCAGCAGACGTTCGATTTCGATCTGGTCGACACCTTTCTGCTCGGGCCGGCGCAGTTCCGCGCGCCGCGCTTTGACGTGTTCGCCTACGATTTTCTCCAGGGGACGTCCATGGCCACTCCTCACGTCGCCGGCTTCGCAGCGCTCCTGATGCAGCAGGGAGTGACCAGCCCGGCGGCGGTCGAAGCCGTCATGAAGCGGTACGCCACGGATCTGGGGCCGCCGGGGCGCGACGATGCCTACGGGTACGGACTGATCAATCCGCGCGGCTCGCTGCGTGGACTGGGGCTCGCGCGGTGAAGGGGACGCCCGGGGCACCTCGGCGTTTTGTCAAAGTCGCTGTGGCGGCACTCCTGTTCGCCGCTCCCGCTCACGCGCAAACCGATGTCACGCTTCGTGGCTTCGTGGACGTCGGTTCGCAGTCTTTTGCCGCGCAGCGCAGCTTCGATGCAGTGCTCGGAGGAACGCGCGGGCCCGTTTTTGGAGGGGGGGTCGAAGTCGTGCTGCCACAGCAGATCTTCGTGAGCCTGCGCGCATCACGCTTCCGCCGCACCGGTCAGCGCGTATTCGCGTTCAACAACGAGCTGTTCAATCTCGGAATTCCGGTGACGGTCACGATCGCTCCCGTGGAGCTGATCGGCGGCTATCGGTTCAATTATCGCTCGCGTCTGGTGCCGTATGCCGGAGCCGGTGTCGGGTGGCACCGCTACGATGAGACTTCGGAGTTCGCGGACGCCAACGAAAACGTCACAGATCGATTCACCGGATTCCATGTGCTCGGCGGGACGGAGCTGCGAATTGCGCGATGGATTGGCACCGCGTTCGACGTGGAATGGGCGACCGTGCCACACGCCATCGGCGACCATCCAAACAGCGTGTCGCGAGAGTTTCGGGAATCGAATCTCGGCGGCGTCACCGTCCGGGTCAAGCTCATCGTGGGGCGATAACCGATTTCCGTCGACGCGTGATCGCTGTTGTTCGACGGATTCCCGCCGGCAGGGTCGCTACGTACGGCGACGTCGCTGCGCTCGCCGGGCGGCCGCGCGCGTGGCGCGCCGTCGGCAACATCATGCGCGGCTGCAACGACCCCGCAACCCCCTGCCACCGCGTGATCGGTGCCGCAGGCGCCTTGGGCGGCTACGGCGGCAATCTGCAGCTGAAACGCGGACTCCTACGAGCCGAGGGGATCGACGTCGGGGTGACGCGCGTCCGGCGATTTCACGCCATCCGATGGGGCGTGAAGAGCGCGACAAAACGACGCTAGCTCGTCTGTTTACTGCTAGTTCATCCGTTCTAGCACTGGAATCCGATCCCGGGAGACTGTATTTTCAGTGTGGCGATCCCGTGGTACATCCTGTCTCACGCTCATCGACTGGTGAGCCGTCACGTCTCGCGGCCAGCAGATCTGGACAACGTTGTTGTGCTCAGCAATCGAGACGGTCCGCTCGCCACTGTCGTGCGTCCTAACACGCAATTGACATCAGCGAGGTAGCATGAATCACGACCTCGCCCGACGGCCGCGCGTCTCGCGTGAAACGAGACTGCTCCTCATTACTGCGCTGCTGTCTGTCGTTGCACTCTGGATTCTGGCGCGCATTCGGTTTCCCGATCAGCCCGCCGGCACGCCGGTTCAGCCGATCTTCACGCAGCTGGCACCTCGTCCGGCGCTCGACAGCCTCGCCTCCGAAATAGCACAGCTTCGACCGCGGTTGGAGCCCCTCCTCGCCGGATCGGCACTGCGGGTTCGCGACGATGCCGCCATCACGCTGCTCGACACCAACACGCGGCGACAGGAAGGCATCATAGGCTTCGATCCCGCGTCGCGGCTTGCGGTGATAAACGCACCCTTTCTGCCCGCGCCGCCGCCAGTTCCATGGACCCCTCGCGATGCTCGGGAGCCGCGGTACCTGATCGCCTCTGACGTCTCGACCGGCACCGTCACACTGCGACCGGTTTTTGTAGGGTCGTTGGTGGCGACCCGCAGCGCCACGTGGGCGCAGCCAATCTGGCTGATACCAACCGGCACCGGGTTGACGCCGGGCGCGTTCGTCTTTACGACCGATGCGCTGCTGGCAGGCATGGTCATCGATGAGGGACCGCAGTTGGCAATTCTTCCGGGCACCGCCTTGCTGGCGGAGGCCGACCGACTCTTCAATCAGCCATCGAACGCATCCGGAGAACTGGGAGTCCAGGTACAGGAACTGGCGGCACCGATTGCCAGAGCCACCGGCGCTTCACACGGTGTGGTAGTGACGCAGGTCGATCCGAACGGGCCCTCGGCTGACGCATTGGCGATAGGGGACGTGCTCGAAGCAGTCGACGGCACGCCTCTCGAGACGCCGTTGCACTGGAAGGCACTGATATTCAGGCTGATGGCGGGTCAATCGGTGAGCATGCGTGTGCGGAGAAACGGCCAGAGCCGTGAGCTCACCTTGACGGCCGCACCAGCGCGCGCACTTCACGGCACACCGACGCTCGGTCTGGAACTGCGAAACATGCCAGGGACAGGCTCGGCGATCGCACGAGTGGAGATCGGATCGATCGCCGATCGTGCGGGGCTTCGCGCTGGCGACGTGATTACACTGGCCGGAGGCACGAAGGCGCCATCGCCGGCCGCGGTGATGCGAACCATCGAGAGAGCGTCGGCCGGCGAGGCAGTGCTCGTGGCATTCGTGCGCGACGGCACCCACGCCGTCACAGCGTTGGAGAAGTAATGCGGCGGTTGTCCGAAGGCATGCTGCTCCTGATCGTCGGTACGTGCCTGGGACCGCTCGGCCTGAACATCCTTTCTGCAAACGCGCTGTCGATCCTCGACCCCGCCATGCCAGTGGCCCTCGTGGCACTTGGGATGCTCGTCGGCCTCGGCGCCCTCGTTCAGCGTTCCGGCGAGGGACGCCTGGCGGCGGCGGCTACGGTCGAAACCATTGTGACGACGGCCGCCGTTTCAGCAGGCGTGCTGCTCATCGGCCCCATCTGGGGTGCGTCCACGCAGCTGCCCTTCTGGATCGTGGCGCTCGTGCTCGGCATCTGCGCGGCGCCATCGGCAGCCGCGTCGCTGCAGGCGCCCCACGATTCTCGATCCGTTGCGAAACGGGTGGGCGATGTCGATGGGCTGCTGTCGATTGCGCTCGGCGGTGCCGCTCTGGCGCTGGTGCGCGAACGGTCGACCGTCGAGGCTCTGCCCGTCCTTCTTCAGGCCTGCGGGGTATCGGTCGTGATCGTGCTCGCCGCCTGGCTTCTCATTCGGGCCTCGTCGTCGGAGACGGAGCAACGCGTGTTCACCGCCGCCCTCTTGTTGCTGCTTGGAGGCGCGGCCGACTACCTGTCGCTGTCGGCGCTGCTGAGCGGGCTGATTGGTGGCCTGTTCCTGCGACTCGTCGGGGGGCCGGCGAGCGACTCGGTTCGCCGCGACGTGCTCCATTTTCAGCGTCCGCTCCTCGTGCTGGTCTTGATCGTCAGTGGCGCCAGACTCGAGCTTGACGCGCCGTGGCTCGGTCTCGGCGTGATCTACTTGCTGGTTCGCACCGCAGCCAAGCTCGCCGGCGGGTGGGCCGCCGGGCACGTGGTCGGGCCCGCCACGCCGGGCAGTCTCGGGATGTCGCTGCTCGCGCCCGGCATCCTCGGGGTCGCATTCGCGCTCAACGTCGTGCGTGCGGCGGGCTCGGACGCCGGGCCAATGCTGGCTGTCGCGGCGGTAGGCGCCATCGGGTCCGACGTCATCGCCAGCTTCGTCAGGCCCAGCGGGGAGAGCGAATGAAGCGGCTTGCGGCGCTTCTTCTCGCGATCGCCGCCGTCGTGTGGGTGCGCCGGATCGGCGGCACCGCAGCGCTCGGGTCCGCAGGGACGGCCCTCGCGCTCGGATTCACGCTGCTCGGCGCCTGGATCGCAGGCGACGCCCTCCGCCGGTTTCAACTTCCGCGCCTCACCGGCTATCTGCTGTTCGGAGTCCTCGCAGGGCCGTACCTCGGAAACCTCATCAACGAGCTGATGGCCAGCCAGCTCCAGGTGATCACGGGAATTGCCACAACCTTGATCGCGTTGATTGCAGGGCTGTCGCTGAATTTCGAGCGTCTGGGCCGGCGGCTTTCCGCGATCGCGTATATGACCGTCACTGCGCTCGTCGTCGCGATGGTCGGGCTGTTTGCCTTCGCCTGGATTGCCTGGCCGTGGCTCGGCCTGGCACCAGACGCCATCGGCTTGCAGCGGTTGGTGATGATTCTGCTGCTCGTCACCATGGTCATCAGCTTCTCTCCGACGATGACCGCTGCGGTCACCGCAGAAACCGGCGCACGCGGCAGGTTGAGCGAGCTCGTGATCACGATGGTCCTCGTCGCCGACCTGGTGCTACTGGTGCTGTTCTCGCTGGCGATGCAGCTTGCACGGATCGTGTTCGGCTCCGAAGGCGCCGAGGTGAACGTCGCGGCGAGGTTCGCCTGGGAAATCGGTGGCGCGACGGCATTCGGCGCGCTCGTCGGCGCGATGTTCGCGCTGTACGTCCGATACGTCGGCCGCGAAGTGACACTCGTCCTCATCGCAGCGTGCGCGCTCCTCAGCCAGGTTGGCACGACGCAGAACTTCGAACCCTTGCTGGCCGCGGTAACTGCGGGGCTGGTGATTGAAAACCTGTCGGCGCCGCAGGGCGAGGCGCTCAGGGCCGCGGTGCAACGCGGCGCACCTCCGATTCTCCTGATTTTTTTCGCGGCGGTCGGGGCGTCGCTGCGTCTGGATGCACTGGCAGTCGTCGGAGCGGCAGCGATCGCGCTTTCGGTGTTCCGCCTCGTCATGATCCGCCTGGGCGTCGTTGCGGGACTGCGCGTGTCTGGAGTCGACCGCGATCCCGCCGGCTACGCCTGGACCGGGCTGATTTCACAGGCGGGTATCACGCTCGGATTCGGGTCCATCGTTGCCGCGGAATTTCCTGAATGGGGCGCCAACGTCCAGACATTGCTCGTCGCGCTGATCGCCATTCACGAGCTCGTGGGGCCGATTGTCTTTCGACAGGGGCTGGCGCGCGCGGGCGAGCTCGACGCCACCGCACCGAGGCCATTGGTCGTCGTGTCGAACCGTGAACCGTACCTGCACAGCTGCAACGGTGACGGTCATATCGTGGCTGCGCCTGCCACAGGCGGCGTCGCCGTGGCGCTGGACGCGCTGATGCGCGAGCGGGGCGGCGTCTGGATCGCACATGGCGCGGGGTCGGCAGACCGCGTCGTGGTGGACGCCTTCGACAAAGTGCCTGTTCCCCCTGAAAACCCGTCGTACCAGCTGCGGCGGCTCTGGATCGACGAGCCGGCATTTTCCGCCTATTACGGCGGATTCTCGAACGAAGGGCTCTGGCCTCTCTGCCACATGGTGGACGTGCGTCCCCAATTTCGCAGCGAGGACTGGGCGGCGTACCAAGAGGTCAATGTCAAGTTCGCCGCCGCAATCGATGAAGAACTTGCGGCGGCAACCACCCCCATCTTCATCCACGATTACCACCTCGCACTCGTCGCACCGGCGCTGCGCGCCCGGCGTCCGGATGCGCGGACCGCGTTGTTCTGGCATATCCCGTGGCCCTATCCGGACCGTCTGCGCATCTGCCCGTGGCGGCGCGAGATATTGGCGGGACTGCTCGCCAACGATCTGCTCGCGTTTCAACTCGAGCGCGATCGGCGTAACTTCCTGCTCGCGGTCGAGGACGAGCTCGGGGCCGAGATCGAGACCGAAGCATCAGAGGTACGGCTGAACGGACGGCACACCACGGTGGTCTCGGTGCCGATCGGCGTGGATTTCGACCGCATTCAGCGCATCGCCGCCGATGCGGCACTGAAGGCCGAACAGGAACGTCTGGTCAACCTGTTCTGCCTGCGCGTGCCAATCGTCGGAATCGGAGTCGATCGTCTCGACTACACCAAGGGTATTCCGGAGCGTATTGCGGCGCTCGACGCAGTACTCACCCGCCGCCCCGAACTGCGGGGACAGATGACGTTCGTGCAGATCGGCGTCCCCTCGCGCTCGGAGCTGGCAAGCTACACGGCCATCGAACACGAAATCGGTCAGGCAATCGAGGCCGTCAATGCCCGCCACACCGTAGACGGCGGCCCTCCGGCGGTGATTTACTATCGGACGCCGCTCACGATCGTCAGCCTCGTCGCACTGTACCGGCTGGCGCACTTCTGCATCGTCAGTTCACTGCATGACGGGATGAATCTCGTGGCCAAGGAGTTCGTTGCATCGCGCGACGACGAAGATGGCGTGCTCGTGCTGAGCGCGCTGGCGGGCGCCGCGCAGGAGCTGCAGGATGCGCTCATCATCAACCCGTACGACGTCGACGGCTTCGCGGACGCTCTCATTCGCGCGATCGAGATGCCCCGCGACCAGCGCATCGCGCGCATGCGCGCGATGCGGCGTACCGTCGCCGGCCGGAATGTGTTCAGCTGGGCGTCCGACGTTCTCGAGGGCCTCGAGAGCCTGTGGTCGAAGCCGCTGCACTATCTCGCTCGCGGCGCGGAGGATGCTCCCGTCTGATGCGGAGGCGTGCTGCGGAACGGATGATTCTGAGCCGGCGCCATATCCCGGTGCTGGCGCATTTTGCAGCGTCGAATGTTCTGGTCGCATTCGACTACGACGGAACGCTCGCCCCCATCGTGTCGAGCCCCTCCGCCGCGCGGATGCGCCCAGCGACGCGCCGGCTGCTCATCCAGGTCGCCGCGCGCTATCCGTGCGTCGTCATCTCCGGCCGTCGCCTCGACGACCTGACGAAGCGGCTCAAGCGCGTTCCAGTCTGGCATCTGGTCGGCGATCACGGCTTCGAGTCGCGGGGGGCGACGGGCGCGGCCTCGGCACAGGTGCGGCACTGGGTCGCCCAGCTGCGGGGGCATCTGCCGGCACGGAAAGGACTCGTGATCGAGCAGAAGCAACATTCGGTCACCGTGCACTACCGGCACGTGCGCGACAAGCGCCGCGTGCTCGAGCTGCTGGCCGACGCAGCGCAGCAGCTGCGTGACGCTCGCGCCATTTACAGTCCCGAAGCCATCAACTTCCTTCCCAATCGCGGCGCGCACAAGGGAGTGGCGCTCCAGCAGGCATGCCGTGCGTTCGCCTGCGACACCGCCATCTACATCGGCGACGACGACACCGATGAGGACGCGTTCGCTTCGGCGGGACCGGAACGCCTTCTTTCCATTCGAGTGGGGACCAAGCGCCCGTCGGTGGCGCAGTATCGCCTGCAGCGGCAGGCCGACATCGACGGTCTGATGAAGGCACTCATCGAGCTGCGCCACAAGCAGGCGGAAGCCCGGTGACCAGTGGTTACACCACTTTCACGTCGACGAAAACACCGAGACACTGAGGCACCGAGGCCAAATTGGAACAATTTGCTCGGTGTCTCGGGGCGGTCCGCAAATGCGGACCGCCCAGTCAGCACTGGCCGGGTCGGGTCGCGTGGCGACCCGAC
>DATCJA010000044.1:0-44657 GCA_036507475.1 Vicinamibacterales bacterium
GGCTCCGCGGCGAGGTCGATGTCATCGAGCCGCGGACCCGCCCTCTTTTTTGTACGTAGTGTCCGGCTTTAGCCGGACCGCACCAGGAGCGCTCTTCTAGCGCAGTGTAAACGTGAGCTCGATCGTGACGAGGACGGCGACCGGTTCGCCGAACCGGGTGCCGGGCTGGAAGCGCCATTGCCTGGCGGCCTTGACGGCCTCTTGATCGAGACCGAATGTCGAGTCGAGTGATTTGACGACGTCCACACGTCCGACTGACCCATCGGGAAGCACAACACACTCGAGCAGGACGGTTCCCTGCACCTTCGCGCGCATCGCGTCGGCGGTGTACTGCGGCTTGATTTCGCGAAGGACGCGCGGGTTGATGATCCCACTGCCGGGCCGGTAGACGCCGCCGCCGGTGCCGCCGCCGCTTCCTTGGCCTAACCCAGAGCCGCTACCCGAGCCCGCACCACTTCCTGACCCAGAGCCGGTCGACTGCGATGTTGCATCACCCGAGTCGAGTACGCCGATCGTCGTCTCCGCGGCCGCCGCCATCGTCTCGGCGGGAATGGTGAGCTGTTCGAGTGGCGGTTCCTCGGGAGCCGGCACAGGAACCGGCTCGGGTTCCGGGACGGCCGGGACCGAAATCTTTTCGCGACCTGGCAGTTCGGCAGGCTTCGGCGGCTCGGGCTGTTGGTTTCCCCCGCCGCCGCCTCCGCCGGGGCCCGGTTCGGCGAGCCAGACAATCTGGCGAGGCAGCTCGTCGGGCAACACGGCTTCTCGAACGTTATCGGGCACGAGCCAGAGAACAAGGACCCAGAATGCGATGAACGCCGCATGCCCGAGAACGGCCGCACCAAACGCCCCCCGAACGCGAGTCTGGGGGTTCTCGAACATGAATCGCACCTCAGCCGGGCGGCCGTCATCAGGCCGCAGCGTCAGATGCTGAGATGCCGGCATCCGTTCAGGCGACGTGCGTTTCGTTTGCGTCGACATTTACCTGGAGGCTGAAGACAGACTTCATTTTCCGCAAGCTGGCACGCTATCGCAACTGCAAAACGGATACCTCAGCCAACCAGCCACCCCTTTCGTCGGCGGGCACTCCCGCCGCCTCAATGGCTCTTACGAAGGACGCCAATCGGGCCACGTACCGACGACAACGTCACGGGCACCGGTCCGCAGGAGCACATCACGCGCGCCGTCCACTTGCGCCTGCAGTACATGTGCACCCGCGAGAAACGCGCCCTCACGAATGCGCGCTTCCCACGCCTCCGCCTCCGCACGCGCGAGCCCCGCACGCTCCAGCGTGCGTGAAAGGCCGCCTGCGAGGTGTCCCGCGGCCTCCGCCAGGCCAGCCGCCAGCGGGCCGTCGACCACGATGGGCCCGATGCCAGGCATGACGAGCGCAATCGCAGCGAGCAGATGCCCGCTCAGCTCGCCCAGCCGCGAAGCCGCCGCCGAATCCTCGAGCTCCGACCCCGGCGACGCGCCGGACGCACGTGCAACGGCGCCTTCCTCGTCGTGCGATCGCGCCACGATTGACACGCGTTCGCGCGGCACGCCAAGCGCACGAAGCTCGCGCGCCGCAGCCGCCGCGGCGGCCGAATCATCGAACAGGGCGAGCACGACGGGGTGCGACATTGAATGCGTACTCTAATGCAAAATGCAAAATGCAAAATGCAAACAGTATTTGTTACCAAGTCCGCACGTGCCTGCGAACCCTCCCTTTTGCATTTTGCATTTTGCATTTCGTGTCAGTCCGTCATGTACCCATCACGCGCGCGGACGCGCAACCCGGGTTGCTTTACGACGACACGAATCGATCGCCACTCCCGCGTATTCGGCTCGATTGAGTGCATTGGCGCGTAACCAAGCAGATATTGATAGCGCAGCTCCCGGGCAATATCCGCAAGGGTCTTCTCGAGCTCTTTGATGTCGCGCAACAGAAACGAGCGCCCCCCCGTGAGCACTGCCAGTTCCGCCAGAAGCGGCGGCCGCGTCCTGCCGAACGCAATCGGATAGACGAGCGCATTGCTGCGACGCGCGCGCTCGACGACCTGAGCGGCCGTCACCGTACTGTAACGGTCGACGCCGTCGGAAAAGAGCACGAGCGCCTGTCGCCCTGGCTCGGGCTCGAGCCTGTCAAGGACTGCACCGATCGCGTCGTGCAGCGCCGTGGTGCTCCAAGGATCGAGCGCTGCAATCGCACGCGCCTGTTCGCGGCGGTCCGTCGCGAGAGGGGCAATGACGTCGGCGTCGCTGTTGATTGCCACGACCATCGAGCGATCGCCGGGCTTCAGGGCGCGCAGAAACGTCTGCGAGGCCTGCTTGGCCAGACGCAGCGGCTCACCGGCCATGCTCCAGCTCCGATCGACGCCGAGCGCCACGGTCAACGGAAACTCGCCGGCGACGAAGGTCGAGACATCCTGTAGCTGGTTGTCTTCGTACACCTCGAAGTCTTCGCGCCGCAGTCCGGTGACAAGCTCCCCCTTGGTGTCCGCGACCGTGGCATAAACCTCTACGAGCTGGACTCCCGACGAAAACTGCGCGACCGGACGCTCCTGTTGGGCCAGGAGGCTGGTAGCTGCGGCGAGAACCAGGACGGCAGGGCAGATAAGTTTGATCATGGCGTCCTCTCGAGCCGACTGTTCAAAACCCGTTCCGCGCCGACTCCCATGGTACAATCGCGGTGAATACAACCCTGAGGCCGTCACCTGTCCTTTCACGGAGAAATATGGGCCGCTTAGGCATTCCGGAGCTTTTGATCATTCTGACGATCATCGTCCTGATCTTCGGCGCCAACCGGCTGCCTGAAATCGGACGGGGCATCGGGAAAGGCATCAAGAACTTCAAGGATTCGATAAAAGAGGGGCCGGAAAAATCGTAGCGCACGGCGCGCTCACCTGCGTCGCCGGCTGCCTCCCTTCCTCCCCGCCGAGCGCTCGCGCCGTCCCGGCCGCTGCGCCCGGCGCCTTTCTCGTTTCGGTCTGACCTTGGTCCTGATTGGGCCGCGCGGACGTTCCTCCCGGCGCACGGCTTCAAGGATTTCCACGAGACCGAGGTCGACTTGTCGTCGTTCCATGTCGACGCGCACCACCTGGACGAGCACCCGGTCGCCCAGCCGATACACGCGCTTCGTGTTCTCACCCCGCAACATGTGCTCTTGCTCCACAAAGCGGTAGTAATCGTCAGCCATGCTCGAGATGTGCACGAGCCCCTCGACAAAGTGCTCGACCAGCTCCACGAACAGGCCGAAGGCGGCGACGCCGGTGACATATCCGTGGAACTCGTCCCCGACCTTGTCCGCCATGAAGCGCACTTTCTTCCATTGCAGCAGCTCGCGTTCCGCCTCGTCGGCCCGGCGCTCCATCTCGGACGTGTGACGCGCGACTTCCGGAAGCTCTTCCTCCAGCTCCTCACGTTTCTCGTCAGTCACCGCGCCGTGTCGTGACTGCCGCAGCATTCGGTGCACGACGAGATCGGGATATCGACGGATCGGCGACGTGAAATGCGTGTAGTACTCCGCCGCCAGACCAAAATGCCCGAGCGGCGAGGCATCGTACCGCGCCTTCTGCATGGCGCGAAGCATCAGCGCCGCGATTGGACGCTCGACAGGCTGACCGCGGATCCGATCGATCAGCTTCTGGAAGTGCTTCGGCTGCAGGGCGTGTCCCTGAGCGCCCAGGCTGTACCCGAGCGTGCTAATGAATGCCTCGAAATCCTGGATCTTCTGGGTGTCGGGCGGCTCGTGCACCCGGTGGAGCGCCGGCGCACGCTGATCAACCAGGTGCGCAGCCACTGTTTCGTTGGCCAGGAGCATGAACTCCTCGATGAGCCGATGCGCCACGTTGCGCTCGGACGGAATGATCGCTTCGATCTCGCCGAGCTCGGACAGGACGACCTCTGTTTCAGGCAGGTCGAAGTCGATCGAGCCGCGCCGGCGGCGACGCTCGTTGAGTATCTCGAACAGCTCGCGCATCAACTCGAACATCGGCACCAGGTCGACGTACTGAGTCGTCGTCTTCTCATCGCGATCCGTGAGGATGGCGTTGACATCCGTGTATGTCATGCGCGCGTCGCTGTTGATCACGCCGTCGTGCATCTCGTACCGTACGACGTTGCCGCGGCGATCGATTTCCATCAGGCACGACTGCACCAAACGATCGACCTGCGGGTTCAAGCTGCAGAGTCCGGTGGCGAGCTCGGCCGGGAACATGTGGACGGCGCGCTCGGGAAAGTACACCGACGTCCCGCGCTCGTAGGCCTCTTCGTCGAGCGCGCTCCCGTCCCGCACGTAATGCGACACGTCGGCGATGTGCACGCCGAGCGAGTAATGGCCGCTCTCCAGACGCTCAATCGTGATCGCGTCGTCGAAGTCGCGCGCATGTTCGCCGTCAATGGTGACCGTCGGCACCGCGCGGAAGTCGGTCCGCCCGCGGATGTCCTTGTCTTTGACGGTTGCGCCGAGCCGGCGCGCCTCCTGGACAGACTCCTCGGAGTGCGCATCGGGAATGTGATGCTTGCGGATGATGATCTGCGTGTCGACGCCGGGCTCGTCGACGCGTCCCAGCACCTCGACAACCCGGCCCAACGGGCCGCGTGCGGCGGTGGGCCACTTCGTGATCTCGACGAGGACCATGTCACCCGGCTCGGCCGAGGACCATTCACCGGTAGGCACGTGGACGTCCGTCAGCACGCGTCGATCGAACGGGACGACGTAGCCAAGACCTGCCTTGTCGGTCTCGAACCGTCCGACGACCGTTTCCTGACTGCGCTGCAGAATCCTGATGACGCGCCCCTCGACGCCGCGGTCGGTATGGCGCTCGATTCGGGCCACCACGCGGTCGCCGTGCATCGCTTCCATCAGGTTGGGCGCCGCGATGTACACGTCCTTTCCGCGCTCGACGTGCTCCGGCACGACGAACCCGAAACCATTCGGATTGGTCTGGAGCCTCCCGACGACGAGATCCATCTTTTCCGCAAGCCCAAAACGATTCCCGCGAATCTGCAGCAGCACACCGTCGTCGACGAGCGACTTGAGCTGCCGTTTAAAGCTGCTGCGTTCCTCGCGCGGCACGCGCAGGAGCTGCGCGAGTTCGCGCGCGCTGGCGGGATGATGAACCTTGTTTCGGATCAGATTGAGGATGTCGTCGCGGGAATTCATTGGGCAGTAGGCAGTAAGCGGTAGGCAGTAAGGAGATAGGGCGTGCTGTCTACTGACTACCGCCTACTAGTATGACTTGCAGGTCGCCGACGTTCGTCCCCGTGGGGCCGGTGCGAAGCAGGTCGCCAAGCTCGTCGAAAAAGACGTAGCTGTTGTGCTCTTCGAGATATCGCTCCGGCGGCCCGATGTCAGCCGCTTCCGCTCGTGCGAGTGTCGTGCTGTCGACGATGGCTCCTGCGGCGTCTGTCGGACCATCTATCCCATCGGTTCCAATGCTCGCTGCCACGACCCTTCCACCGAGCAGGTCGAGGTTCCGCGCCATGGCCAGCGCACACTCCTGGTTACGCCCACCTTTGCCGGATCCGGCTGTCCGCACAGTGGTTTCACCTGCTGCAAGAACGCACATCGGGGATGAGGGGTGGGCCTTCACGGCGTGCGACGCTGCCTGGAGCAGCTCGTGGGCGGCGTGGCGCGCTTCGCCGACGACGGGACGGTCGACGACATGCACCGTGTAGCCGAGCGACGCTGCGGCAGTGCGTGCGCCTTCGACGGCCGTCCACCCTCCACCAATGACGCGCGCGATCGAGCGCGCCAGTCGCAAATCCCCTGGCTTTGGTGTCTCACCGATCTCACCCGCCGCGCCGCGCGTCAATCGCGTCACGGCAGCCGCGGGATAGCGATCTCGGCCGCCATGCACGTCGAGCACGGCGAGCGCGTCGTCGAACGTGGTCGGGTCGGGCACGGTCGGTCCGGATCCGATCGACGACACGTCGTCGCCGACGACGTCCGACAATGCGAGCGTCAGCGTCGAACCGGGGGTGGCAGCGGCGAGCCGCCCGCCCTTGATCGCCGAGAGGTGTTTGCGAACCGTATTCAGCTCGTGGATCTCGGCGCCGAGCTCGAGTAGCCGCTTCGATATCTGCTGCTTGTCTGCAAGCGTGACCTCCTCGGCCGGCAGCGCGAGGATGGACGACGCGCCACCCGACAGCAGCACGACCAGCAGGTCGCGTTCACCCGCTGCATGGGCCACACGCAGAACGTCGCGTGCCGCTGAGACGCTGCGTTCGTCGGGCACCGGATGGACGGTTGTATGCCATCGAGCGCCGGGCGGAAGACCGCCGCCGGCCTCGGCCGCCGCGCCGACAACATGCCGTAGCCGATCGGGCGCAACCGTGGCCCCCGCCACCAACATGGCAGCAGCCGCCTTGCCTGCGGCAATGACGTCGACTGCGTGCGCCGCATGTAACGTCGCTGCGACGTCGGGCATCGCGAGCGCGTCGCGAACGAGCCGCCCGGCATCGACGGCCGCGAGCGCGGCACGGACGACAGCCGCTAAATCGTGCCGGAGCTTATCCATTTACGGGTTTACGGATTGACGAATTGACGGATCGACGGATAGACGGATCGACGGATAGGCGGATCGACGAATTGAGGCAAGGTGCGCAATTCAATTCGTAAATCCGTAAACTCGTAAATGAGGTCAGTGCGTGTGTCGAGGATCAGACCAGGCCGAAGGACGGGCGACGGCGTCGAACTGCTGGAGAAGGCGGCTCACGACTTCATCGCAATCGGCCGTCGTGCACAACCGATCGAGCTGCGCCAGCACTTTCGTGAGCGCCCGCTGGACCTCGCTGATGGCACGGTCCGAATAGTACTCACGCTGCGCATCGAGGCACCGCTGGCACTTGATGAACTCTTCTCGATAGAAGTCTGGCAACGAGTGGAAGACGGGATCTGTGTGGGGGCGAGAATCGGTCAGGAAACGTGCAACCCGGTTCCGTAACACCGCCATGGATGTGATTTCCTGTCCAGTGTAGTCACGGCCGCGCGCTGGTGTCAACGCGCGCCGGTGGACCCGCTAGACCGCATATCGGGAAGCTGCAAAGCCCCCAAGGCCGCCCACGGCCATCCCCCCGGCCACCAAGCTCGCGCATAGCCTGGCCGGCAAAAATTGTAATGAACCGCCCTCGAGGAACAGGCTCAGTTCGTTCCCCCACCAGCCACCGGCGGCCATCAACCCCAGCCACAGCAGGCCCAGCGCGACAAGGGCGCCAAAGCCGCCCTGCAGCACGCCCTCCGCGACGAAGGGGCCGCGGATGAACGCGATCGGCGACCCCACCAGCTGCATGATCTCGAGCTCATCACGCCGCGCGTTCAGCCCGAGCCTCACGACGCTCGCGACCGTCACCGCGGCAGCCAGCGCCATCACCACGGCAAGCCCGAATCCGGCGCCTCTGACTGCGGACAGCCCCGAGGCAAGCCTGGCGAGCCACTCGCGGTCGTACCGGACATCGGCCACACCCGGCAGCGATGCGACGCGTCTCACCAGCGCATCGGCGCGACCGTCCTCCTGCGCCTCGGGCCGGACGCGGACTTCGACAGACGCGGGAAAGGGATTGTCCTCGAAGTCCTCGGTGAGCGACGCCAGATCGGCGAACTCGCGGCGGAACCGGCCGAAGGCGTCAGCCTTTGAGACGTACTGGCGTCCTGCGATGACGCCGCTGCGGTCGATGAGCGCCTCGATCGCCCCACGCTGCTCCGACGACGCGTCGTCCTGCAGATATACGGAGAATTCGGCAGCCGACGACCACTGTGCCAACAAGCGCTCGACGTTCCACGTGGTGAGCAGCAGTGCGCCGAGCACGATCATGGCGAGGGCGATGGCCAGGACGGCGAACGCACCCGAGCCGCGGCTGCGCCACAGGCTCGCCCATCCTTCTCGAATCGCATAATCGAGAGCCCTCATGCGACCTCCACGACCTTTCCCTGATCGAGCGTGATCGTACGGCGCCCGACGAGCCGAATCAGCTCGCGATCGTGCGTGGCGACGAGCACTGTTGTTCCGCCTGCGTTGATCTCGCGCAGCAGATTCATTACTTCGAGCGAGAGGTCCGGATCGAGATTGCCGGTCGGCTCATCAGCCAGCAGCAGCGTGGGATCGCTTGCCACGGCGCGCGCGATGGCGATGCGCTGCTGTTCGCCGCCCGACAAATCGCGAGGATACGCGTTCATCCGGTGCTGCAGGCCGACCCACTTCAACACCTGGAATGCCTTGCGGCGGCGCTGCGCCTGCGGGAGACCCAGCACCTCGGGCACGAAGGAGATGTTCTCGAAGACGTTGCGTGTCGGAATCAGCTTGAAGTCCTGGAAGACGAATCCGACGCTGCGGCGATATTCCTGAATCTCTCGGCGGGACAGCGTGGACAAATCGTGTCCGTTGACGAAGACCTCGCCTTCGCTCGGACGCTCCTGCAGCAGCAGCAGTCGGAGAAAGGTCGACTTGCCTGCGCCGCTCGGGCCGGTCAGGAAGACGAACTCACCTTTGCCAATGGTGATGGTCAGGTCGCGCAGCGCGTATAGACCGCGACTGTATAACTTCGAGAGGTGATGCGTCTCGATCACGCTGCCTGTGCACCCGGGCTACGTTGGCGATGGATACCAAGAGTATACCGTTATTTGTCCAGCTCCCGCTTCAGGAGCTGACTCGTCAGTTTCGGGTTGGCCTTCCCGCCGCTCCCCTTCATGACCTGCCCGACGAGAAACCCGAACGTCGCGTTCTTGCCGGCGCGGTACTGAACGACCACGTCGCCGTGCCGGGTCATCACGTCGCGCACGAACGCGAGGAGCGCCGCTTCGTCATCGATCTGCGCCAACCCATCGGTGGCGACGATATCCTCTGCAGACCGACCCGAGTCGTACATCTTCGCGAACACGTCCTTCGCAATCGAGCTGCTGATTGCGCCTCTGTCGACCAGGCGAATCAATCCTGCGAGCGCCCGCGGCGAGAGCGGCACGTCGCTGGTGCTGGCGCCGCGCTCCTTGAGCGTCCGCAACAGCTCACCCATCACCCAGTTGCTGGCAGCTTTGGGATTCCCCCCGTCTGCCACCACCTGCTCGAAGTAGCTCGCCAGCTCTGCTGACTGGGTGAGGACGCCGGCGTCGTACTCCGGCAATCCGTACGCGGCGACAAACCGCCGGCGGCGCGCCTCGGGCAGCTCGGGCAGCGCCCCCCGCACCGTCTCGATTCGGGCGGCATCGACGACGAGCGGCAGGAGATCCGGCTCGGGGAAGTACCTGTAGTCGTGCGCCTCCTCTTTGCTGCGCATCGAGAACGTGCGACCAGCTGCCGAATCGAACAGGCGTGTTTCCTGCACGACGCGGCCACCACTGTCGATCAGGTCGATCTGTCGATCGATTTCGTATTCGAGCGCCTTCTCGATGTAGCGGAACGAATTGACGTTCTTCACTTCCGTCTTCACGCCGAATGCCTGCTGACCCACTGGACGCACCGACACGTTGCCGTCGCACCGGAGGCTCCCCTCCTCCATGTTCCCGTCGTTGACGCCGATCCAGACGAGAATGTCGCGCAGACGTTCGAAGAATTCGGCCGCTTCGGCCGCCGACCGCATGTCGGGCTCCGTCACGATCTCGATGAGCGGCACGCCGCTGCGGTTGTAGTCCACGTAGGTGCGGCGATCGGAATCGGGAAACCCTTCGTGGAGCGACTTGCCGGCATCCTCTTCGAGGTGAATTCTCGTCAGGCCGACGCATCTGCCGCCGCCGGCCGCGATCTCGAGCGACCCGCGCAGCGCGAGCGGGCGCTCGTACTGCGAAATCTGGTACCCCTTCGGCAAGTCGGGATAGAAGTAGTTCTTCCGCGCGAAGATCGAGGCCGGCTGCACGTCACAGCCGAGGGCGAGCGCGGCCTTGATAGCGTAGTCGACCGCTGTGCGATTGAGAACGGGAAGCGCGCCGGGCAGTCCGAGGCAGACCGGGCAGACCTGCGTATTGGGTGCGGCCCCGAATGCGGCGCTGCATCCGCAGAAGATTTTCGTCCGCGTCCGCAGTTGGGCGTGAATCTCCAGCCCGATGACGGGCTCGTACTGAACCTTCCCGTTCACGCTTCTATCTTCTCGCTTCTCGGTTCGTGTTCAGTTTCGGTTCGCGGTTCGCGGTTCGCGGTTCGCTCAAACGTGAACACGAACTGAGAAGGAAGAACCGAGAAGTGTGAACGACGTGTCACCCCCGGGGGCCGGCCTCCTTGACCGCCGGCGGAACGTCCGTCTCGAATCTCTTGAAGTTCTCGGCGAACATCGCCGCCAGCTTCTTCGCCTGTTCGTCGTATGCCGCGGGGTCGGGCCAGGTGCTGCGCGGGTCCAGCACGTTCTCCGGCACGCCCTGACACGTCGTCGGCACGTCCACGTTGAAGATGGGGTGCGTGCGATAACTCACCTTGTCGAGCTGTCCCGCCAGAGCGGCCGCGATCATCGCACGCGTGTGCGCGATCCTCATGCGACTGCCGACGCCGTACGGCCCGCCGGTCCATCCGGTGTTCACCAGCCACACCCGTGCGTCGTGCCGCGCAATCTTCTCGCCGAGCATCTGAGCGTACACGTTGGGATTGAGGGGAAGGAATGGCGCGCCGAAGCACGTGCTGAACACCGCCTTGGGCTCGGTCACGCCTTTTTCCGTGCCGGCCACGCGTGCCGTATAGCCGGAGAGAAAGTGATACATGGCCCGTTCGGGCGTCAGCCGGGCGATCGGGGGGAGTACGCCATAGGCGTCGGCGGTCAGCATCACGATGTTCCGCGGGTGCCCGGCCTGGCCAGTGAGGATGGCGTTGTTGATGAAGTGCAGCGGGTACGAGCCGCGTGTGTTTTCGGTGAGCGAGGCGTCATCGAGATCCAGAACACGCGTGTCGGGGTCCACGACGACGTTCTCGAGAATCGTCCCGAACCGGCGCGTGGTCGAGTAGATCTGCGGCTCGGCCTCGGCGGACAGGTTGATCACCTTCGCGTAGCAGCCGCCCTCGAAGTTGAACACGCCGTGGTCGCTCCATCCGTGCTCGTCGTCGCCGAGCAACTGCCTGATCGGATCGCTCGACAGCGTCGTCTTCCCTGTGCCGGACAGACCGAAGAAGAGCGCGGTGTCCCCGTCCTTGCCGACATTGGCCGAGCAGTGCATCGAGAGCACGCCCTTCAGCGGCAGCAGGTAGTTGAGGATCGTGAAAATCGATTTCTTGATCTCGCCGGCGTAGCTCGTACCCCCGATCAGCACGAGCTGCCTGTCGAAGTGGACGTAGATAAAGCAGTCCGATCGCGATCCGTGCCGCGCCGGATCGGACCTGAAGTTTGGCGCATCGATCACGGTGAACTGAGGCACGTGCTCGGCCCTCATCACCGGGTCGTTCTCCGGCAGAAACATGTTCCGCGCGAACAGGTTGTGCCAGGCGAACTCGTTGACGATCCGGATCGGCAGCCGATACACCGGGTCGGCGCCGGCCCAGGCATCCAGGACGTAGAGATCTTTGTCCTGGAGATACGCCACCATATCGCGGTGAAGGGCATCGAAGGCTGACGCGTCGACGCCCCGATTGACGTCGCCCCAATGGATGTGCGGCTCGCTCGACTGCTCACGGACGAAGAACTTGTCGTTCGGCGAGCGCCCCGTATGGTGACCCGTCAGGCAGACGAGCGGGCCCTCCGCCGCGAGCTGCCCTTCATGGCGCTGAAGAAGGACCTCGGACAGCACCGGCGTACTCAGGTTCCAGTGGACCGGTCCGGAGCGGAGAATCCCGACGGCTTCCAGTCCCCGCACGCGTTCAACTTGTGTTGCCATAGAAGAACACCGATGGTAGCGGCGTGGTCCGAATCAAGTCAACGGGTAACAATCCTCGCAACCCGTTTGGAGTATAGTACTTGGGCTGGTAAACGCGCCGAATCAGGCGCCGTATTCATGTCTAGAACAACACCGCGACGCATGCAATCCCCGGCAACAGCCGCTGCGCCGGCACCTGCCGCACCGCTTCATCGCGATTCGGAAGTGGCGGCCGAAGTCAAAGCGCTGTTCGTCTCCGGAAAGCGTGATGCCGCCCGGGAGCGGTTCGCCGAGCTCGTGACGCTCTTGCAAAGGCGTGCGGCGCGTATCGCGTACCAGTACCTTCGGGACGTACACGACGCCGACGAGGCCGTACAGGATGCGTTCGTCAAAGTGTTTACGCACATCGCCACATACCGTGAAGCGCTCCCTTTTGAGGTGTGGTTTACCCGGATTCTCGTCAACCGGTGTCTCGATCTGCAAAAGGCGCGGTCTCGCCGCCTGCGGTGGACGGTATCACCGTCTCCTTCAGCTCAGGCACCCACGCCGGAGCCCGCTGCACCGCAGCAGACCCCCGAAGAACGGCTGCTCTCGAGCGAGCGTGGGCGACGGATTATGGCGGCAGTCGAGCAGCTCCCCGAGCGCCAACGACTCGTGTTTACGCTCTGTCAGATTGCCGAACAGAGCACGAACGAAGTCAGCCAGACGCTGGGCGTGAGCGAAGCAACGGTTCGCGTCCATTTGTTTCGGGCGGTTCGGAAGCTGCGAGGCTTGCTGGCACGCGAGCGATGAACATGCGCAAGAGTCATCTGTCGGACGATCGGCTCCTTGAAGTCTGCCTCGACCAGGCGTCTTTCGCGGCCGAGCAGCAGCATCTCGAGAGCTGTCCGGCGTGCGCGGAACGCGGCACGCATCTGGCGCGCATGCTGGCCGACGTGACCGACGTCACCGTGGCCGAGGCCGATGCCGCGTTCGGCGCCGATCGTCTGGCGAAGCAGCGAGCGCGCATCCTTCAGCGC
Organism: Vicinamibacterales bacterium; assembly: GCA_036507475.1. GTDB lineage: Bacteria > Acidobacteriota > Vicinamibacteria > Vicinamibacterales > UBA2999 > DATCJA01. The sequence continues at coordinate 12,763 of DATCJA010000044.1, forward strand.
CTCGAGCTGGACGGACGGTCCGGCCGGGTCATTACCTTCCCAGCCAGTCATCCGCATGGCCCATCACTACGCGCCCGCCCGAGAATGCGCTGGATTGCAGGCGCGGCGGCGGCGGGGCTCGTGATCGGCATCCTTGCCGATCACGTGGCGCACGTCGTGCCCAGTCGGAGGGGTGCGCCGACACAAATCGCACTCCAGCCGACCGGAGCAACGTTGCAGGCCGTATCGACATCGATGTCCGAGGAGGAGCTCCTTGGGCTGTTGGAGGTCGCGATCGAAGGAACCGGCGGCGCTTCGCTGGGCCCACTCGACGATCTGACGCCGCGTGTCTGGGAGGTTGCGGCGCAGTAGTGCCCCCGCTGATCTTTCGCAAGGGCCTCGATCTGAAGCACGAGGTCGCTGGCGTGCTGGCCGAGAGCTACCACAGCGATCTCATCGAGAGAATCAAGGACGCCGACTTCCAGTACGCCTCCGGACGAATCACCATCCATCTCGCGCGTGAATTCGGCTTTTGCTATGGGGTGGACCGCGCCGTCGACTACGCCTATCAGGCGCGCCGCCGTTTTCCGGACCGCACCGTCTACCTGACGGGTGAGATCATCCACAACCCGCACGTGAACGCGGAGCTGCGCTCGCAGGGGATCCGCTTCCTCACCGACCCGGGCGAGTCGCTCGATCTCATCACGCCCGCAGACGTTGTGATTCTGCCGGCGTTCGGGGTGACGATCGAGCTCCTCGCCGATCTGCAGCAGCGCGGGTGCATCCTTGTCGACACCACGTGCGGATCGGTGTTGAACGTCTGGAAGAACGTCAAGCGGTACGCCGAGGACGGCTTCACGTCGATCATCCACGGCAAGTACTGGCACGAAGAGACGCGGGCGACCGCGTCACAGGCGCTCCATGCCGGCGCCGGCCGGTATCTCATCGTGCTCGATCGAGACGAGGCCACGATCGTATGCGAGTACATTCGCGCGGGCGGCGACGCTGCTGCGTTTCTCACGCGATTCGTCCGCGCCACGTCACCGGGATTCGACCCCGACCGCGACCTGCAGCGCATCGGGTGCGCCAATCAAACCACGATGCTCAGCTCGGAATCGCTGGAAGTCGGCGAGATGCTGAAAGCGGCCGTGCGCGAGCGGCACGGGGATCGTGCGCTGCCGGAGCGTTTTCGCGCGTTCGATACGATCTGCAGTGCCACACAGGACCGACAGGACGCCGTCAAGGCGTTGCTCGACGAACGTCAGCTCGACCTGATGGTCGTGATCGGCGGCCTCAACAGCAGCAACACATGCAATCTCGCGCGAATCTGCGCGCAGCAGGTGCCCACGTATCACATCGCGGATCCCGAAGGTCTTGTCTCGGGTGCGGAGATCCGCCACAAGCCGGTCGGGAGCGCTCAGGACGTGACGACGACCGGGTGGCTGCGATCGGGGACTGTAACCATTGGCCTGACGTCGGGGGCGTCCACCCCCGACAACCTGGTCGATGCCGCGATTCGGCGGCTAGATCGGATTGCGAACGACTGATCAAGGCACAAGGCACAAAGCCAAAGTCACAATTGAGCCTTGTGACTTAGCCTTGTGACTTAGCCTTGTGACTTGAGCCTTGTGACTTGAGCCTTGTGACTTGTGACTTGTGACTTGTGACTTCTATTGGGATCCCGTCTCCGGCTCGATCGTGATCCGCACGCGCTGGCCTACACGAGAGCGCAGGTACGCGTGGAGATCGCTTCCGGGCTTGACGACGATCATGGTCTGGTTGTCGACGGCGAAGTAACCCTCTTGCGCCTCCTGGTCGGTGGCGCCGACCCGGCCCCGGAGCGTAAACCCCTGCTGCGCCAGCGCGACTCCGGCCATCAGCAGGGCAACCATCGCCAGCATGACCACGATTCGTCTCATCGTTTCTCGTCCTCGGCGTTAGAATACCGCCCGCAGGCTCCGCGCGCAGCCGAACCACCCGCCGAAACCTGCCTTGACCGGTCAAGGCCGCAATCTATATGCCACAGGCGGTATGCGACCGAAACCCATGGTATTGGTATTACTTGCGGCCAGATACAGTAAACACGTCTAGCGAGCCGACCGTATTGTCGAACAGGTTACCCATGAAAGTCTCGAAAATATTCATCCGCTGTATCGCGGTCGCCGCGCTGGTGACCCTTGCCGGAGCCCCCATTCTGGCCCAGCGCGGTAAGTGGTGGCAGGACGAGCAGTTCCGTCGTGAGCTTGCGTTGACCACCGAGCAGAGCACCCGACTCGAGGCCATCTTCCAGAAAACCCAGCCGACGCTTCGCGAGCGCATGCAGGCCCTGAATCAGGCCGAAGACCAGCTCGATCTGCTCATTGAAAAGGGGGATGACGCATCCGTGCTGGAGTATGTCGGGATTGTCGAATCGGCCCGCTCCGAGCTGAACAAGACACGCACGATGATGCTCTTGCGGATGCGGCGCACCCTGACGGCCGATCAGTGGGCCAAGTTCACGGCGCTGGCTGAAGAGCGCGATCGCCGTCGTCGTCAGCGCTGATCCGATCACTTTCATGAAAGTGTATATGCGTGCTTTCCACTTCGACGCTGGTCGACCGTTCGCGCGCCTGACCCTCGTGTGCGCCCTTGGGGCGCCGCTGGCAACGCCTGCCACGCTGCTCGCGCAGGATGCGTCGGAGCAGACACGTCTCGACGACATCGCTCGCGTCGCGGCACAGCAGTTCATCGCGGCGCGGACCGAGGCCGAACAGACGCGCCCGACCGTTCCCCCGCCGGCCCCTGGCACGCCGGCCGATCTCACGCTGGACGAGGCGACGACGCGGGCGCTCGAGCGAAATCTCGAGCTGGCCGTCGAGCGGCTGAACCCGCAGACGTTCGACCTCACAATCGCGCGCCTCCGGGCGGCGTATCGCCCCACCGCCACATCGACGTTCAATCAACGTGCCGTTGTGCAGCCCCCCACCAACCAGTTGAATGGCGGCAACATCGTGCAGAACGATACGACCGACTACAACGCGGGCATCCTGCAGGCGCTGCCGTGGGGCGGCGGTGACGTGTCGTTCCAGTTCAACAACCGGAAGCAGGTTACGTCAAACATCTTCGCGAACTTCAATCCGACATTCACGTCCAACTTCAACTTGACGTTGACGCAGCCGCTCCTGCGCGGATTTCTGATCGACAACAACCGGCAGCAGCTTCGCGTCACCTCAGTCAATCGCGAGATTTCTGAAATCCAGCTCCGCGGCACCATTGCGACGACGCTGGCGAACGTGCGCAACGCGTACTGGGAGCTGCTCTACGGGATAGAAGCCGTGGAGGTCGCGCGCGGCTCGCTGGCGCTGGCGGAAAAGCTCGTTGAAGACAACCAGACGCGCGTCGAAATAGGCACGATGGCCCCCCTCGACGTCGTGCAGGCGCAGGCGGAAGCCGCGACGCGACGTCAGGCCGTGGCACAGGCCGAAGCCACATGGCGCACGGCGGAGCTCGGCCTCAAGCGGCTGATCGTCAACGGCACCGACGATCCGCTCTGGCGCGCGTCGATCAATCCGGCCGACCGGCCGGTCTTCGCGCCCGAGGCCCTCGACGTAGAGGGCGCGGTGCGGCAGGCGCTGCAGAACCGCACGGACCTGGAGCAGGCACGGCGACAGATTCAGGCGAACGACACGACGCTGCGGTTTATGCGGAACGAGACCCTTCCGAATGTCGACCTCGTCGCCAGCTATGGCGCGCAGGGCCTCGGCGGCACTCAGTTCATCCGTCAGGGCAGCGGACTGGGTAGCACGGTAATCGGCACCGTTCCCGGCGGTTATGCGGACGCCCTGCGCACGCTGACGGGCGTGACCTACCCGACCTGGAACTTCCAGTTGAACCTGTCGTATCCGATCGGCGCCAGCGCCGCAGGCGCCAATTACGCACGCGCACGCATCCAGCTGAACCAGTCCACGGCACAGTTGAGGGCCCTCGAGCTGCAGGTGGCCACCGATGTGACCAACGCCGCTCTGCAGGTCGAGTACAGCCTGACTCGATACGACGCGGCCACAGTGGCGCGGCAGCTGGCCGAAACGCGGCTCCAGGCAGAACAGAGCCGCTTCGAGGTGGGGCTGTCCACCAACTTCTTCGTCGTGCAGGCGCAGCGCGACCTGGCGACGGCCCAGAACTCCGAGCTGAGAGCGCTCCTCGATTACCGGCGCGCCCTTGTCGACTTCCAGCGCGTGCAGGAAGCGCCGGCTGCGCGAGGTGGCGGCGTGACCTCGCTCAACGCGGGCGCCGGCGGGGGCGGCGGAGACGTCAATGCCGGCGGCGGCGCAGGTGGCTTCGACGTCGGCGGGTTCGGCGGAGGCGGCCGGAACTAGGGAAATGAAAAAGATCCTCATCATCGTGGCAGTCGCGGCCGCCGGCGGCGGAAACTAGGGGTCAATGAAGAAACTTGTCGTCATAGTCGTCGCGATCGCCGCCGTTGTCGGCGCGGTCTTCTATACAGGTTGGTTCAGCCGGGAGCCGGCGGCGCAGGCGGCCAACGGACAGGCGGCGGATGCGGTCGAGGGGCGCCGTGGTGGTGGTGCTGGCGGCGCACGCGGCGGATTCGGTGGAGGTCGCGGCGGCCGCGGCGGTCCTACGGGCCCGATGGCCGTCGAAGTCGCGACAGCCGCGCGCGGATCGGTGGCCCAGCAGCTCGTCGTCGTCGGCAATCTGACTGGCGATACGACGGTATCCGTCGTGCCCCGAGCGGCCGGACGCCTCGAAGCCATCAACGTGCGGCTCGGCGACCCGGTGCGCCTTGGGCAGCGAATCGCGAAGATCGAGGACTACGAGCTTCAGGAACAGGTCAAGCAACAGGAAGCCGCTCTTGAAGTGTCGCGCGCCACTATCCGGCAGCGCGAAGCCGACCTGCAGTTGGCGGCCACCAACGCCGAGCGCTCGCGCAACCTGTTTGCGCGACAACTCCTGCCGAAGCAGACGCTTGACGACACCGAGGCGCGGTATCAGGCGGCCGAGGCACAGCTGGACCTGGCGCGGGCGCAGAACACGCAGTCGACCGCGCGGCTCGACGAGCTGCGCATCAATCTGGCCAACACGACGATTGTGTCGCCGGTCAACGGCTTTGTCGCCCGGCGTGCCGCAGACCCCGGCGCATTCGTCGGCCAGAACGCGCCGATAGTCGATGTCGTCGACATCGGCCGCGTCCGCCTCGTGGCGAACATCGTGGAGAAGGACCTGAGACAGATTCAGACAGGCCACCAGACGCGAGTCGAGGTCGACGCCTTCCCGGGCGAGGTGTTCAGCGGGCGAATCGCGCGTCTGGCGCCGGTGCTCGATCCGGCCACCCGCACCGCGCCGATTGAGATCGAGATCCCGAATCCAGGGTTCCGGCTGAAGCCGGGAATGTACGCGCGGGTGACGGTCACCACCGACGAGCGGAAGGACGCGCTCGTGGTGCCGAGCAATGCGGTTGTCGATTACACCGGGCGGCGCGGTGTGTTCGTGGCATCCGGCGACAATACCGTGACGTTCAGGCCGGTCCGAGTCGGCATCGAGGAGAGCAAGCAGATCGAGATTCTCGACGGCGTCGCCGAAGGAGAGGGCGTGGTAACGACCGGAGCGGCGGGCCTCCGCGACGGAGACCGCGTCGTGCTGGCGGGTGGGTCGCCAGGACGTCGCGGCAGCCCCGACGGCGAGGGCGCGGCACCAGAACGTCGCAGCAACGCCGGCACCGCCGCACCGCAGGCACCTGGCGGCGAAGGCGTCGCCTCCGATCGCCAGTTCGGCACAGCGACCGGCGGCGAAGGCGGCGGACGCCGCGGGCTGGGAGGCGGCAGGCGCGGACAGCCGCCCGTCGGCACCACGCCATGAGACGGGCGGACGGCCAGAGACTCAAGACTAAAGCCTAAAGACCAGAGACTTAGAGACCAGCGTAACGGAGATTGCCATGAGCATTCCTCGTCTTGCGATCCATCGGCCGGTCACGATGTTCATGCTGAGCGGCGTCGTCGTGCTGCTGGGTGCAATCTCGCTCACACGGCTGCCTGTCGACCTCATGCCCGATTTCGCGCTGCCGACCATCAGCGTGAGCGTCAACTACAGCGGCGTCGGACCGCTCGAGATGGAGCAGCTCGTCACCCGGCCCTTGGAGCAGGCCGCCAGCGCCGTTCCCGGCGTGGAACAGGTGAACTCCCAGTCCTCTGAAGGCCGGAGCCAGGTGCGACTGAATTTCGCCTGGGGCGCCGACATGTCCGAAGCGCTCGACGAGGTGCGGAGCCGCGTCGACCGGGTTCGCGGGCGACTGCCCGAGGACGCCGACCCGCCGCAGATCTTCAAGGCCGACGCCAACGCGCAGCCGATTATCTTTCTCGGGGTTGATGGCGACTTCGATCCGGTGACGCTGCGTGAAATCGCCGAGAACGAGCTCGCGCCGCGCCTCGAGCGTGCGCCGGGCGTCGCCGCGGTGACCGTCAACGGCGGCCTGCGCCGGCAGATTCACGTCGAGCTGTCGAAGGAGAAGATCACCGCCCTGAACCTCTCGGTCGATCGTGTCGTGCAGGTCTTGCGTCAGGAGAACCAGAACGTGCCGCTCGGCGAAGTGACCCAGGGCGACGCGACCTATCTGGTGCGCAGTCAGGGTGAATTCACCAACCTCGACGATATCCGGGACGTCGTGGTGATGACGCGGCAGGGCGTGCCCATCTACCTGCGCGATATCGCGGAGGTTATCGATTCGACCGAGGACCGCCGCCAGTTCCTGCGGATCGACGGCAGGCCGGGCGTCCGCATGGCGGTGAACAAGCAGACCGGCGAGAACACGGTGGCCGTGGCCGCGGGAATTAGAGAAGAAGTCGCGCGCATCAACCGTGAGGTGCCGGGCATCCGCGTGATGGTGACCAACGACCAGGCCGTGTTCATCGAGCGCGCCATCAACAACGTGCGCGAGCACGCTCTGGTGGGCGGCATCCTGGTCGTGCTGATCATCTTCTTGTTCCTGCGCGACTTCCGATCGACGCTCATCGTCTGCACGTCGATTCCCGTGTCGGTGATCGGCACCTTCGCGCTGCTCTATTTCGGGGGCTTCACGCTGAATACGATGACATTCGGCGGTCTTGCCCTCGGCATCGGCATGATTGTGGACGCTGCCATCGTCGTGCTCGAGAACACCCACCGGCACCTGCACATGGGCAAGGACCGGATGACCGCGGCCATCGACGGCAGCGAGGAAGTCTGGTCGGCGATCCTGGCCTCCACGCTGACGCACATCGCCGTCTTCATCCCGCTGCTCTTCCTGACGGGCATCTCGAGCGTTCTCTTCGGCCAGCTCTCGATCGTCGTAATCTTCTCGCTCGCCATGTCCTTGTTCGTCGCCGTCACCGTGGTGCCGGTGCTCTGCTCGCGCGTGCTGCGCACGCCCGATGAGGACGCGGCGCGAAGTGGACCGCTGGGCCGCCTATACCGAGCCAGCGAGCAATTGCTCGAACGCGTGGACGAGCGGTATCGCAAGGCGCTGCACGGGGCGCTCTCCCACCGGCCGACCATCATCGGAGGTGCGGTGGCCTCCGTCGTGGCGGCGGTGCTGATCTATCCGCTCCTCTCGACCGAATTGCTGCCTCAGACAGACGAAGGCCAAGTCAACGTGAATGCCGAACTGCCCATCGGGACACGGGTCGAGCGCACCGAAGCCGTCATGCTGCAGCTCGAGGAGATGGCGCGCGAATTCGTGCCCGAAGCCGAGACGATCATTACAAACGGCGGTGGTGGCGGCGGCGGGTTCGGCGGGTTTGGGGGCGGTACGAACAGGGGCTCCATCAACGTCAGGCTCACCCCGCGCGATGCGCGCACGCGGACGAGCGACCAGATCGCACAGGAACTTCGACGCCAGTTGTCGGGCCTTCCCGGTGTCATCGTCCGCGCGAACCCGAGCGGTGGCAACTTCCAGCTCAACAGGATGTTGGGAGGCGGCGACGCCGACTCGCGGCTCGCGCTCGAGATCCGCGGTGACGACCTCGACGACGCGCGGCGGATTGCCGACGAGGCGCGAATCATGATGGCCGGCACGCAGGGCATCGCCGACGTCCGCCTGGCACGCGACGAAGGCCGGCCGGAAATCGCCGTCCGGATCGACCGGCCGAAGGCGGCGACACTCGGGATGACCCCACAGTACGTCGCCAGCACGATTCAGACGAACGTCGCGGGCACGCAGGCGGCGCAGTTCCGCGAGCGCGGCAACGAGTACCCGATCATCGTGCGGCTGCGCGAAGCGGATCGCGAAGGTGTTGCGGACATCGGTGAGGTGCTCGTCAGCACCCCCGCGGGTCAGGTCGTACAGGCGCGGAACCTGCTCGCCGTCGAGCGCAATACGGGCCCGGTTCAGATCGATCGCAAGAACATGGAACGGATCACGCGCGTCAACGCCGACATCGAGACGAACCTCAGCGACGCCATCGCCGCCGTGGAAGCGCGGCTGAACCAGGTGCGGGTGCCTCCTGATTTCGCCGTCGGGTTCGGCGCCGAGGTCGAGGAGCAGGCGCGGTCGTTCCGACAGCTTCGGCTCGTGCTCATTCTCGCGCTGCTGCTCGTGTACGCCGTCATGGCGTCTCAGTACGAGTCGCTGCGAGATCCCTTCGTCATCATGTTCTCCATCCCTGTGGCGAGCATCGGGGTGGTCACGAGTCTGTACCTCACGGGAACGGCGTTCAACATGCAGGCGTTCATCGGCGTCATCATGCTGGCGGGGATCGTGGTCAGCAATGCGATTCTTCTCGTCGACTACACCAACACGCTGCGCCAGCGCGACGGGCTGCCCTTGCGCGAAGCCGTGGAACTGGCAGGACGACGGCGGCTGCGTCCGATTCTCATGACCTCACTGGCGACGATGCTCGGCCTGGTGCCGATGGCGATCGGTCTCGGCGAAGGCGGCGAGCTTCAGGCGCCGCTCGCGCGCGTCGTCATTGGCGGACTGCTGGCGTCGACCATGGTGACGCTGGTGCTCGTGCCGGCCGTCTACACGCTCTTCGAGGAGGGGATCAGAGGACGCAAGCGCGCCCACGGGTAGTTGGTAGTCGGTAGTTGGTAGTTGGTAGACCCTGGTGGTCCCTGTCGCCATTGCGCTCGGCAGCAATCTCGGCAATCGCGAAGGCATGCTGCGTGACGGCATTGCCGCGCTGGGCGAGCACCTGCGCGATCTGCGCGCGTCGACATTTCACGAGACCGATCCTGTCGGTGTGGGCAGCCAGCCGCGATTCCTGAACGCCGCCGCAATCGGGCACACCACCCTCTCCCCACGCCGGCTCTTGCACACCCTTCTCGGCCTCGAACAACGCTCCGGCCGCGAGCGCCCTTACCCTGGCGCGCCGCGTACGCTCGATCTGGACCTGATCCTGTACGGCGACGTCATCGTGAACGAACCTGACTTCGTCGTGCCGCATCCGCGTTTTCGCGATCGCGCCTTCGTGCTGGCGCCGCTCGCCGAGATCGCCCCCGACTGGAAGGATCCAGTCACCGGGAGCACGGTGCGAGAACTGCTGGAGGAGCTAGTTGGTAGTTGGTAGTCGGTGGGTTTCGGTTCCTGCAGTTCGGGCCGATCGAACTGCAACGCTTCTGGGCCATTCAACATTCGGCCAACTTCTGCGGTGCGTTCCATCTCAGGGTCGACATCGCTCTGCGCGGTAAGGCCGAATCGTTTCGCGATTTCCAGCTGCACCCTGAGTTCGCTGCGTCGGATGCCTTCGGTCCTGCGAGCGACAACATGATGCATGTCCGTTCGGTGCCGAAAGCGGCTCACCTGGCCTGCCGAATCGACCGTCTCGACAACGAGGCCGTCGTATTTCAGCCGTGCAGATTCTGCAACCGGTCCGGCGACGCGTGGTGGCACATTCTGCGATCCGTGAGACAACTCTCCTCCGGTTTCCGCCTCATTACGCCGATCGGCATGTGGCACGTCGTTCGAATACGACATTCGACGTGCCGAACGACCCGTCGGGCGATCTCGACCGCGGTGCAGAGAGACAGCCGAAGCTCTCGGCTTGACCGCAATCGTACGCTGTCCTGGTTCACAGAAAAGAACGGCAGCCGAGGATGATACACTCCACGCCCCCTGGAGGTCCCTATGCGACGTATCAGCCGTAGGACGCTGCTTTCGACGGTAGCTGGCATGGCTGCGATCGCCACCACGAGATGCCGCACGCCCCAACAAGCCGAGGCACCGAGCGTTCCGGTCCTTTCCAGGGCAGAGCAGTTCGCGGGAAAGCTCGTAGAGGACCTGGGCGCCGGCGCGCGGGCGTCCCTGAGTTACATCGGGGACCGGCTGGGTATCTTCAAAGCGATGGCCGGTGCCGGCCCAGTCACCGTCGAGGAACTCACGCGGAAAACCGGACTGCACGCCCGCTACGTGCGAGCGTGACTGGAAACGATGGTCGCGGCGGAGTACGTCGAGTACCAACCCGCAGACAAGACGTTCCTCCTCCCACCGGAACATGCCGCCGTGGTCGCTGACGAGGAGTCTCCGCTGTTCAGTCGATGGAGTCGACCTCCCGACGCGTCAGTTCGATCTGATCTCGAGCTTCGATGTGCTGCACGATTCCGCGAATCCGTCGGCGATCGTTCGCGCGGTGCGCATGGCGCTCGCGCCCGAGGGAACGTATCTCGCTTACGAGCCCAACCCTCTCGCCGAACCCGGAGCAGAATGTCAATCCCTGGGGTCGGCTGCTCTATCCGGTGACCACGCTGTACTGCATGAGCGTTTCATTGGGTCAGGGAGGAGCCGGCATCGGAAGCGACATCAACGAGAGGATGGTACGGGAGTGGAGCGAGATGGCCGGGTTCAGGCGCTTCCGCACACTTCCGATCGAAGACCCCGTTTCCGCCTTCTTCGAGATGCGCATCTAATATGGGTGATTGCGAGAATGAACCGTTTGCATTGAGTCGAGCGATGGTCACGCCATCCATCGCGTCAACCACTGCGAAGTCGTCGGGCCGCCCGACGTGAGCCGGCTAACACCGCATGCACCAGGCGGCGCTCGATGCCATCGTGAAGCGCCGCTGGTGATGCGTTGCCGTTAGGCCTCTGATCGAAACAACGAGGAATTTCGATCAAGACGGCAAGATGGCCCGGATTCGCTACAGTGGTGGAACGCCAAGGTCTTTGCAGATCTTCTTGGCGAGGTCGTCGTTGATCTCAGTGTGCCGCGGAATGGTGGATGTGCTGCCGGTCGGACTGACGAAGATCGAATGATTGCCACCTTCCCGAAGCAACCGGCTGCAGGTGGTGCACAAGCGCGCGCCGTTTCACGCACTGACCTTGAGTAGTTCGCGGATGACTGGTCCTTTACCAGTCGCTTGCTGAGCCAACTCGCGGTTGGCGTCCAGGACCATCGCGACGGCTTCCCGGAGGTTTGCGCGTGCTTCTTCCAACGTAGCGCCTTGAGTGTTGGCTCCGGGCAACTCCTCGACAAAGCCGATGTACCCTTCCGGCACTGGGCGAAAGACGGCGGTGAACTGGAGGTCCATGACGCTATGATACGCCTCGGCAAACCGTGTGCAAGCGCCAGCGTGCGTTTCTCCACCATCTCGATATCGCCCTCGGGTCGGAGGGCGAACTGGAAGTGCAGCTGGAAATCGCGCAACGCCTCGGATTCGCCGCGCAGAAGGATATCGAAGCAGTCGCGAACCGCGTCGCGGACGTCGGCCGAATGTTGAATGGGTTGATAGAGGCGCTGCCCTACTCCATCCACCTCACCGGCAGCACGCTCCCCTGCCGCGGCACTCCGCCGGTGCGGCGGCCGAGCAGATCTTCCATGCCGGCAGCCGCCTGCTCGAAGAACCGCTGATGCTCGAGCGATTCGCCAAGGATGACATCCAGCATCTTGCGATGGCGCGCGTGCGTCATCGCCACCACCCGGGGGCGCCACCGCTCGACGAACGCCCCAAGCAGGCGCGCGTCGTCGTCACAGATCGATCGGAAAGCGCTGACCTCGACCTTCCTGCGCGACTTCGGCACCTCCGGCACGGCAAGCCTGCCCGAGGGGGGCGGCAGCGTCTGTCCGAACTCGGCCAGCGCAGCCTGCAGCCACTGAAGGTGCGTCTCCTCGCGGCTGATCACGTACTGATACGCGTTGTTGAAGTCATAGTGGCTGACCACGCGCGCACCCGCCTCGTGCCGCTCCAGCAGTGCCACGCGTTCTGCGGCGCACTCGGTGAGGATCTGCTGCAGATCGTCCTGCTTCACAACGTCTGCTTTTCTTTGCAGGTAATACAGACGCGCGTCCATGGAATGGCGTTCAACCGCGCCTCGGCGATGGGTTCTCCGCAGTCGCGGCAGGCGCCGTAGGTGCCCTGCTCGATCCGCCGCAGGGCCTCTTCAATCGCCTGCAGAATTTTCGCGTCCGTCTGCTTGAGCTTCAGTTGAATGTGGACTTCGTTGTTGCCGCTGGCCTGATCAGCCATGTCGCCCTGGCGGCCGGAGTTGCTCTCCACTGTCCATTGCAGCGGTTTGGCCGTGCTGGCGCCGAGCAGTTCGCCGCGCTTCTGAAGCAACGCAGCCCTGTAGGTCTCTACGTCCATGGAACCCGGTTCGATCTCATCGATCTTAGCCTATTCGGCGCGCAGCGTGGCAAGCGGCTTGTGCCGGAGCACGTCGATGCTCGCGAGCACGCCGATCGCCGCGACCAGGACCGACGTGGTGACGATGCCGCCGACGGTGATCGACGGCGTCGCCTCCCAGGGCAACTCGAGCGCGTAGCGTGCCACCGCCCAACTCAGCGCGATCGCGCCGACCGCACCCACGGTGCCCGCGATCGCGCCGAGCACGCCGTACTCGAGCACGAGCATCGTCGCAATCAGCTTGCTGCTGGCACCAAGAGTCTTCAGGATGGCGGCCTCGTACACGCGGCGGAATTTCGTCATCGACACGGCGCCAACCAGGATCAGGCCGCCGCTCAACAACACCAGAAAACCGACGACGGTCACGGCCAGCGTCACGTTGTTCACGATGCTCTGAATCGTCTGGAGGATCTCGCGCAAGTCGATGACCGTCACGTTGGGGAACCTGGCGGTGAGTGCGCCCTGCATTCGAGCGCGCGACTCGAGATCGCGCGGTCCCTGAAGCGCCGAGATATACGTGTGCGGCGCGGCGTCGAAGGTGCCGGGCCTGAACACGAACATGAAACCGCCGGCGCGGAAGTCCTGCCAGTTGACGCGGCGGACGCTGGTCACGCGCGCGGTGATCGCCCGGCCGAGCACGTCGAACCGCATTTCGTCGCCCACCTGGATGCGCGAGCCGAGGCGAAAGTTGCCGTCGGTGTCGCGATCGGAGAAACGCTCCTCGATCGATACTTCTGCCTGACCCTGGAGCGGCGCGTCACCCCACCATTCGCCGTCGATGAGCTCTTCGTTGGCCTCGAGATTCGGGCGATATGTCACCGTGTATTCGCGCGACAGCCCGCGGCCCCTTGTCTGCTGATAGCTGTCGATGTCCATCTCGCGCCCGCTGACGGCCACCACGCGCGCGCGCAGCGTGGGAATCAGCTTTGGTCCGGGTGCGTCTCCATTCGCCTGGTCGAGGAACGCCGCCAGCTCATCGCGCTGATCCGACTGGATGTCGATGAGAAACATGTCGGGCGCTTCGGGTCCCGCCTGGACGGCAAAATCGCGCAGCAGGTTGGCCTGGAGCGTACGCACGCCGAGGATGAAGAACGATCCGAGGCCGACGGCCAGCAGGATGACGCGCGTCTGATTGCCGGGTCGCGCGATGTGGAGCACGGCCTGCCGCAGCGCAAAGGAGCGCGCGTGCCGCAGCGGCTGCACCGCGCGGACGAGCGCGGCTCCGGCTACGTGCAGCACGACCGCCACGCCCACGAACCCGCCGGACAGGAGCAGGCCCACCTCCACCGAGCCGGCCTGCCACGACGCGACCGCCACGAGCGCAGCGGCCACGGCGGCAGTGACCGTCCACTTCAGCCAGTCGAACTGCGACGGGCGCGGCACGTCCTGGCGCAACAGCAGCGACGGCTTCACGTGCCGCACCTCGAGCAGCGGCACCAGCGAGAACAGCATGGACACCAGCAGGCCGATCGCCAGTCCCTGCAGGACGGCCGACGGTGTGAGCCCAAAGTCGACTCGCATGAGGGTGACGAGGTCGCCGACGAACATCGGCACGGCGGCGAGGACGATGCCCGCCAGCACAACGCCAAGGACGCTGCCGGCAAGACCGAGCAGCAGCACTTGCGCCAAGTAGACCGCGAGCATCTGTTTCGAGCTGCTGCCGACGCACTTCAGAATGGCGATGGTGCGCACCTTCTGCTGCACGAACACGCGCGTCACGCTCGACACGCCGATGCCACCGAGAATCAAGACGACCAGGCCGACGAGGCTCAGATAATTTTCGGCGCGCGTCAGGTTCTCTCCCATCTGGTCTTCGGTGCGGCGATACCAGCGCACGTCGACGAACTCGTCGGCAAACGCCTGCCGGAGATCGAAGGCGACCTGTTCCGCAACCGTCTCGGGCACCTGCAGCAGCTGGTGGTACGACACCCGGCTCCCGAACGTCAGCAGGCCGGTCGCGTCGAGATCCGCGCGGTCGATGAGCACGCGCGGGCCGAGGGTGAACGCTCCAAGCCGGCGCCCGGGCTCCGCGACGATGACGCCGCGAATCTGGAATGTCTGGGTGCCGATCTGGATCCCGTCGCCGACGCGCAGCCCGAACTGCGCGAGGAGCTCGGGCCGCACCAGCGCCCCGCGCCCTGTCAATTGCGCGTGGGTATAGCCACCTTCGCGCAACGTCAACGATCCGTAGAGGGGAAACTCGGGACCGACGGCCTTGAGCTCCACCGTCCGCGCCGCGGGATTGGATGGATCGGACGGCCTGACCATCGTTGGAATCTCGACCGTCTCCGACCGCAGCATCACGCGCCCGGCGCGCTGCTCCGCATCGAGCGTGTCGACCACCGGCTGCGACCACGGACGATTCGACGCCACGAGCACGTCCGCACCGAGCAGCGTGCGCGCCTCGCCCGCGAGCGCCACGCGCACGCTTTGAATCAACGACCGCAGCGCGACGATCGACCCGACACCGATTGCGATGCAGACGAAGAAGAACAACAGCCGCCGCCACGACGCGCGCACCTCGCGCATCGCCATGCGAACGATGAAGATCATCGCAGCGCCTCCTCGGACACCTCGACGGATCTGCCGTCCCGCAGCGACAGCCGCGAATCGGCCAGCGACGCCAGCCCGGCGTCATGGGTCACGAGCACGAGCGTGGATCCCCTCGAACGCCGCACGTTGAGCAGCAGCTCCATGATGTGGCGACCGGTCGTCGAATCGAGGTTGCCGGTCGGCTCGTCGGCCAGCACGATCGACGGATCGTTCGCGAGCGCACGCGCGATGGCCACGCGCTGCTGCTCGCCGCCAGAGAGCTGCGAGGGATAGTGGTGCCCGCGATCCGAGAGCCCCACCTCGTCGAGCAGCAGCCGCGCGCGATCGACGGCGTCGCGCCGGCGGGCGATCTCCATCGGCACGAGAATGTTCTCGAATGCCGTCAGCGACGGGACGAGATGGAAGAACTGGAACACGAATCCGATCTTGTCCCCACGCAGCCTCGCCAGCCCGTCTTCGCTCAGCCTCGTAATGTCGACACCATCGATCAGGATCTCACCCGTACTCGGCGCATCGAGGCCCGCAAGCAGGCCGAGGAGCGTCGACTTCCCGCTCCCGGATGGTCCGACGACCGCAAGAAAACGTCCGGATGGGATCGTCACATCGAGCTGGTGCAGAATCGTCAGCGGACGGCCGCCACTATCGACCGTCTTGGAGACGCGGCGGAGCTCGATCATCGATCCAGTTTGCCGAGCACCGGCTCGAGGACGCGCCAGATCGTCTGCTCGACGATTCGTGCGCCTGCCGCGTTCGGGTGTATGCCGTCTGCGTTGTTCAGACTCGGATCGCCGGCCACGCCTTCGAGGAAAAACGGCACGAAGATCACGTCGCGCTCGGCTGCCAGGTCGCGGAACGCCCGGCGGAACTCCGACGTGTAGAAGGGGCCGTAATTTGGCGGAGCTTCCATCCCTGTCAGAATGACCGTGATGTCACGTTCCTTGGCGCGTCCGATGATCTGGTCGAGGTTCGCCTTCATCTGGGCGACCGGCAGCCCGCGCAAGCCGTCGTTGGCGCCCAGTTCGACGACCAGCACGTCCACGTCGCCCTCGAGCGCCCAATCCAATCGCCGAAGGCCGCCGGCAGACGTGTCGCCCGAAACGCCGGCATTGACCACTTCGTACGCATAGCCTTCCGAGTCGAGCCGTCCCTGAATCAACGACGGCACCGACTGCGTACGAGGAAGGCCGAGTCCGGCGGTCAGGCTGTCGCCAAGGAACACGATCCGCGCACGTGGCGACGGAGCCGGTGCCGCAGCCGCCGGCGCTGCCACGCGGTATGCCGCATCCGACCGCGGCTCCTCTGGCTGCGCGCACGCCGCCACAGCGAGTGGCAACAGCAGGAGCAGAGAGCGTAGGATTCTTCCCATGTTCCTCACTCTCATTGTAGTCCGGTGACGTTCGCAATCGATCCTGGTCCGCTTGGCCCCGCAATCGAACAGGCCTGTCTCCGGCTGGAACACCATCGATTTTCCGAAGCACTCTGGACGCGCCGCCTCGATGTGTGGAGCAGCGATGCAGACATTCAGCGGAAGATTTCAAATCGTCTCGGCTGGCTCGATGCCGCCGAGACGATGCGCGCGTACGTGCCTCGCGTGCGCGCGTTCGCCGAGTCCGTCAAGCAGGGCGGCTTCACGGACGTCGTCCTGTTGGGCATGGGTGGATCGAGTCTCGCGAGCGAGGTCATGCGCGGAGTCATCGGCGTCGCGCGTGGCTTTCCCCGCTTTCAGGTGCTCGATTCCGTCGACCCGGACGCGGTGCGCGACGCCATGGAGCGATCCGCCACGACGCTCTTCATCCTGGCCAGCAAGTCGGGATCGACCATCGAGCTCGCCAGTCTCGCCGCCGAAGCGGAACGTCGGGTACGTGCGGCAGCGGTTATCGAACCCGGATCGCATTTCGTCGCGATCACCGACGACAACACCGTGCTCCAGCGCCAGGCCAGCAGTCAGCGGTTCCGCGATCTGTTCATCAACCCCTCCGACATCGGCGGACGCTTTTCGGCGCTTTCGCTCTTCGGCCTCGTCCCGGCAGCCGTGATGGGTATCGACATCGACGCGCTGCTGGCTTCAGCGCGACTCATGGCCGACCAGTGCCGCGGCGACAATCCCCGGCACAATCCCGGGCTGGCGCTCGGGGCCGTCATGGGCGCAGCGGCCCTTGCGGGCCGCGACAAGCTCACCCTCGTGGTCCCGCCTCCACTGGAGCGGTTTGGACTCTGGGCCGAACAGCTCGTCGCCGAGAGCACCGGAAAGCACGGCAAGGGCATCGTGCCGCTCGTCGGCAGCACGCACGACGCCGTGGGCGGACGCGATCGAATTGTTGTGGCAATCGCGCTTGATGGGACGAACGACTCCACCGTCACGGAACGCGCGAACTCCGCGCAGACGCCCCAGGTGACGTTGCGCATGCCTGACGTCGCAGCGCTCGGCGCCGAGTTCTTCCGGTGGGAAGTCGCAACGGCGGCGGCCGGATGGCTGCTCGGCATTAACCCGTTCGACGAACCGAACGTGCAGCAGGCGAAGGACGCCACCCGCGCGCTGCTGACCACCTACGGCGCTCAACGACGCCTGCCGGTCCCCGAGCCGAGTGCCGCAGTCGAAGGCGCTCGAATCGGGCTCACGACCTCTGCGGAGGCTGGCTTGGGCGATGGAACCTCCCTTGCGCTGCTCGATCTCCTGCGGCCAGGCGATTATTTCGCGCTGCTCGCGTACCTTCCTCCCGACGATGAGCGCTTCCTACAAACGTTGGAGGGGATCCGCAATTCGGTCGCGGAGAGGACAGGGTGCGCCGCGACGCTCGGCTTCGGCCCGCGCTACCTGCATTCGACGGGACAGCTTCACAAGGGAGGGCCTAATACCGGTGTGTACCTGATTGTCACCGCGGAGCCACCTGAAGACCTGCAGATTCCCGGCGAGCCCTATTCGTTTGGCGTGTTGGAAATGGCGCAGGCGGTTGGCGACTTCCAGTCACTGGAGCGGGCCGGCCGCCGAGGGATCCATGCGCACCTTCCTCACCGCAATCCCTCGTTGTTGCAACGAGTTGTCGAGCAACTGCTGAAAGGGATCTAACCCGAAAGTCGGCTCCCCACCGACCTGTATACCTTGTATACTCCCGTCGACGACACTTCACGGTGCCAGCGGGAAACATTCAATCAACGCTCGCGCGCGCCAGCGCCGCCCTCGTGCGCGGCCGCGGCCCCGAAGCGGCGCAGCTGCTGGCACCGCTGCTGCGAACGTCCGCGCTGAATCGGGAAGACGAAATCGTGGTTCGCACCGCATTGGCCGAAGCCTGGCTGATGCAGGACGACCTGGCCCAGGCCGCGTCGGCTCTTGGGCGTCCTCCCGGCGCGATCCGCGAACCCATCAGCGATGCACGGCTGTCGACGCTCTGGCGCCTTCATGGCCGCATCACCTACGCGCGCGGTGAGCAGTCGCGCGCCATCGCATTGCACGCCCGGGCGCTCAAGCACGCCGAGCTTGCGCATGATTCGCGCGCAATCGGGCTCGCCCACTACGAGCTGGCGCATTGCTACAGGCAGGTCGGCGACTTCGGCATCGTCCGCGACCATCTGACGGAGGCCGCATCAGCGCTGCACGCGGCCGGCGACCGTCGTCACCTCGCGTTGGTCCACTCGTTGTCCGCTATCCTGCTGGCGCAGTCGGGACGGTACGACGAGGCCGCGACGGCCCTCCGCCAGGGCGAGCGCCTGGCGATGGCGATACAGGCCGACGATGTGCTCGCGGGGGTCGTGCACAACCAGGCCAACGTCGCGTTGATGCGGCACCAGTTCGACCAGGCGCTGGCCATGGCCGAGCGCAGCGTGACGCTCCACGAATCGCGCGGATCGGGGCATGGGCTCGCCGTCGCCCTGGCGACGCTCGGGCAGATTCTCGTGCAGCTTGGCGATCTCGAGCGTGCCGAGAAGATTCTCAACCGCACGCTGGAAGTCAGAAGCCCCGTCCAGTTTCACGAGACGACCGGCGCCGTATTCGATACGCTCGCGCAGATCCACCTCATGCGCGGCTCGTACGAGCGTGCGGGTGAGTACCTCAAGCAGGCCAGCGAGGCATACGGGGAGCATGGCAACCAGGCCATGCGGTGGTACGAGTGGTCGCTGCGCGTGCTCGGCGTCAAGCTGGCGATTCGCCGCGGTGCGTTCGAAGAAGCGATTGCCATGGCCGAGGAAATGGTGCGAACGCCAGGCGTTCCTCCCTCCGACGCCATCCAGGCCGAGCTCGCAGCCTGCGAGGCGCTCGTCGCCGGCGGGAGGATTCGCGAGGCGGACGCGCGGGTCGATGCGTGCGAAACGCGGTTGGATCCGCGCGCCGCGCCGGCCTCGTGGGGAGAGTTCCTTCGCATCCGCGGCAGCGTCCGGGAACGCTCAAACCGCTCCGCAGCCGCCCATCACGACTTCGCGCAAAGTGCCAGCGTCTTCGATCTGCTCGGCGAGCGTTACCACGCCGCTGTGAGCAATCTGGCGCTTGGCCGCCTGGCTGTCACCGCCGGCAACCGCTCCGCCGCGGAGCGCTATCTGAACCAGGCGACCGCCACGTTTGCCACCTTGGGCGCCGAGCACGACCTGAAGGAAGTCGAGGCGCTCCGCGCGCGGCTGGACGAGACACCGCGGGCGCAGCCGGCGCTATCTCCGCATCAGGACGATGCCGTCGTGCGGCGTCTGGTGGACGCGGCCATATTGCCAGACCTCCTGGCTCGCGAGACTGCGACCTCGCTTCTCGAAACGCTCGAAGCGGACGCCGCTGTCGTGTTCACTGCCGCCCCCGGGGCCGAAGTTCGTGTTGCCGCTGCGGCCGGCTGCGCCACCGACGTGGCACGAGCGCTGGCGCGGGCTGCCTCCCAGGGCAGCCGCGAGTACGGCGAGGGGATGCTGATGACCGAGCCGCTCGGCCGCGACCATGACGTGCCGCGGCTGTGCGCGGTCGTCGCAGCCGGCGGGTTGACAGAGGACGCAGGGCGCCGACTGCGGATGTTCGCCGCCGTTGCGCGCCAGGGATTCGAGCTGTGCGGCGCGCGCGAGCGCCCCCCGCTGGCGGTCGAGCAGATCAACGAGCGCCCTCTCGAGCCGCTGCTCCCGGGCTTCATCTGCGCCAGCGCCACGATGAATCGTGTCGTCGAGCAAATCCAACGACTCCAGGGCCACAATCTCACAGTGCTGATCACCGGCGAAAGCGGAACCGGCAAGGATCTCGTGGCCCGTGCGATCCACGTCGGCTCACCGCGACGCGGGGCGATGTTTCTGCCGTACAACTGCACCACGACGACGAGGGAGCTTGCCGACAGTCAGCTGTTCGGCCACCGCCGGGGCAGCTTCACAGGCGCGGTGACCGACCAGCAGGGACTCATTCGGTCGGCCACCGGCGGCACGCTGTTCCTGGACGAGATTGGCGACCTGCCGCTCGACGTTCAACCGAAATTGCTGCGCTTTCTCGAACAGGGCGAGGTCATGCCCGTCGGCGAAACGCGCCCCCAGGGGGTGGATGTCCGCATTCTCGCGGCGACCAATGCCGACCTCGAACAGCGGGTGGCCGAAGGCAAGTTTCGCGAGGATCTGTATTACCGGTTGAGCGTGATTCGCATTCAGGTGCCGCCGCTGCGCGACCGGCGCGACGAGATTCCTCACTTGAGCACGTTCTTTCTGCGCGAGGCGTGCGAGCGACTCGGCAAGCCCGACGTGCAGCTCGTCCAGGCCACGCTGGACCTGTTCGCGCGGTACTGGTGGCCGGGCAACGTGCGCCAGCTGCGCAACGAAATTCAACGAGCGGTCGCCATGAGCGCACCGGGCGGCTCGGTACTCCCCGATCACCTGTCGCCCGATCTGGGGGCGCCCGCGGCGTCTCGCGACGAAGCGCGTACGACGACCGCATCGATGTCCACGGGCGGCGTACGCAACCTCACGGCGGCAGTTGAGCAAGTCGAGAAGGACTTGATCGTCACGACCCTGGGGCGCACGCGCGGGAATATCTCGGAGACCGCGCGCCTCCTCGGGCTGACACGTCGCGGCCTCTATCTCAAAATGCGACGGCTGCAGATTGGAGGTGCAGTGACGGATACCAAGTAGTCAGGTATACACCCCTCCGGATACCTTGTATCCACACCACAGTGCAACGAAAAATCTGTCATCCACCATTACTTCTTTTTTCACAATACTTTACACCTTGCACAGTTTTGCAATCTGACAAGAACGACATCGGCCTGAGCATTGATGGGTAGTCCTGGCAAGCGTTTCCTCCCAGGGGGCTCAAGGTGATTGAAACTGTCGCTAATTCACAGGGCCGGCACCAGCACCCGGCCTTAAGTCGGAGCCGAATCGGCAATCGCCGCAAGCTCCGGGTACCCGGACGCCTGACATGGCGCGACGCCAGCGGCGCGCTCAGGTTCGTTTCGGTGGTCACGCGCGACGTCAGTGACGTCGATGCGTTCGTCGAGTGTCAAGTACCGGCGTCGATTCCGCTCTATCGTCTCGTGCACTTCCAAATCGAGCGAAACGGACGCGACTGCGCCGACCTGCCGTCTGTGCTGCAGCAGGGCAAGGTGCTGTCGGCTGTGTATCGGGTTGGCCCCTATCGCACTTCGACCGGTACGCCGCAGGGTTACGCGCTTCGGCTGCTGATTGACCCGGCGCACTCCCTAGCGCTACGGACTCGTCCCAGCAGCCTCGCGTCAGCGAATTAGGCACGCTCGTCTCAGGCGTTTGGACCTTGGGCTCTCGGCTTCAAGATCGAAGCCGGAAGTGCGCCTGCCGCCTGTGATTTTCCCTGCCGTGCCGACTGCCCGGTAGGCATACACTCTTTCTCCTGAAACCCTCAACCGGAGAAGAGACCATGAGACGTCGAGCGCTGGCTCTTTTCTTCCTGTTCCTCGTCGGCATTACCCCGTTCGCCGCAGCACAGACGAGCACGAATGGCCCACTTCCACGGGACGTGTACCCCGACTCACGAAGCCGGCTTCCGTTGCTGAAACCAGGCGCGCAGGGCGTCGACGCGATACGGCTGCACGCCTCGGGCGTCGATGTGCGGTGGCTCTCGCCGCTCGGCCGGCAGCTCACCGAGCTTGCGATTCTCACGTCCGCACGCGAACACGATCAGCCGTACGAGTGGTCGCTGCACGAAATGGAAGCACTGGCGGTGGGCCTCGACCCCGCCGTCGTGGACGTCGTGCGGCATCGGAAACCTGTGACGGGGCTCACTGACAGGCAGGCGGTCATCATAGAGATCGGCCGGGAAATCTTTGCAAAGCACGCGCTCGGCGCTGACACGTACGCTCGAGCCTTGAAGGTGCTCGGCAAGACCGACCTCGTGGACATCGTCAGCCTGATGGGCAATTACGCGGCCACCGCGACGCGGCTCACTGCCTTCAACCAACAGATGCCACCGGGGTGGAAGCAGCTTCTGCCGCTTCCATTCACTCCACCTGCAGATATTCACCCCGATTCGAGAAGCCGCCTCCCTTACACGAAAGCGCAGGGCCAAGCTACGCCAGGGCCGCTCTACAGCCGTGGGTTGGCACCTGAGGGCACCGGTCCGGGGCAGATCGCCCGGCACGGGTCGGGGATGAAGCTTCTGGAGGCAAGCGTCGGCGCGCGGTTGATGGCGCTGGCGGCTCTCGTCACGGCGTACGAGCACAATCAGCAGTATGACTGGACGACAAAAGAGCTCGCCGCGCGCAGCGCCGGAGTGGAGGCGTCGATCATCGACGTCGTGCGGCACGAACGAGCCGTCGACGGCCTCGCTGAGAAGGACGCGGCAATTATCCAGTTCGGCCGCGAGTTATTCGGGAAACACACCGTCAGCCCGGCCACTTACGCTCGCGCGTTGAAGCTCTTCGGCGAGCGGGATCTCGTCGACCTTGTCGATTTGATGGCACGACAGGTCGGCAACGTGACGCTGCTCACGGCGTTCGATCAGCGATGACGCCCTTCTTCTTCCAATACCGCGCCAGCCCGAGCCATAGCAACTCGGGCGGCGCCGCGGCGAGATAGGCGGCCACTTGCGGCTCGTTCATCTGGCGTCGCAGCTCGCGCGTCACGTCTTCGGCAAAGCGCCTTCCCTTCTCGTCGTCCGGCCCAGGCTCCGCCAGCCGCTTCCGCACGATGCCTGACATCGTTTCGAGGTTGTCGACGAGCGTGCGCAGGTGAGGTCCGGGGTTGTCGATAGGGCCACAGTGCGTGAGAAACAGCGTTCGCGGCGCCCACGCCTCGATGCGCGCGACGCTTGCGTGCCAGATCTCGACATCGACGTCAGGAGGAGGTGTGGGCGGCAGCACATATCCTCCGTCGACACAGACACCCGCCGTATCGCCGACGAAGGCAATCCCGCTCGAGCTGTCGAAGTACGAAACGTGATGCGACGCGTGGCCGGGAGTGTATGCAACCTCGAACCGTCTTCCACCCGCCTCAACCTGCTCGCCACCGGCGAGCACCATCAGATTGCTCTCCGGCACCGCTTCAATCGCTCCCCACAGATGTTCCATCTGATCGCCGTACAACCGGGAGGCGCTCGCGATCAGCTTGCTTGGATCGACGAGGTGGGGCGCACCACGCTCGTGCACGAGCACTCTCACGTGCGGGTGACGGCGAAGGATCGTGCCGGTGGCCCCGGCATGGTCGAGATGAATGTGCGTGAGAAGAAGATGCGTGACGTCGCCCAGACGGACGCCGTGTGACTGAAGGCCGAGCTCGAGCGTTTCCAGGCACGTGGTGGGTCCCGGATCGACGAGCGCCACCGATCCGACACTCTGAATGACAGCGGTCGCGATGGCGTGCGGGCGATCCAGGAAATGCAGATCGATCCACGACAAACCTCGTGCGAGCGCATTCGCCTCAGTCACACATCACCAATCACGAATCGCAAATGCCCACGGATTATACTGGTTGACCGATTCAGTGACCGTGATGGACTCCTCGGCTCTTCTCACGGCCGTCGCGCGTCTCGTGTCGGAAGCGACGGCGCTCGGCGATCTCGTTCCGCGGCTCGCGGTGCTGCTGCGCGACGTGGCGCCCTTCGAGCGCTTGCACGTGCTCCGACTCGATCGGGCGGAATCGGTCATTCTCTACGTAGCGCGGCCGACTGGCGAGCTCGAAGTGACCGGTCACCGCATCGCGGACGCCGGATCGGCGGTGGTGCCCGATGTCGATACTGACGCCCGCTCGCGGATCATCTGCACAGTCGGTCGCGGTTCGAGCGTGCACGGGGCGCTCTGGTTCACGTCGAGCGCGGCCGACGCGTTCACCGCGGCGGACGAGGCCGTGATGGACAGCGTGGCCGATCTGCTGTCCCTTGCCTTGCAGCACGACGCGCTGCTCAGCACCGAAGCGGTGCGGCGAGAGCGGATCGACACGCTCGACCGTCTGCTGCACACGATGGCGGGAGCACTCGACATCCGACACATCTTCGCGGAAGTGTCAGCCGTCATCCGCGGCGGATTGCCTCACGACATCCTGGCTCTGACGTCATGGGCGGAGGACGGCCGGTCGCTCCGTGTTTACGCCATGACCGGCGCGAAAGTCGACGCGCCCGAGTTCTGGGCGCCGATGACGGTGACAGGTGAAGGGCGCGCGCTCCTCCATCGCGATCCGTACGTCGTCCACGATGCCAGCACCGAGATCGAGGCCGAGACGGCGCGCGGACGGATCTTCCGCACGCTCGGTGCGCGTTCGGCGCTGAGAGTTCCGATGGCGGTCGACACCGGAGTGTTCGGGTCGCTGTTCTTCCTGGCGCGCGATTCGGAACGGTTCACCGAGGCCGACATCGATTTCGCGCGTCGCGTCGCCGACTTGCTCGCCCTCGCGCTATCGCACCAGCGCCTGGCGGAGGCCGCACGCCGCGACGCTGCCGCGCGCGAGACCGCCGCGCAGCTGGAGGCGCAGGTGGCGACGCTGACCCGGGAGCTCGAGGCCCGCACGGGGCAACGGAGGGTGGTCGGGCATTCCCAGCAGTGGAAGGACGTTCTCGCACAGGCCGCGCGTGTGGCGCAAACAGAAACGACCGTGCTGCTCACGGGCGAATCGGGCACGGGCAAGGAAGTCGTCGCACGGTTCATCCATCAGGGATCGCGGCGCAAGAACGGGCCGTTCGTGGCGATCAACTGCGCCGCCCTTCCCGACCAGCTGCTCGAATCCGAGCTCTTTGGCCACGAACGCGGCGCGTTCACCGGCGCAGTGGCCGCCAAGCCGGGAAGGATCGAACAGGCCAACGGCGGCGTGCTCTTCCTCGACGAAGTCGGCGAGATGGCGCCGACCGTGCAGGCCAAGCTGCTTCGCGTGCTCGAAGAGCGCGAATTCATGCGGCTCGGCAGCACGCGCAGCAGCCGCGCGGATATCCGCGTCATCGCGGCCACCAACCGCGACCTCCACGCTGCGATGCGGCGGGGAGAGTTTCGGGAGGATCTGTACTATCGCCTCAGCGTGTTCGAGATTGCGCTGCCGCCGCTGCGCGACCGCCTCGACGACATTCTCGAGCTGGCCGACGCGTTTCTCGAGGAAATCGGTGGAGCGGTGGGCAAGCCGCCGGCCGGCATCGCACGCGAAGCGAAAGACCAGCTGCTCACGTATCCGTGGCCGGGGAACGTCCGCGAGCTGCGCAACGCCATCGAGCGCGCCGTGATCCTCGCCGACGGCGCTTACATCCAGACAGAACATCTGCCGCTCACCGTACCGCGCGAGCCTGTCGCGGCGGTGGGCGGCGACGCAAGCGGCCCCGCCCTGCCGCCGGGCGGCGTCAACCTTGAGGATCTCGAGCGTTCGCTCGTCGCCAAGGCGCTGACGCAGGCGCGGTTCAACAAGACACGCGCCGCCAGGCTGCTTGGGCTCACCCGGGCGCAGCTCTACTCTCGCATCGAGAAGTACGGGCTCGGCGAAACCAAGCTGTCGTGATGAATCCGTGATTCCTGCCCAGATTCGCCGCACGCTCCTGACGGCCGCCGCCATCCTCATGTTCCTGATTCTGGCCGGCGCGACGTATCAAGGCGCGGCAACAGCGCTCGAACGGCGGCAGTTTCCACATCCGGGGCGCATGGTCGACATTGGCGATCGCCAGCTCCACATTTACTGCGTCGGCGAGGGCTCGCCGACGGTCGTGCTCGAAGCGCCCGCCGCGGGCATGTCTGCGGCATGGGGCTGGGTGCAACCCGCCGCCGCGCAGACCTCACGCGTCTGCAGCTACGACCGCGCTGGACTCGGATGGAGCGAGGCCGGCGACGTGCCGTACGATCCTTCAGCGGTCCCGGAGCACTTGCATGCACTGCTCGAACGCTCTGGAGAGCCTGGCCCGTACGTGCTCGTCGGCCACGGGCTCGGTGCGATCTTCGCGACGCTGTACGCCGTGCGGTTCGGCGACGACGTACGAACCCTCATTCTCGTGGATTCGCCGACGGCAGAGGCTGACGGAGCGGCCGTGACGATGCGGCTCGTGCGCGCGTCACCATGGCTCGCGCGCGCGGGCATTCTGCGGGTCACGCGTCTACTCTCGGGCGACGTCGTCGGCTTACCTGAATCGTCCGCCGGACCGATGACGTCGTTTCTGAACCGGCCGGATCACCTCACCCGCGCCGCGAGCGAGCTGGCGGCGTGGGATGAAGCAGTCCGTCTTGCGGGCAGTGCGCCGCTCGATCCCGATCTGCCGGTCGTGCCTCTACGCGTCGGCGGAAATGAGCGCGTCGCGTTTCTCACCGATCCATCACAGGCCGCCACGGTGACTGCAGCGATTGCGGGCAGTGTCCGCCAGATCGGTTCCACGCGGTAGCGTCATGCCCGCAAGGCTCTTGAAGCAGACGAACCTGATGGCGCGCCTCCGCGGCGCGTGGCGCCACGACGCGGATGAAGCGCTGAAGCCTGTTCGGAAGGAGCTGCGGCGTCTCGCGCACGAGGTGGAGGCGCTGCAAACGGCCCTGCAGGAAGCGTCGGTTCGCGCGGCCCGCGGCGACCGCAACGCGTCGCAGCTCCGGATGATTGCCGAATTGAACGAACAGCAGCGTCACCGCCTCGGTTCGCTGCCGGCCCTCCTGGACAAGGAACAGCTCGCCGCCTCAATCGGTCGCGCCGTCGCGGCCGCGCCGATGCGCGCCGATCCGTTTGATCACGTTGTCGTCGAAGACGTGCTGCCGTCACGCGTCTACGATCTGCTGCTCGAAGCGCTTCCGCCGACGGTCTTCTTCTCGGATCACGATCCCATCAAGCAGGATCTGGCGCCTGGCTATCACCTCGAACCGCATCGCGATCCCAAGGCGGTCGCTGTTGACCTGTCTCTGTTACCTCGCGCGTCCAGGCGACGACGACGCGCACGGCACGCAGCTCTTTCGCGTGGCGGAAGACGCTGACGCGCCATTCAAGCAGACGTACCAGTTCTACGTGGCGGCCGAGAATGCGGCGCTCGGTGCGCTCATTCGTGAGCTGCCCGCCGAGCGCCGCGCGATGTGGCAGAACCGGAACAGGGTGGTTGGTGGTTGATGGTTGGTGGTTGGCGGTTAACCACGAACCGCAAGCTACCAACCACTAACCACTAACCGACCTTCACCCGAATCGTCACCGGCGCAGTGAGGCGTGTGGTCACGCTGGCGCCGGGGGCCAGCCTTACTTCTTCACCGCGCGTGGCCAGCACGGCGCCCGTGCCGGCTGCGCCGCCGATCGCGGCGCCTTTGGCCGCACCGTCACCGCCGCCGAGAATCGCCCCGATTGCCGCACCCGCGCCGGCCCCGACGGCAATCTTGGTGGCGTCCTCGCCCTTGGTGGCCTCGGCCTCGTGCGACAACGGCGCCGTTGACACGTCGTACCGTTCGCCGTCGTGGCTGATCGTGTTGAAGCGATAGGCGACGCGCGCGCGTCCCTTGACGCGGCCCGACCGTTCCGCGTTGGTGACGACGCCCATGAGCTCGGTTCCTGCGGGCAACACGGTTGCGCCGTTGAGAACGACGGCCTCGCGCAGCTCGGCTCGCACCGTATCCTCCACGCGACTGGTGTCGGACGCGACCGCCGACCGAAGTCGGAGCGGCAGCGTTGTGCCTTCCGGCAGCGCGATCTCGCGGTACTGCGGCGCGCGCGCTGCCGCTGGAGCTCCGGCCGTCTCCCCTGCCGTGTTGCCTTCGGTTGCCGCCGTTTCAGGGTTATCTCCCTGTCCCCCACCGCATCCCACGATACAGATGCTGGCCACCGCCAGCACGCTCGCCCATTTCTTCACGGCGCCTCCTTCGCATCTGATGCGTATGCCATTGAGACACAAAAATCGTTACCGTTCCACGCAAAATCGTGCGCGAACGGCAGTGTTCGCCAGCCTTGCCGAGCTCTCCTGCCAGAACCTTGCCGACGGTGCTACCGTTGTGGGGATGCAGCGACGTTTTCGCGCCCTTCTTGTCTTTTCCTTCGTCCCGTTGCTCATCGCGCCCTACGCTGCCGAAGCCCAGCGGCTGACCGACACCGTCGTCCCCGACCATTACACGCTGTGGTTCGCTCCGGACCTGGACAAAGAGACGTTTCGCGGCCGCGAGAGCATTCGCGTCCAGGTGAAGACGGCCACGCGCACGATCACGCTGCACGCCGCGGAGGTCGAGTTCGGCGACGTGACGATTGCGGCAGGCAACCGAACGCAGACCGCGCAGGTGACGCTGGAGCCGAAGACGGAAACAGCAACGCTCACGGTGCCGCAGGAGATTCCAGCGGGCACCGCCACCCTGCAGATCGCCTATACGGGCCTCCTCAACGACAAGCTGCGCGGCTTTTATCTGAGCCGAGCCAACGGCCGACGGTACGCGGTGACGCAGATGGAGGCGACAGACGCCCGCCGCGCGTTTCCCTCATTCGACGAGCCGCGGTTCAAGGCGACGTTCGATGTCTCGCTGATGGTCGACGCCGCAGACACGGCAATCTCCAACGGAGGGCCGCTCTCGGACGTGCCCGGCCCCGAGCCCGGAAAGCACACGCTGACCTTCGCCACCACGCCCAGAATGTCGACC
Source organism: Vicinamibacterales bacterium (assembly GCA_036507475.1). Classification (GTDB taxonomy): domain Bacteria; phylum Acidobacteriota; class Vicinamibacteria; order Vicinamibacterales; family UBA2999; genus DATCJA01. The sequence continues at coordinate 41,838 of DATCJA010000044.1, forward strand.
TATCTCGTCGCGATGATCGTCGGCGACTTTGTCTGCCGGAGCGGTGCCGCAGGCGGCACACCGATTCGCGTCTGCTCGACCGCCGACAAGCTCGGGCTGACGGCGTTCGCCCTCGAAGCCGCCGAGCAGGAGCTGTCGTTCTTCAACGACTACTTCGGCATCCCGTACGCGTTCGGCAAGCTCGATCTCATCGCGGTCCCTGATTTCGCAGCCGGCGCCATGGAAAACAGCGGCGCGATTACCTTCCGCGAGCGCCTCCTGCTCGTCGATCCCGAGCGCGCATCGTTCGGAACGCTCAAGCAGGTTGCAGGGATCGTCTCCCACGAGATCGCACATCAGTGGTTCGGCAATCTCGTCACGATGAAATGGTGGGACGACATCTGGCTCAACGAAGGCTTCGCAACCTGGATTGCGAACAAGCCGTTGGCACGCTGGCGCCCTGAGTGGAAGGTGGAGCTCGACGACGCTGCAGACACGCAGAGCGCGCTGGGCATCGACGCGCTGCGTACCACGCGGCCGATCCGCATGGACGTCGACACACCTGAGGAGATCAACGAGGTGTTCGACGGGATTGCGTACGAGAAAACGGCCGGCGTGCTGCGAATGCTGGAAGCATTTGTCGGGCCCGATCTGTTTCGAAAAGGGATTGCGTCATACCTGCGCAGGTTTGCGTACTCCAACGCGGCGGGCGAGGATTTCTGGAACGAGATGACGCGCGTCACCGGCCGTCCGATCGACCGGATCATGGCGGGCTACATCCAGCAGGCCGGCGCGCCTGTCGTGGAGGTGCAGACTCGCTGTGTCGGAACGCAAACCGAGACAGCGTTAGCACAGGAGCGATTCGTCGGCATCCCCGGTGTCCGGGCGCAGTCCGACGAACAATGGACGATTCCCGTCTGTCTCAAGGCGAACAGCGGCGCACCGCGCTGCGAAGTGCTCGACGGTCGGCGCGAGACATTTCGGGCGCCAGGCTGCGGAACCTTCTTTGCCAACGCGGACGCCCGCGGCTACTACTTCACGGAGTACGCCCCGGACGCCGTGCGCGCACTGCGTGCGGGCGCAAAGCTCGAACCAGTCGAACGCCTCGCGCTTCTTGGAGATGAATGGTGGATGGTGCGCGCCGGGCGCCATGACATCGGGGTGTACCTGGACCTGGCCGCCGCGTACGCAAACGACGACACCTCGGCCGTCATCGACGCGATCGCGTCACGACTGACACAAACGGGCGAGGACGTCGTCACCGCGCCGCTGCGCCCTGACTACCAACGGTGGATCCGTCAACGCTTCGGTCCGGTACTCGACGCCCTTGGGTTGCCGGGCACGCTCAAGGACGACGACGAGCGGCACAGCCGTCGTGCGGAGCTGCTGACGCTCGTGGGTGAGACAGGCAACGACGTCGACGTGCAGCGGCGGGCGCGCGAGCTGGCCGTGCAGTACATCTCGAATCCTTTGTCACTGCCGGGCACGGTTGCTCCGGCGGTGCTGCGCGTTGCAGCGATCGCGGGGGACGCCACACTGTACGACCGTTATCTCGGTCAGATCAGACAACTGAGCGCGCAGCCCGAGGAGTACTACCGGTTCTTCAGCGCGCTCTCTTGGTTTCAGGATCCGGCGCTCGTGCAGCGGACGCTCGCGTTCGCGATTTCTCCGGAAGTGCGGACGCAGGACACGGCGCAGCTCATCGGGGGCCTCATGGGGCGGCCGCCCTCGCGCGACGCGGCGTGGAGCTTCGTCAAGGCGCAGTGGCCGACGCTCGTCCAGAAGCTCGGCACGTTCCAGGGCATTCCCGGCATCATCGGCGCGCTCGGAGGCTTCTGTTCCCAGAAGCATGCCGCCGACGTCAGGCAATTCTTCGCGAAGAATCCGGTGCCGTCCTCGGAACGAAGCCTTCAGCAGGCCCTCGAGCGAATCGACTCGTGCGCCGCGCTGGTCTCGCGTCAGGCGCCGGCCCTGACCACCTGGCTGCGTACATCGGCGCAGTAGGCATATCCAACCGTCAGTCTTTAGTCTTTAGTCTTTAGTAAGGCCAAAGACAAACCAAAGACGAGAGACCAAAGACTAGAGACCCACTGCCGACGCCACGTCCACCCTTTACCGTGACCTCGCCCACGCGCGGCTCAGACGCGTGCGTTCTCATCGAGGCTGGACGCGAGCTCGACTGTCGCCTGGATGGCAGCCGGTCGGATGGCGTGATCGTTCGATGGTCGCGGGTGATTCAGGCGGTCGAAAGGATTGTTCAACAGCGGGCGAGCCCGATTCTTGCCGAAATCGATACCGACTGCCGATTGGTGGCTGGCGCGAACAGCTCGACCGACAGCGAGGGTCTCAAGTACGTGAACATGACAATCTCGCTGGAGGTCATGGATCGCGATGGGACGCAGAGCAGCTCGACGTCGCGGACGGTCAGGCCGTACACGAACGAGAATTGCGGTTTCTAATTGGAAGCGACTAAGTCAAAGGTCGACAAGACTCGATTCGGACAGACGTCGACCGCCGCGTGTGGGCGCACGAGCGCGGTCGTGCGCCTTCGAGTCTGCGCTCGATCAGGGACGGCAGGAAGCTGCCGGCCGTCGAAATCGCAAACGACTACAGACTTTCCGGATTTCGAGCCAGCCGCCGACGCCGTGCCTTGAAATACGCATAAATCAAAACGGCTCCCCCGATTGCGACCCACATCATCGTCACACCCTCCTCTGGCGAACGCGCCGCCGCCGACACCGCAACCAGCGTGCCGTCCGTCGGTTGTTCGGGCCTCGCGATGACCGTAACGCATTGATTTCAGATGTCTCGGTAGTCCCACCGGCTGCGGCGGCCGGGCAG
>DATCJA010000045.1:0-7855 GCA_036507475.1 Vicinamibacterales bacterium
CGTCACGGAGAAGTATGGTAACGTCACCGGTCCTCCATGGGCGACACGCACACCGTGGAACCGCTCTCGGCGCCGGTGTTGACAGACGCGGAGAGACAGAGGCACCTCGTACGCGCGGTTGCCGCGTCGGCCATCGGCACGGTGTTCGGACGCATCGCGGGGAAGGCGGCGGCTCGTGCAGCACTCTGATGCGCTTCGCGAAGGCGAGCGGCTGTTCACGATCTGCAACGCCTGCCGGTATTGCGAGGGCTACTGTGCGGTGTTTCCCGCGATGGAGAAGCGGCGAGCGTTTCCCGTCGGAGATCTCCGCTACCTCGCGAACCTGTGTCACGACTGCGGCGAGTGCCTGTACGCGTGCCAGTACGCGTCACCACACGAGTTCGCGGTCAACGTGCCGAGGACGTTCGCACAGCTCCGGCTCGAGTCCTACGAGCACTATGCGTGGCCGGCGGTTCTGTCGCGCGCGTTTCGCCGGAACAGCGTAGGAACGTCGGTCGCGCTGTCGGTGGCCATGATTGTCGTCATGTTGTTGCTGGCGCTCGCGATCGGAAGCCCGGCCCCCGCGCAGACGGCCGACTTCTACTCCGTCGTTCCTCACCAGGTCATGGTGGCGCTCTTCGGCGCCGTATTCACGTTCGTCCTCGTGGCGCTCGGTGTGGGGCTCGCGCGGTTCCGTCGCGATACATTGCCGGGTTCGCGCCCTGAGCCTCTTGAAGGGCGCGGCACCCGGCCCACGTACGGCGGGCGGGTCCTTCCAGCGTACGTGGGGCGGGTTCCGCGGAGCGGACCCGCCGTCCGGTGGAGCGTCCTGCGCGACATCCTCACGCTGAAAAACCTGCACGCTCACGGCACCGACTGCACGTATGCCGGAGAAGAGGCGCGAGCGCCGTGGAGGCGCTGGTTTCATCACTGCACGTTTTACGGATTCCTTCTCTGCTTTGCCTCCACGTCCGTAGCGGCCATCTATCACTGGTTGGGATGGTCTGCGCCATACGCCTACACGAGCCTGCCGGTCGTGCTGGGCGCCGTTGGAGGATTCGGGCTGCTGATTGGTCCGGCCGGACTGTATTCGATTGGACGCATGCGGGATCCCGCTGCCACCGACCCGGGCCAGCGTCCTTTCGATCTCGGCTTCCTCGTGCTGCTGTTCCTCAGCAGCCTCACGGGCCTCGCGCTGCTCGTCTTGCGCGAGACCGGCACGATGGTCACCCTGCTCGTCGTGCACCTGGGCGTGGTGCTTGCCCTGTTCGTTACCTTGCCATATGGCAAGTTCGTCCACGGGCTCTATCGCGCCGCTGCACTGGTGAAATCCGCAAACGAATCGTCACGGGAATAGAAAAGCACAAGGCTCAAGTCGCAAGATCTAAGTCACAATGGCTTCAGGTCAGGGTTTGTGACTTGTGCCTTGTGCCTTGTGACTTGTGCTGAACGAGGAGGTGGCCGTGAACACACAGGAGCGCCTGGGCGGCGTTCCGCCGGAGAAGCTCACCGCGGAGCATCGTGCAGCCATGGACGGGTTCAAGAAGGCACGCGGCGTGGACGTCTTCGGACCCTTCGTGCCGCTGCTCTGGAGTCCAGAGCTCATGACGCGCGCGAGCGCGATGGGTGATTACCTGCGCTACCAGAGCGCGCTTCCTCCGCACCTCAGCGAATTCATGATTCTCATCGTGTCGCGCCTCTGGTCGCAGCAGTACGAGTGGTCGCTGCACCGGCCGATCGCCTTGAAGGCGGGGGTCGACCGCGCCATTGTCGATGCCATTGCGGAAGGACGCCGCCCTCAACAGATGTCCGACGAACAGGACGCCCTCTATGACTTCTCGATGGAGCTCATTCGCAACGCCAGCGTCAGCGACGCGACCTACGTTCGCATGCTCGCGAAGTTCGGTGAGAAGGGAGTGATCGACGCAATCAGCATCGCGGGGTACTACACGCTGCTCGCGATGGTTCTGAATACGGCACGCACCCCGCCGGAGCCGGGCGCACACCCGTTGCCTCCATTGAGTCGTTGAGAAATGCCGATCTCTGATTGACGATCGACGAGTGTTGCCGAATGTCGAATTGCGATTTGGCGACCTGAATGACGATTGGCGCAAATTCATGCCATCGACAATCAGCTCGCCAATCGCCAATCATCAATCGCCAACAATCCGCAATCGACCGATCTGAAATCCGCGTTTCCGATTTCCGGTAATATTGCGCGTGGGAGATCAAAGATGAAGACCCGTACCGGCCGCCACTTCCTGCAGATCCCCGGGCCCACCAACGTTCCGGATCGCGTGCTCCGGGCGATGGATTATCCAACCATCGACCATCGGGGACCGGAATTCGCGGATCTGACACGTGAGGTCCTCGAGGCGCTCGGGCCAGTGTTTCAGACGCGGGGGCCGGTCATCATCTATCCGTCTTCCGGGACGGGTGCGTGCGAGGCCGCGCTCATCAATACGCTGTCGTCCGGCGACCGCGTCCTGATCATGGAGACAGGCTGGTTCTCGCACATTGCGTGGCGGCATCCGGCCGAAAAGCTCGGTCTGCGCGTGGACTACGTGCCGGGAACGTGGCGGCGCGGCGCGTCTCCGGAAACCCTCGAGGAGCGTCTTGTCGCTGACGCGACTCACCAGATCAAGGCCGTCGTCGTCGTCCACAACGAAACGTCGACCGGCGTGACCAGTCGCATCGCGGACGTGCGGCGCGCGATCGACCACGCTCGTCATCCAGCTCTGCTCATCGTCGATACGATCTCCTCGCTCGGCTCGATTGACTACCGCCACGACGAGTGGGGAGTCGACGTGACCGTGGCCGGGTCGCAGAAAGGACTCATGCTGCCACCCGGCCTCGCGTTCAACGCCATTTCGGAGAAGGCGCTTGCGTCCAGCAAGAAGGCAGGGCTGCCAAAAGCCTACTGGGATTGGGAGCCGATGCTGAAGAACAACGCATCCGGCTTCTTTCCGTACACGCCCGCAACGAATCTCCTGTACGCACTGCGCGAGGCGCTGGCGATGGTGCACGCGGAGGGACTGGCCGACGTGTTCGCGCGGCACCAGCGCCATGGCGATGCGACGCGAGCGGCCGCGCGCGCCTGGGGGCTGGAGATCGTGTGTGAGGATCCACGCGAGTACTCCAACTCGCTGACGGCCATGTTCATGCCGGCCGGCCATGATGCCGATCGCCTGCGTACTTTGATCCTCGAGAAGTTCGACATGTCGCTCGGCACGGGCCTGGGCAAGCTGGCCGGACGGGCCTTCCGCATCGGCCACCTCGGCTCGTTCAACGACCTCATGCTCGCAGGCACACTCTGCGGTGTCGAAATGGGACTGCGGCTGGCTGGAGTGCCGCATGCCGACGGCGGCGTGACGGCGGCGCTCGATCTGCTCGGGGCGCCGGCCCGGAAAGCGGAACCCGTACTGTCCTGAGGCACTCCCGGACATGTCCACAGTGACCGGCGGCGTCGGCGGCGCCACGACGCTGCCGCTGACTCCCCTTCCGCCAAGCTCACACGCCAAGCCGGTCGACACCTTCGGCCCCAGCGCCGAGCTCGAACGCGAACTGAAACACGTCGTCGCTGGAGAGGTCCGCTTCGACCGGGGCAGCCGCGCGCTGTACGCCTCGGACGGTTCCAACTATCGCCAGGTCCCGATCGGCCTCGTCATTCCGCGCGACGACAACGACGTCCTTGCCACCATGGAGCTGTGCCGCAAGTTCGGGGCGCCCGTTCTGCCCCGCGGCGCCGGAACAAGTCTCGCCGGCCAAAGCTGCAACGTTGCCGTGGTGCTCGACTTCTCGAAGTACATGAACCGCATCCTCGATCTCGATTCTGGGAATCGGTCTGCGCGGGTGCAGCCCGGTGTCGTGCTCGATACGCTTCGCAGTCGCGCCGAGCGTCACGCACTCACGTTCGGGCCCGATCCGTCCACGCACAGCCGCTGCACGCTTGGCGGCATGATCGGCAACAACTCGTGCGGCACACATTCGCTCCTTGCCGGCAAGACCGTGGACAACATCGAGACGCTGCGAATCGTGCTGTACGACGGCACGCAGCTGACGGTCGGACGAACGAGCGACGAGGAGCTCGAAGCGATCATCCGGGCCGGGGGACGTCGAGGCGACATCTATGCGCGCCTCAGGTCGATACGCGACAGGTATGCCGCGCTGATTCGCGAGCGCTATCCCGACATTCCGCGCCGGGTGTCCGGCTACAACCTTGATCAGCTGCTTCCGGAGAACGGGTTCAACGTCGCGGGCGCCCTTGTCGGCAGCGAGGGCACCTGCGCTGTGGTGCTCGAGGCGCGCGCCCGGCTCATCGCCAGCCCGCAGCACCGGTCGCTCGTCGCGCTTGGATATCCGGATGTGTACCAAGCGGCCGATCATGTTCCCGATCTCCTCGAGCTCAAGCCCATCGGGCTCGAAGGCTTCGAAGGCGTGATGATCGAAGCGCTGAGGCGCAAGGGCGCGCCGAACCTCGATCTCATGCCCGAGGGGGGAGGCTATCTGCTCGTCGAGTTCGGTGCCGACAGCGCGTCCGAAGCTGACGCCTCAGCGCGACAGCTCGTCGACTTCGTGCAGCGATCCCGGTACACGCCGAACGTTCGTGTGTACACCAGGGCCGAAGCGAGAGCTGTGTGGCGGATCCGCGAGGCCGGCCCGCGCGCCGCGATTTCGGCACCTGGCGCGCCGCCGCGCTACGAAGGCTGGGACGATTCGGCGGTTCCGCCGCACAATCTCGGCGGATACCTGCGCGATCTCCGGGCGCTCCAGAACGAATACAACTACCAGGCCGTGTACTACGGCCACTTCGGTCACGCGTGCATCCACATGCAAACCAGCTTTGACCTGCGGAGCGAGCCTGGCATCAGGGCGTACGGCGAGTTCGTCGAGCGGGCGGCGGACCTGGTCGTCCGTTACGGCGGTTCGATCTCGGGCGAGCATGGCGACGGACAGTCGCGCGGTGCGCTGCTGCCGAAGATGTTCGGTCCGGAGCTGATGCAGGGGCTGCGAGAGTTCAAGGCCATCTGGGATCCCGACAACAAGCTCAATCCCGGCAAACTGATCGATGCGTATCCGCCTACGGAGAACCTCCGCCTCGGCGCCGACTACAAGCCCGAGGATCCTCGAACGCACTTTCGCTTCCCTGACGACAACGGGTCATTCGCTAAGGCGTCCCTCCGCTGCATCGGCGTCGGCGAATGCCGCAAGCAAGACTACGGAACGATGTGCCCGAGCTACATGGCGACGCTGGAAGAGGAACACAGCACGCGCGGGCGCGCGCGAATGCTGTTCGAGGTGCTCCAGGGCGAGGTCGTCGCGGACACCTGGAACAACGAATACGTGAAGCGGTCGCTCGACCTGTGCCTCTCGTGCAAGGCGTGCAAGTCGGAATGCCCGGCGAACGTCGACCTCGCGTCGTACCGTTCGGAGTTCCTGTCGCACTACTACGAAAGCCGCGCCAGGCCGTTGGAAGCGTACGCGTTCGGGCTGATCGACCGTTGGGCGCGATTGGGATCTGCCTTTCCACGGCTCGCCAATGCCGCCGCGCGCGCACCAGGTCTCCACGGAGTGATGCGTGGCGTGCTGCATCTGGCGGAGGAACGCGAGATGCCCCGTCTCGCGGTTACCACATTCAGACACTGGGCAGCGCGGCACCGTGTGCCCATGGTGGGCGGCGGCCTGCGCGCCACCCTCTCCGCACCGCCAGCCGGCCGCGATGTCATTCTCTGGGCTGACACGTTCAACAACTACTTCCATCCGGAGACAGCCGTCGCGGCGTACGACGTGCTGGAGGCGGCAGGCTTCCGGGTCAGCGTTCCGCGCGGTCATCTCTGCTGCGGACGCCCGCTCTACGACTTCGGGATGCTGGTGCGAGCGAAGACATATTTGCGGCGCATCATGGACCGGCTTGGTGATGAAATCGATGCCGGCTGCCCGATCGTCGTGCTGGAGCCAAGCTGCGCGTCAGTATTTCGCGATGAGCTCAGGAACCTGTTTCCCGACGCGCCCCGTGCCGAGCGGCTCCGCCGTCAGACATTCGTGCTCAGCGAATTCCTGACGCGCCATGCACCCGACTACGCGCCGCAGCTTCCGCGCAAAGTCCTGCTGCACGGACATTGTCACCAGAAGGCCGTCATCAAGATGGATCACGAAGTGGCGTTGCTTCAGAAGATGGGCGCGGAGCTGCACGTTCCGGACGCAGGCTGCTGCGGCATGGCCGGGCCGTTTGGCTTCAGCGCCGACAAGATCGACGTGTCGAAAGCCGTCGGCGAGCGCGTGCTGCTGCCGGCGGTGAGGCAAGCGTCCGCCGACACGCTCATCGTGGCCGACGGATTCAGTTGTCAGGAGCAGATCTCACAGCTCACCGGCCGCCGCGCGATCCATCTCGCCGACGCGCTGCGAATGACCCTTCGTACGTAGTCTCCGGTCTGTTTCCTACGTAGTGTCCGGCTTCAGCCGGACCGCAGACCCGCCCACACGACGATTAGTACTAAAGGGGTATGTCTCAAAGGCCAACGTTCGCGCTGGCCGCCCGAGTGTCTGGACAGGCGCCGCTAGGGTCCGACCGCGATCATCTGCAGCTCGACACGCGCGCCGGCATTGAGCGCCGCCACCTGCACCGTGGCCCTGGCCGGTGGATCCTTCGGGAAGAACTCGCGGTAGACAGCGTTGAATCGCTCGAACTCCTCGAAGTTCGTGATGTAGACCGTCACAGATGTGACGTGCTCGAAGCCCATGCCGGCGGCCTTCAGCACCTCGCCCAGGTTGGCAATTGCCTGACGCGTTTCCGCTTCGATGCCACCGGAAACCAGCTGGGACGTTACCGGGTCGCGTCCAAGGTGGCCGGCGAGATAGAGCGTATCTCCCACCAGAATGCCAGGGCTGAACGGCAGTCCGGTGTTCGGCGCCCTTTCAGGACGAATGACCCGGCGCACGGCCACCCGCTGCGAGGTCGGGTCTCCGCCCTGCGCCACGAGCGTCACGACGATGCCAAGTATGACGCCGGCGATGCCGGCCAGGAGGGCTGCACCGGCACGACCAATCGTCATGATGTTGCCTCCGCAGGTCGCACGTCTACGCCGTGTTCGGATTGACCCAACGCACAGCTATCGCCCGGATTGATCGGCAAGCGGGAGCCAGAGTGTCACGCGGTCGTCATCGCCGACGACGACGTCGCGCTCCGCCGATGTCCTGGCCAACAGAACGAACAGAACGACCAGACCGATGGCGATTGGCCCCTTTACTGTCGATCGCATGAACGTTGCTCTTTGATGGTCCGGCTAAAGCCGGACATACGTACGTCGCCCTTCTATTTGCCCATGGCGCGCGCTTTCCAGAACGGCCAGCTGCGCGGATACCCGCCACCACCCGGCGCTGTCTGCTGGCCTGCGGTCTGCGTCGGAGGCGTCGTGTCCTGCGGGCCAAGAAACGACACGGTCCCCCCGAGCGCAATCGCCTGAATCTGCACGCGCGCGTTGACATCGAGAAAGATGCCGCGGCTGACGGCTTCGGGAATGCTCGGGCCGACAATGACGACACCGTGTCCGCGCATGAGCGCGACCGCTTTGTCACCGAGCGTCTGCGCAAGCGAGGTGCCGAGCTGGCTGTTGTTCACCAGCATGCCCGAGGACCCCTGGACCTTTCTGATTTCCCAGATCGGCACGCCTGCCCCCAGAAACGCCGCCATGTGGTACATGGGCCGCAGCGGGATGCTCGAATCGGCGAAGACGAGCACCGACGGCGTGTGCGCGTGGACCACCGACCGGACGTCCGGCCGCGCCTTGTAGATGGCCGCGTGGATGAACCGCTCCTGGTAGCCCCGGCGCTTGTCGCTGACGGGGCTGCCGTCGAGGTCGTACTCGATCAGGTCCGC
>DATCJA010000046.1:0-2159 GCA_036507475.1 Vicinamibacterales bacterium
GCGAACAGCCTGGTCACCTTCAGGGCGACAGAGCGTTCGTTGAGCGTGCCCGTGTTGCGATTGCGACGCTCCGTATACACCAGAAACACGTCCGACATCGGGGCATAGCGGAAGTTGACGCGCGCGTTTGTCACGAGGCTCCGCGACTGCGTGTTGTACTGTACGAAGGCGCTCCCGAACAGGCGCGTCGACCAGGCGTAGCGCAGCCTCGCCGATGCGATATCGGCCAGGAACGACCCGCCAGGCAGAGCCACGTCGTTCCGCTGAAAGGACCCCTCGACACTCAGGAAGTACCGGGCCCGCCAGGTGAGCGCGCCGCCGTACGCGCGCCGTGTTCCCCCAAAAAACTCGCCTGACGAGAGCGAGGCGCTCCCGAACAGCTTTCTCGCCTGGCCCGACGTGTATCGCACGGAGGCGTCACGGAAGGCATAACCGCCCGCGGGCACATGCACGCCGGGGAAGATGTCGAACCCGGCATCCAGCCGATCAAACGTGTCATTCGCTTCCACGGACAGCGATCCGTCCGGCTGGAAGTACAGTTGCGCGCCCGCCGAGATGGTGCGCGTCTCGAGTTGCGAAACCGGATTGGCGATGTAGTCGCCGTCCACGTACGTGACTATCTCCTGCAGCCGCCTTGACCGGGGGCGGAAGTGCATGCCGACCGTGCCGAACCACTGTTCCATTCCGCGGCGGCGGACGAAGCCCAGCCCCGGATTGAAGTCATCGGAGACTCGCTTCCACATCGCCGATGAATTCCAGAACGCACTCCGATACGCCACAGAAAGGCGCGCCGCATCGCCGTCACCCGAATCGCCACGAACATTGCTCCCGGCGTAATAAGAGTTGACGACCATGTTGCCGAAGAGGCGGATGTTCGCGTCGACGCCGTAGCTGAAGTTCGATGCCCCCGAGTCAATGCCATCCCGATTCAGCACGATCAGCCCGACATCCGAGCTGCCGAAGAAGTTGCGCCGGAGCCGTGCGACCGCGAAATCCTCGGCGGGACTGCCGAGTGCCGTGCGCGTGCGCATGGCCAACGCGCCCACCTCCACGCCGGCGCCGCGACCGCTCAGACGCGTGCCGCCAGCGATGGGCAGCGGCCTCCCGTCACCCGTCAGGCCGATCCGGCGCGAGTTGAAGAGCGAGAAATCGGAAAGCGACGCACCCATCCGGTAGTTGCGCTCCTGTACGTCGCCGAACGTGAACGATCCTGAGTTCTCGATGAAGAACTCGCGCCGCTCGGGGAAGAACAGCGAGAACCGGGTGAGGTTGAGCTGCTCCTGGTCCACTTCGACCTGCGAAAAGTCGGTGTTCACCGTCAGATCCATCGTCATGGACGGCGTTACGCCGTACTTGAGGTCAGCGCCCGCGTCGGCGTTTCCGCCCAGGCTGGACGTCGGCACCTGCGCACCGCGCGAGTTGCCGCCCACGACATATGGCTTGAGCTGAAGGTTGCGCCCCTGGTGCAGGCCTTCGAGTCCGGTGAGCGTCCCCGCCTTCGACATCCGGTGAACGCGGTACTGCCGGTCAAGCGGCGACCAGTACGATGATTCGTTCGTCCGGCGCACCCGGCGCAGCACGTTGAAGCCCCATGTCTGGACCGGCCGTCGTCCATCAAAGCGCAGCGTGCGCGTCGGAATACGCATCTCCACCACCCATCCGGAGTCCACCACGACGGTGCGGACATCGATGATCCCTTCCCACGCGTCAACGACGGTCCGGCTGTCGTTGTATGTCTGCTCGTCGCGAACAGCCCCCTTGGGATTCACGAGAAAGAGAAACGAGTTCCGCCGGTCGTGGAACGTGTCGATCGTCAGGCCGAAGACGTCGCTGTTGCCGGAATCGAAGTCGCGTGCCAGGCCCGTGGTGATTGCCTTGTCCGGTTCGGCGTCATAACACATGCAGCTCACATACACGTTGTCGGCATCGTACAACACCCGCACCACGGTCTTGAACTCGGCGGCGTGGCCCGTGCGCGGCAGCTGCTGCACGAAGTCGGTCATGACCTCGGCGCGAAGCCAGTCAGGCTCGTCGAGTTGAGCGTCAATCGTGATGGGTTGCGTCGTGCGCGTGGCGCGAGTGATTGGCCGCGCCGCGGTCTCAGGGTTGATCGGGTACACGCGCGCCGCAGTCGTGCCGTCCGCTCCGTCCTGCGAAGC
>DATCJA010000047.1:0-59048 GCA_036507475.1 Vicinamibacterales bacterium
TTCGTGCTGTCCTCGACCAACTCGACGCCGAAATTCAGAAACTTCACGAGGAGGCCGCTATTGCCGCCTGAAAAACTTGCTTCAACCCGTAAGATGTCACGCTTAGAAAGTGTCTAGGCGCGCGGAGCGCGCCAGGAGAAACTGGCAACCAGCCAAGGGCTTGCAGCTTCATCGTCGCAATTGACATATGCCAAGCGCGGCGCCCTTGGCTGATCAGCGAAGGCCCTGCTCGCCAGGAGGCCAGGCGGCAAGGTCGTCGTGGCCGACGACGATGTGTGAGCGTCCGGCCGCGACGTGCGCGAGGCGGCGCGTGCGCCAACGCGCGATGGTGGTCACAAGGTCGGGAGCCATCTCGGTTGCCGCTTCTGCCCAGCCTTCGATCACCAGCCGCATCACGTCACCGTCTGCCGGCCCCAACATCCAATCGCTCGGCTCACGCTGGACGCGGTAACCGGCCTCCACAAAGCACCGCTCCGCGCACGTGCCGGCATCTGGCCCCGCTGCGCCGCCGCCCAATCCCTTGTCTCTCTTCTGGTGGCGGTTCATCAAATCTCGCACCGTCTCGTCCTCGGGCTCCAGGGGAGTGCACGCGAATCGGCCGTTGTAGGTGATGGCGAAGAGCGCCGTCGCGCCTTCTGCACGGCAGCGTGCCGCAAGCGCGCGGAGCCATGGCTCCGACACCAGGTCGAGCAGCGCAGATGCAGTGACGAGATGGCGCCCCTCGAAGATCTCACGGTGGTCCAGCGTGCCAAGGTCCGTCTCTCGCGTCTCGACGTCGCACTCGACGTGCGCGTCACGAACGATGCAGCGTCCAGCTTCGATCCACGTCCGGTATCCGCGGGTCGCGCCCCACGAGGATATCCGTCCTGGCAGCTCCGCCAACAGAGCGGCGTTCCGGTCGACCGCAAGCCAGCGTTGATGGCCCGTCAGACGCTCGGACAGATAACGGATGTTCGACCCCGTGCCGGTACCGAGATCCAGCAGGCGCAACGGCCTCCCGCTGGGCATCGCCGACGCGACCGCGCGGGTCAGCGCGTCCGAACGCGCCACGACGTCGGCCGGCTCGCGCAGGCGCAGCCAGTGGGAGAGAGAGTCATTCATACGCGTTCGAGCCACAGAACGGGGAGAGCGCGGCCGCCATCCGCGTCGCGGTCTCGTCCCAGGTTGGCAATTGGTCGCGCCTGCGCCGCGCGCCGTCGGCAAGACGCACCCGAAGATCGTCGTCACGAAGCACACGAGCGAGGGCGTTGGCGAGCGCCGGAGCGTCTCCAACGGGCAGCACCAGCCCGGCGTCCTCGCCGACCAGCTCTGGAATCGCACCGGTCATCGTCGAGACCACCGGGAGTCCATGGGCCAACGCTTCGGCAACGGCCATTCCGTAGGTCTCCTGCTGCGTGGCAAGGACGAAGAGATCCGCCCTGTCATAGCAGGCCGCCAGGGCGTGCCGATCGAGATCCCCGGTAAACGAAACGCGATCCCCCAGCCCAAGTGTCTCGACGGCTGCACGAACCCGAAGGACCGTTGCGGCGTCGCGCGTGAGACTCCCCGCACACGTCAACCGCCACGCCACGTCCCGCACGGCGGCAAGCGCCGTCAGCAACATCTCGTGCCCTTTTCCCGGATTCAGGGTCGCCACAGTGAGCAGCTCGAGCGAACGCGTCCGGTCAACGCCGGCGACGACGTCGGGGCCGGCGTTGCAAGAACCGCTCGCCAGTGGGGCGCGGTCGGTACCCGGCTCCACGACGACCACCCGGCTGGGCGCAACTCCATACGTTGCGATGAGTGGGAGTGCGGCTCTCCCCGTGACAACGACCAGCACCACGGCGCGAAGCGCGCGGCGCTCTCCGTCCTCGAAGCGCGCGACGGTCTCGGCATCGAGGCCTATGGCGGCAGCAAGAGGAAGGTGGACGAGCGCGACGAGACGCAGGCGCGAGGCCTCGCGCGTGATGAGCTCCGGCATCGCGCCGAGTGCCAGGCTGTCGACAATCGCGACGGACCCTGGGCGAATGGCAGCGAGCGCGCGGTCGGCATGCTGAAGCGCCGCAGGCGTCGGGTAGGGGAAGCTGGCGTCGAGCTCCAGGACATTGACCAGCCAACCCTGTCGGCGAAGGCCTTCCACAAGACGGCAGTCGTAGATATAACCGCCGGTGCGCACTTCGAGTGGTCCGGGCGCGACGAGCACAATCGACGGCATGGACCGCTATATGGCTCCTTACGAAAACTTCGCACAGGTAGTATGGCTCGGCCGAGAGCCATATAGCGGTCCTAGGCGCGCGGAGCGCGCCAAGAGACACTGCTAACCAGTCATGGGCTCTACGGGATGCCAAGGGCAGGGCCCGTGACTGGTTATGCCGGGCCGCTCACCCGCGCCTCGAATGACGCCGACGCGATGTGCGACTCGTGCAGCGTCACGCGGATTCGCTCGAGCGCAGCCGCCCCCAGTCCAAGATCGCCCCGCCCAATGGCTGCGACGAGACCGTCGAATATGACCCGTGCCAGCATTTCCGTCGTCGTGTTGCGGCCTGTGAAGGCCGGAATCTCGTCGAGGTTGCGATAGTTCAGATCGGCGAGCACGCGGCGCAGCACGTCCGCCGCGCGCCCGATATCCACGACGACGCCGTCGGTGTCGAGGCTCGGGCGCTTGAGCTCGACGTCCACGACATAGGTGGCCCCGTGCAGTCGCTGAGCGGGTCCGAACACTTGTCCCTTGAAGCTGTGCGCAATCATGATGTGGTCGCGCACCGTAACGCTGTACATCGAGCGTTCCTCCTGCGGCTCGGCGATTGACGCTGTTTTCGGCGCCACCGCGCCGGTCCGGTTATAAAGCCGGACACTGCGTACTTACTATGAGTACCTGATCCGGTGGCAGAGCGCGTCACCGGGCGCCTGGGCGAGCGTTGACATTACGTCCGGCAGCGCCTCGAATTCGCTCTCGCCCGTAATGAGCACCTCGAACGTCGGATCCCTTAGAAGGGTCAACACGAGCTGCATGCGCCGGCGGTTGTCCCATCGCGGCCGTTGCGACGGGGCGAGGCGGCCGACCTGCGACGACACGATCGTCAGGCGCCTCGAGTGAAACGGGCCGCCGAGCGACAGCGGTACGGTCTGATCGCCGAACCAGCTCAGCTCGACGATTCTGGCCTCGACGGCCGCCACCTGCAGCGCCAGTTCCAAGCCCGCCGGGGCGCCGCTCGCGTGAATCACGAGGTCGGCTTCCCGAGCGGCGGCCGCCGGTTCCGCGAATGGCACTCTCAGGGCCCTGGCCACTTCCGCGCGGCGAGGATTGACGTCGATCAGCTCCACCTCGCATCCGGGAATACGGGAAAGGAGCCACGCGGCCAGGCACCCGACGGTTCCCGCGCCGATCACCGCGATACGATCGCCAACGTGCGGCCGGCCGTCCCACACTCCGTTGAGCGCCGTCTCGAGATTGGCGGCCAGTACCGCTCGCGCGGGAGGCGTCCCGTCCGACAGCACGTGCACGTCCTTGGCCGGGACGATGAAGCGGGTTTGATGGGGATGCAGGACGAACACCGTGCGGCCGGTCAATGCCTCGGGGCCGCGTTCCACGCGGCCGACGATCGAATAGCCGTACTTCACGGGCGCCGGAAACTCGCCTTGTTGGAACGGTGCGCGCATGCGGTCCCATTCGCTCGGCGGAACCCGGCCGCCAAACACGAGTGCCTCGGTGCCGCGGCTGATGCCGCTGTACAGCGCGCGCACCACGACATCGCCATCGGCCGGCGTCCTCAGCACTTCGTCACGAATTTCGCCGTGGCCGGGTGCCGTCACCCAGAATGCTCTGGCCTCGTCCTGCATAGGCGGACATTCTGATGCCGTACACACGCCGTTACAATGTCGTCTTCGTCTGTGGGATCGCGAGCACGGCTGGCCTCGCGTGGATCGTCGGCTCGTCGATCGACGCCGGCCTCGCCTACTCGCTGCAGGCCGCAGCGTTCTTTGCACTGCTGGTGGCAGCCGTCGTCAGCGTTGCCGGCGCGGAGCATCCGTACCCACGGTTCGGGCCGGCCAATTACGTGACGACGATCCGGGTGATGCTGGCGGCGCTCGTGGCCGGGTTGATAGGGCGTCCTGCGTCGCCCGAGGTGCTCTGGGGCGTGATCGGGCTCACGGCGCTGGTGGCAGCGCTCGACGGGCTCGACGGCTGGCTCGCGCGCTTCACACGCATGGCCAGTGCGTACGGTGCGCGGTTCGACATGGAAACCGATGCCGCGTTCATCCTCGTCCTGTCGATACTTGTCTGGCAGCAGGGGAAGGCCGGTCTCTGGGTGCTGCTCTGCGGCCTGATGCGGTACGCGTTCGTCGCGGCAGGATGGCTGCTGCCGTGGCTCGCGCGCCCGCTGCGTGCAACCCGGCGCGGCAGGACCGTGGCGGTCGGCCAGTTGCTCGGACTGAGCGTGGCGCTTGCGCCGGGTGTTACGGCGCCGACGAGCGCGGCGGCAGCCGCCGTGACGCTGGCGGTCCTCGCGTGGTCGTTTGCGATTGACGTCGTGTGGCTGTCGCGGCAACACCGGACGTCGTAGGAGTGAGGCATGTCTTTGCTGGCACGACTCGGATCGCCCGCTGGCGCACTGCGAATCTTGTCGGTGGCGATGGGTGTGTTCCTGATCTTCATGGGACTCGACAAGATTGATTGGCTGATGGACAGCGCAGTCCTGACGCGAAGGCTTCAGGAGTGGCGCGGGACAGTACGGCCGCTGGCCCGGTGGTACCTCGATACCGTGGCGATTCCCGGAGCGCCAATTTTCGCGCGCGTGGTAGTGCTGGCCGAGCTGGCCGCGGGGACAGCGTTAATCCTGGGAGTGAAAGTACGCCTGGCCGCCGCGCTGGCGTTTCTGATGGTGCTCAACTTCCACCTCGCCAGCGACCTGGTCTTCCGGTACAGCTATTTGATCAACGCGTACGGGCTGCCTATCCTGGGTGGCCTGCTGGCGCTCGCCGTCGGTGGGACGCGGCTGCCGTTCAGCGCGTCTAAGTGATGTATCTTTCACTTCCACGGAACACCGAGACACCGAGCCACCGGGACCAAACCAGCCAAGGGCTCCGCCCTTGATATCCCGGCAGAACCCTTGGCTGGTTGCCAGTATCTGTTGGCGCGCGCTGCGCGCCTAGGACCGCTATGCGGATCACAACGAGTACAAAATTCACGCAACGAGCCGCATAGCGGTCCAATTGAATTTCTCGGTGTCTCAGTGCTTCGGTGGTGCGTGGAGGTGAAAAGCGCGTTGGGCCTCGTCCGCTGGCACGTTGGGCGCGTCAAACGCGTCGAGCAGCATCGGCGCAAGTTGGTGCATCGCGCCAATCGATGGGCGCCGTGGTTCCAGGCCCGGGCGGAATCCATCGTCGCGCAGCCGGCGGAGGACGTGTTCTCGGCGGCCAATCACGTGTACGGGGACGTGCCACGGCGCACCCCTGCCGCTCACGGCGGCGGGGGGCTGATGGTCGCCAAGCACGATCAAGAGCAAGTCATCTGACTGCTCGCGAAGGTACCCGGCGAGAGCCATGTACTCGTAGGCCATGCCGCGCACGTAACTCGGCGCCAGGTTCGACAGGTCCGGGCTGACGGCCATCGCGCGCGCGACATCGGCTTCGTCGAAGGCGTTCGCTGTCAGGACGCGCGACCAGGCCGGCTGGTAGGGCGGCACGGGACCGAAGGGGGCGTGTGTCGTGCTGGTTGGAAAGACGACGAACACCGGGGCGCGAGCGGGGTGGCGGCGCTCGAGCGCGTCGAGCTTGGCCAGCGCGTACTGATCCGGGATGCTCCACCACCCAAACTGCGGTCCCTCGTACTCGAGCCGATCGCGGCCGTAGATCACGTCGAAGCGATAAAAGGCGCCTTCCGGCCAGGCCTGTCGCATGCCTGGCATCAGCGCCACCGTACGGTAGCCGCGCCTGGCGAAGTTCGTGATGATCGTGTCGCGCTGCGAGGCCATCAGCGAGGTGTAGGCGTACTGGTCGCGTACTTCCACGCCCGACAGCAGGCTCAAGTGCGCCAGCCACGAGGATGCGCCGAAGGTGGGTGACTCCACGTAGGCCGAGACCACTTGACGCCCGGTTTCACGAATGGCGGCGTCGAAATCGGCGCGGCTCGCGGCGAGCCCTGCCGAAATGCCCGGCGTCTCGTACGTGATTGCGCCGTACGACTCGACGAAGACGAGCAACACATCGACGCCCTCGATGGCCCGAAGCCCGGTGTCGAGCGCCGGACTCGGTCCCAGCGGCGCGGTTGCCGCGCCGGCGCCAAATATCCCCAGCGCGAAACGAGCTTGCCGCGCGTAGGCCGGCGTCACCGGGTCTGCGAACGCGACGTCGATCGGCAATCCGCCCGTGAGCCGCTGGCCGGCGAACAGCAGGACGACCGCCGCCGCCAGTGCGACGATCGTGAGCCGCACTCGCCGAGTCTCCATCGCCGCCGCCACCTGGCCGAGAGCGAGGCGTGCGAGCGCGTACGCCGTCCCCACCGCCAGCACGGCGACTCCTACAACGGTGGCGATCAGCCACCAGGGCGCGGCGCGCGCGAGCATCGCCGCGACGTTGCCCAGATGTTGAGAGTCCCAGTAGAGATTGAACTCCCGTCCATAGAGGCCAGGAGCGGTCACGTCGAGATAGTGGCCGGCGACGAGCACAACCCAGATGGCCGGCAGTATCCGTCGCGCCAGCGCCGGAGCGCGCCGGTGCGCGACGGTCAGAAGCACCACACAGAGGGCCAATTCGAGTGAGAGGGCAGAACCCCACTCGATCCTCGGAGTCGGCCACACATTCTCGAACGTGAGCGATGCGTTGAGGACGACGAGCGAGACGAGGAGCGCGAGAGCGCGCGTGGCGTAATTCAAAATGCAAGAGTCAAAATGCAAACCATATGAAACGTTCAGAAATCTCGGCGTTTGCATTTTGCATTTTGCATCCTGCATTCAGGTTGCGGACCTTTTCAGCAACCTGCTAGACCGACGAAAGCAGGTGTCCGAGCTTCTCTTTCTTGGTCTTCAAGTAGCGCGCGGTCGAGGCGGTCGGCGGGATTTCAATGGGCAGTCGCTCGCTCACCGACAGGCCCTCGCCCGTGACGCCAGCCAGCTTCCTCGGATTGTTGCTCAGCAGGCGCGTCGACTTCACCCCGAGATGGCGGAGCATCTTGAATGCGACACGGTAGTCGCGACCGTCGGCGGAGAAGCCGAGTCGTTCGTTGGCTTCAACGGTGTCGACGCCCTGGTCCTGCAGTGCGTAGGCGCGAATCTTGTTCGCCAACCCGATGCCGCGCCCCTCCTGATCGAGGTACAGCAGGACGCCCCGTCCGTCCTCGACGATCTGTTGCACCGCCGTGTGCCACTGCTGTCCGCAGTCGCAGCGCGCGGAATGGAAGAGGTCGCCGGTCAGACATGCCGAATGGACCCGCGTGAGCACGTTCTCGCCGTTGCCGATCACCCCGAGGACGAGCGCCACGTGCGTCTTCGTCGAGAAGAGGCTCTTGAACACGTGAATGTCGAACTCGCCGTGGTCGGTCGGGAGCTTCGCCGAGGCGACGCACCGCACGCGTGGCAGGCGAGCGAGGGTGTTGAAGTGGGTCAGAGTGCCGCGAAGCCATGAAGTCACGAAAAGAATCCCTGAATGCAATGGTTGTGGAGATGTAATCGTAGGTGCGGACGGAGGAGGTGTCAAACGACCGAGGACCGGGCCACCGATCACCGTGCGGCTGGCGGCGGCGCGGGTGCGCCGCGTGCCGGAGGCTTTGGCACGTCAGGGATATTGACGTACGTGGTCTGGTAGCGGACCGGCCTTCCTTGCTCATCGAGCCAGTTGAGCGACTCGTTGAAGGCCACAGGCGGCGGGTCGCCACGAGGTACGGTCGCCTCCACGATGACGAGCCGGTTCTCGTGCATGTAGATCGACGCGAAGGTGCGCGACTGGTCGGCATTGTTGGTGAGCCGCATTTCCACTCCCTGAACGAGAGCGATGCCGTTCCACGTCAGCGTCGTGACTTTCGCGTCGCGTTCCACGAACTTCGACACCGCATACAGGAGCGCGCCGCGTATGTCGGTCTTCCAGTAACCGACTCCCCAGTCCGCGATGCCCTGGCACGTGTTGGCGCCCGGCGGGCATGCCTGTGACCGCTCCACGAGCAAGCGCTCGACGGGGTTGTAGTCGACGACGGTCACGGAGTAGCGGCTCTGGCCCTTTGTCGTGCTGTAGACGCGCGACGGGAGGACCGCACCGAACTGCGAGAACCAGGCGGCATCGGTGATCGTCGGTTGTGCGGGGAAGGTCACCGTGAAGCGTTCTTCCTGACTGACGATCTCCGTCCAATTCTGGCTGAGTGCTGAACTCGCCACGCACAGAACGAGGGCGGTGGACGTGACGAGCACGAGGCGCGTGCGCATGAATAATTTCTCCTCCGGCCGGGGATTCTCACCGAGATATCAAGGGCGTGCCCCTGATTGGTTCGGCACGTCGAGTGTGGTTCGCAGCGTATTGCTCTCGAAACCAACGGAATCGGCGACTCGTACCTGTACATCGCATTTCGCGACAGCCCGAGCGCCAGGCTCGACGGCCGGACGGGGGACGGTGGCGCGGATCACGCCGCCCTCGCCCTGCCGGGCAGCGCTGCCGCGCACGACTCCCGGCAGCGGCATGTCGCCGCACGCCACCATGAACCACACGTGCGGTGTTGTGCCGAGATCGGCGGAGGCATCGGCGCCGGCCACTTGCAGGTCGAGCGCCGGCGGATTCGAGCGGATGTCGAGAATCCGAAGGTCGGAGATGCGCGGTACGTGGGACGGAATCGTCAGCGACATTGGAATCGTGCGTCCTGCCGGCAGTTGGAGCACCAGGGCGCGTTCGCCAGGCTTGGCGTCCTTGGCGACGTCAACCGCGATCGTCGACCACGTGAGCGCTCCCTGAAACGTCTCGCCCCGGGTGATGCTCGACACCGTGACACCCTGCGACGGCAGGATTTCCGCTGCCTGAATATCGTCACGGGTTGCAACGACGACGTTGATGACCGTGGTCTGGCCGATCGGGAGCTGCCGCGGAAACGCGTTCTCGATCTTGAGCTGCTGCGCGTAGCTCGGCTGGACGACAGGCCCGAGATACGCCGCCACCGTGAAGCCGATGGCAATGAAGGACCGAGTCCCCGGGGACATGAAGCACCTCCCGCTCCTGCTCAGCGCGCTGCCCAGACGAGCAGCGGCAGCGTAGCCGTCGCGGCCGGGCGTGTCAATCCGGAATCGAGCGCGGCACTCCGACCACCTCACGAACCATTTCAACAGACGCCTTGACCGCGGTCGAAGGATTGTCGCGTCGCCACGCGATTGCCGTGTGCAGAGTCCGCGGCGACGGCTGCAGTGCGCGAAATGCCACACCAGGGTGCGTCACACCTCTGCGTACAGAGGCGGGGACGAGCGAGATACCCACGCCAGCCGCAACGAGTCGAAGCACGAGATCCGCCGAATCGACTTCATCACGAACGTTCGGCACAAATCCGGCGTCTCGACACAATTTGAGAGCAAGGTCATGGAACTGTGGTACGGAGTCGCGCGGGAACAGAATGAATGGTTCATCCGCCAGGGTCGCCACGGAGACCTGTTTCCTGGCGCTGAGCCGGTGAGCGTGTGGGAGAGCCACGACGAACGGTTCAGTCATCACGTCTTCGCTTTCCAGGGAGGGCTCGCCCACTGGCGGCCGCACAAGGGCGACGTCCAGTCGTTCTTCCTTGAGCGCGGCGACCAAGAGCGGCACCGATGTCATGCGAATGTCCACGCGAATTCCCGACTGATGGTCATTCAGCCTTTTCACGGCGTCGGCCAGGGGAGTCACGTCCATCCAGTACGCGAAGCCGATGCGCAATCGTGCGGCCGTCCCTGACGCTCGGCGCGCAATGACCGCCGCACGGTCCGTATGAGCGAGGATGTCCCGCGCCTCCTCCAGAAACAAGCGGCCGGCCTCAGTGAGCTGCACGCGCCTCTTCGTCCGCTGGAGGAGCGTCGTCTGCAGCTCCACTTCGAGCTGACGTATCTGCTGGCTCAGCGAGGGTTGGGCGATGCGAAGCTGAGCGGCCGCACGCCCGAAGTGCAACGCTTCGGAAACGGCCACGAAATAGCGGAGATGACGCATCTCCATCGGGTGTCGAGTCTAGGAGATCCCGAGCCTGAATAATAGGTCGAACCTATTAAGAAGGTCGCCAGGAATTATCGAGTCGGTCCCGTGCTCGTGGATGTAACAAGAAACTAATTATACTGTAACGTCTGTTACATGCGACCGCTCAGAGCTTCGTCACGAGCTTGTCCGGATTCGCCGCGAATTGGAGTTGACAGTGCTGCACGTCACACACGATCGCGAAGAGGCGGTCGAACTTGCCGACCGCGTGGTGCGCATGCAAGCGGGACGCCTCGAGGTCGTCGGCGCGGAAGAGAAGTAGCGTGCGCCGCGCGAGAACAGCAACGTCAGCGGCGGCATCGGCGGCGCAGCATCGAGTAGATGGGCGTCAGCAGCAGCGCGATCACGCCGAGGTGTTTGATCGCGACAAACGCAACCACTCCCGCCGCTGCACCGACAGAGATTCCAGCCAACGGTAGAACCTGGTACAAGAGAATCGGGCCTGCGATCAGCGCCAGGACGGCCACTGACAGCAACCATAGACGCAAGGGGTGCCGTTTGTGGCCGCTCACGTTTCCGCAGCCCGTTCGACCGGCGCTTCTCGTGGGGCCTCCGCGAGAACAAACCGCAGTTCGATCATCCCTACCGATCCACTGTTGATGACGGTCAGCCCAGCCTTCCCGAGGAGCTCCATGATTTGCTGTATGTCGACGTGGCCGTGCCGGTGAAAATGCGCCAGCATCCCCCCGTGCTGTCTCCCGCCGAAGTCGACGGCGAGCACTCGTCCGCCTGGCTTCAGAACTCGCGTGATCTCGCGCGCGCATCGTTCGCGAGCAGTCCTGGGTAAGTGGTGAAGCATCAGGGTGCTCAGCACGACATCGAATCGGTGGTCGGGATACGGCAACTGTTCAGCGGCCGCGAGTTGGAACACGGCATTCACGGCAGCCTTCTCCGCCTTGCGCTTCGCTCTGGCGATCATCGGCGGCGAGGCGTCGATGCCGTGAACCGTCCCCGACGGCGCAACATGCCGTGTCGCCGCGATCGCCAGCGTTCCCGTCCCACAGCCGATGTCGAGGACGGACGTGCCGCGTTCGATGCCGGCAAGGCTGATGATGCGCTCGCGGAGTAGGCGCTCTCTGCCGCGCGTCAGCAGCCAGGCGAGAAGGTCATACCGAGCAGCCCATCGAATAACGCGCCCATTGGTGCGTGGCGCAATCTCGGGTTCCATGACGTCCGTCACCCTCCGACCCTCAGCGTAGACTGGGATCGCGTCGTATCGGGAACAGCGGTCGGCGACGGGTGCGATACCGAACAAATAGGTCGCGTTGTTCGTTTTGGCTCAGCGGAGGCAGGCGATGGCGGGAGAACGAGTCCAGGATCGGCGAGTGCGAAAGACTCAGGGCCGGCTGCGCGACGCGCTCGTGGCGCTGATACACGAGAAGAGTTACGACGCCATCGTCGTGAAGGAGATTCTCGAGCGCGCAGACGTCGGCCGAACCGCGTTCTACTCCCATTTCCGCGATAAGGACGCACTGCTAGCCAGCGGCATTCACCAGATGCTGGATGGGAATCGCCGGCAGCCGCATGGATCGACCGACCGCCCGTTCCGCAGCGTGCTATGGTTCAGCCTTCCGGTATTCGAGTACGTCGACCAATTTCGCCACGGCACTGGCGAGCATATGGATAGGAAAGGTCGCCGTATCGTTCATCAGCACCTACGCCAGGTGCTGATCGAACAAGTCGCCGATGACGTCCGAGCGGCAGTGCGGCCTGGGAAGGCGGCTGCGGGCGGCACGCCGACAGACCTCATCGTGGAATACCTCGTCGCGACGTTCCTCCTCGTTCTGAATTGGTGGGTGGAAAGCCGAAGTCCTCTGTCTCCCCGACAGGCCGACGACGTCTTCCTGGCACTCGTCGTTCCCACGCTCGCCGCCGAAGTTTCCTGAGAGATGGCGCTGACGCAGGCGTGGTCAGACCTACTTTCCAGCCGCTGTTGCTTTCGCTCGCTCCGCCGCCAGGGTTTTCGCCGCGTTCTCCTGCGCTGCCTTCGCTCGCTGATTCCACGTGACGGGATCCACGAAGGGATGCGGGTCGCCGGGCTTGCGGTTCTTGAGCAGCGTCGCACGCTCCAGCACGCCTCCACCCGGATAGCCGTCCGGCTCGGCCCAACTGTGGATCTGCAGGTTCACCTGAACGCCCTGGATGGCCGCGAGCGTGTTTGCGTTCTTGACGCCTTGCTCTGCTCCCGCGAGTCCGGGGCCACCCGCTGCTCCAGCCGGCACAACGGCTTTGTACGACGTGCGGCCGTCGTGCACGGTAATTCCCTCGGTCATCAGCACGCCTGGTGTATGGCCGGGAAGCTGATGGAATTTCAGCGTCTGGTTGCCCAAGGTCAGCGTGTCGCCGTCCTTCACCACCATGTCACGCTTCGGCGTGCGATTCGGCTTCGGGTCCCTCCGGCTGGTTCGTCCGTCCAGCGCCTCGATCATCGTCCAGTCCTCGGCGACCGCCACCACACGCGCACCGCTGGCTTCCTGCAGCCGTGCTGCGCCTCCGACATGGTCGAGATGGCCATGGCTCAGAATGATGTACTTGATGTCGCGGAGGTTGATGCCGACCTTCTTGATGTTGGCGAAGACATGATCCACGAAGGGTTCTTGCGCGGAATCGAACAGAATGTGCCCCTGCGGCGTCGTGACCAGCCACACCGACACGTAGCACGGGCCAACGTAGTAGAGATTGTCGAACACCTTGAACGGCTCGATCTTTTGAAGTTCGACGTCGTCCGCACGGGTCACCCGACACGTCTTGCTCAGCGGTTCGGCGGCCGTCTGAACGGCTGCCGGCGCCCTGCCCGACAGACTCACACCCAACGCGGTTGCCATGAGGGAGATTGCCACCAACATCATGACGCGCCCTGTCGTGCGCATGTTTCCTCCTTCGCCCTGCGAGCGAGCGCGGGCCAAAGTATACGCGGGCCTACGCCGTGATTCACTTGAGTCCGCGTTGACGCGCGATCCGTTACACAGGCTGAATACGACAATCGCGCCCAGGGCCAGCGCAGCCGTGAGTGCGGGCAGTAGCCCGAGGAGATCTTCGTCGGCCCACGCTGCGAAGGTCGTAGAGAGCGCCTGCCAGCAGATCGCCCAGGCTGAAGTCTCCGCCGTGCAAAAAGCAAAAAGGCCATCACCTCGAGGGGTGATGGCCTTTGTGAAATGCTCTCAGCTGATAGCGTGGGCTACGCTCTGGCACCTGTCAAGCGGAGCACGAAGAAGAACTCACGCGCCACCCCTGCCCGTACCGCGACCTGTCTGGTTGCCACCGGGGGTACTCGGCGGTCCGCCGCCGGGCTTCGTCGGTTGCGATGATCCACCGGGTGCGGGAACGCTGGCCGGCGGCCCCGCCGATCCGCGCCCGCGCTCACCAGTCGAGCCCGGCGTGTCGGGTGGCCCGTTCCCGCGACCAGGTGCCGCACCTGCTTCGGCCGGCAGGTTGGCAAGAGCGTCGGGCCCGCGCTTGAGTGCGCCGCGCACCCGCTCGAGCGCGGCCTCGGGAACGTGGCCGAGCTCGACGAGCTGGGTCAGCGCGGCGATGGCCACGGCGCGGCGCTCACGCGGCGTGGTCTCCGCAATTGCGCGCAGGACGGCCTCGCTCACACCCGAATCGAGCGCGTCGGCAGCGACAGACAGATCCGCGGCGTCGACCTCCGGCCGGCCGCGCAGCGCCTGACTCGCGCGCTCGAGCGCTGCCTCGCGTCGCTCGACCGCCGCTGCAATCCGCTCCATCGATACGCCCTTGGCCTTGCCTTCGGCGATCTTGCTCTCGAGCAGAGCCACGGGAATGCCCACCTGGCGCGCCCGCGCAAGCGCGGTATTAATCCGGTCCTGCGGCGGCTGCACCTGCGCCTGCAGGGGACCAGCGGTCGCCGTAACGAGCACCAGCGCGACGGCGCCAATCATGACTCTCATGTGCTTCCTCCGGACTTCCTCCATACGCGTCATCCGCCTCTAGTAGAGAGACGAATGGCGACAGCCTCGGTCACTTCATCGCTCTGTAAGGCGGAAACCAATGCCTCCCGCGCCCGCATCACACGCATCTTGAGCGCGCTGACCGACGCGCCGAGCAGCTCTGCCATCGTCTCGTAGGGGAGGTCCTCTACATAGCGCATCAGAAACGCCTCGCGCTGCGGGTCGGGGAGCGTCGTGAGGGCCCGCCTGATCTCCTCGCGCAGCCGCGCGCGCTCGACCAGGTCGGCGGGACTCTCGGCGGCATCGGCAATGGAACCCGCGTGATCCAACGGAACGTTTTTCCGGCGGGCCTCCTTCAGATAATCAAGGCACCGGTTCCGGAGCGTCTGGAAGAGCCACGCCCGGAAGCGCGAGTGATCGCGACACGTCCTCAGATTGGTGTACGCACGCACGAAGGCGTCCTGCACCATATCCGCGGCTGCGTCGTGATCGAACACCATGGACACCGCATGTCGATAGAGCACACCCTGATAGCGGATGACGAGCTGCGCAAATTGCTGCTTGTCTCCCGCAAGCACGCGCGCCACGACTGTCGCATCGTCGATGGAGCTCTCGGACAGGCGGTCCGCTTCTGGTGTGTGCATCACGTCACCACCAGAACGGCCACGTAACCCCCCATGCCGTCACTACGTCGGCCACCCACGGACTCCGGCACGAACCAGTCGCCATCGCCAGCACGGAACGCGTAGTGGTATACGCCGGGTGCGAGGGGTAGACGAATCACCCACTGACCGCCGTCGCGCGTCATGGGCACGGGCTGCCAGTTGTTGAAATCACCCGCGATCGACAACTGTGTGCCGGGCGCATCGGGTGCCGGGAGCTGAATGAGGACACCGCCCGGCTCCGAGCGCAACAGGGGCAGCGGGGCAGCGACGCTTCGGCCAAGACGGCGAGTGAAGCCTACCGTCCAGCTCCGGCGCGCGCCATTCCAGTACAGCGGGTCCGGCGCTTCTTGCCGCACGCTGGCCCACAACGTAGATTGCCGCCCCAGCGACACGCCGACGCCTGCACCCAACGCCACGTCGTCCAGGTCGTCGCTGAGCCACTTGCCAGCCTGTACCCACGCTTGCACCGGTGCGCCGCCATGAAACACCATGCCGCCGACGTACGGATACGTCCCTTCGTTGGCACGAACCCATCGCGCGTCCGCCTGCACGCGAACGACCGCGCCGTAGCTCACGCGGGCGCCGGTCTCCCACACGCCGCGGTTCTCGGTCGTTCCGGCAAAGGCCAGCGTATGGCCACGCCAGCCACCACGCAGTTCCAGGCTTGCGTTGCCGGAGGAGATATTCACGAGGGGAAAAGCATCGACGGTGGCGCCCCGGCCTGTTTGATCGACGACGGCGTCGCGGAAGAAGAAGCCGTGTGCACCAAGGTCGACACCCAGGTTCACGCGGCGGCTCGTGGAGCCAGACGGCAGCAGCCGACTACCAGCGCCGAAAGAGCCCCACAAGGGATCGCCGCTTCGCAGCGGGGTTGCCGCCGTCCCGTACACCCAGCCACCACGAAGCCCGTCAAAGCGGACCGTGCCCATGACGTTCGTCGTCCCGACGTTCGCCGACACCGGGTCGTAGACGATGCTCCCTGCGGAGACGTCAACGGACAGTCCCTGACCTCGTGCGTCGGTTGAAGCCAGGACGCCGATGACCGCCGGCAGCACGAACGTCACGATGACCGTCGGCCTGATCACGAACGGGCATCCTCCGGGGGGACGAGCGCGATGCGGCTGTTGGTACCGCCGAAACCGTCGTCTACGGCCTGCGCGTACGGGTCGGGCAGCCAACGCTCACCATCAACGACGAATGCGTAGTCGTGCACGCCCGGCGAGAGTGGGATTGTGATCGTCCACATCCCAGGCCCCGTGCGGCGCAATTCGTATTGCGGCTGCCAGTTGGTGAAGCTGCCGGCCAGCCGGACATTCGACGCATCGGATGCCTGAAGGCGAAACTGGACGAAGAGCTGCGGCTCGCCGTTCACGGGGGCGGTTGGTGCGCTGCCGAAAGGACGCCATGCTGAGGGCCAGAGCGTCATCGCCGAAACGACAACTGCCGCGGCGAGCAGACCGTATGCCGGGCGAAACTGGAATGAGACCTGTCGCGACGTCCACAGGGTGGCGACCAGCCGCGCGAACGTGCCGCTCGGCGGCGTCGCTGGATTCACTGCGAGGTGTTCGATCTCGCGCATGAGGGCAGACGAGACATCGGGAGCCGGCCGCGCGTCCACAAAGGCGCGCGTCTCCTGCACGACGTGCTCCACGGCATCGGCGTGAGCGCGCTCCTCAGGCGCGAGCTGAGTCCAGCCGAGGGTACCCTCCAAGTACCTGTCGATCCGGTCCGTCATGTGCGTACCCTGATCCCTTCTATCGGTTGTTCCGGCGCGTGACTCCGCCTCCCTGTACTGAATGCGCGAGCCACCTGGGCTGTAAGGGCGGATGTTATGCCTATACCTGAACGAGAAGACGAGGGTAGGGGCGGGTGCGTCACAATCCAAGACATATACCGGATACCTGCCGGGGCCGCTAGCCCCGCGTGTGACGCGCCGCCGGGGTGGCTCGTCTACGTAATGAAGACGGTCTCTGGCGCCCCCCGTAGGCAGTAGGCAGTAGGCAGTAGGCAGCGGGCCCAGACTGTGAACTGCCTGCCGCCTACCCGTGAACGACTGGCGAATAATTCCCTCCGGCGAAGTGAAGCTGAACCGCCAATTCGAGGTCGCAGCGGGCGGCGCCACCACGATGCTGCTGGACTTCGATGGCGATCGATCGATTCATGAGACCGGGAACGGTCGTTACATGATGCGGCCGGTGATTTCGATCGAGAGCGTCAAGCAAGCAGCGCTTTCGGCTCCACGGAACACCGAGGCACGGAGGCACCATGAAGCATCCCAATCTCGTCTGGCAGGTGCGTTCCAGGGACGGCCGGCTCGTCTCGTGTCTGCTGGCGCCGTGCCGGCTCTCGCATGCGGTGGTTCAATACGTCGACTCGATCGTCTGCGACGTGGAGGAATTCGACGATCTGAACGCCGCGCGCGAACGTGTGCGCATGCTCTACCTGGACGCGGCACGCCACACCGCGGCTTGATTGTGAAACGAGCACCGGGATCGTGTGGCGCGAGCCCTGTCGGGTTCGCGAGGCGAGCCTGACAAGGCTCGCCCCACTGCGACCATCATGAACCCGCCCACACCCGTCCTCCATGCCGGTCGATGATCCGGCGAACGGTCGCGAGGCCAATTCCGGTTCCAGGGAAGTCGGCCTCGTGATGGAGACGCTGGAAGGGTCGAAACAACTTCGACGTGTATGCCATGTCAAAGCCGACGCCGTTGTCTCGGACGAAGTAGACGAGACCCTCGTCGTGTGACTCCGCGCCGAATTGCACCGTTGGTTGGGGCGCGTTGGCCGTAAATTTCCACGCGTTGCCCAGCAGGTTCTCCAGTAGAGGTCCAGGATCTCCGCCCGGACCTGACGCGCCGATCGAGTACGATTCGGGTTTCGGTGTCTCGTCCGGCGCAGACCCGTCCCCGGGGAGGTGCGACATGCCGATGAACGAACTCGAGATGTTTCTGAGCGCGTGGGATTACGAAGCCGAAAATACGCTCAAGCTCTTGCGCGCGCTGCCCGCAACGCAGTACGAGTTTCGGCCTGATTCAGGTGGGCGCTCCCTCGGCGAGCTCGCGTGGCATCTTGCAGAAGGTGACGCCTACATGAGTCACGGGATCGACAAGGGTCGATTCACGAGGGAGGATAGGCCACCGAACATCGAGCGGCCCCGCACCGTTGAGGCGCTTGCACCCGGCTACGAGCGGGTTCACCGAGAGGCGGTCGAGCGAATCCGGAAGCTGACGCTCGAGGATCTCGATCGCAAGGTCGCCTTCTTCATTGGCGAGATGTCGATTCGGGACATTTTGTGGGGCGCCATCCTTTCACATGGCATCCATCACCGCGGTCAGCTCAGTCTGATGTGTCGGTTGGCGGGCGGGCAGGCGCCGGGCATGTACGGGCCAAACCGGGAAGAGATGGCGGCCATGCGCGCCGGATGAAGTAGAAGCAGGGCGGGTCTTTTGGGACCCGCCTGGGCAGCCAGGTACTGAAGGACGCGGCCTACTACGGACGGTCCGGCTGAAGCCGGACACTACGTACGGGGACAGTCGATCAGAGTCCGATGTGGACGCCGAAGCCGACATACGAGATGTCGTCCTGGAAGAATTGACCGTACGGCGAAGGGCCCTTGTACAGCTCCAGCATGAACGAGACGAGCCGCACGGGGTGACCGCCCCCGACGCTGCGCACGAGCTCCAGCCCGGCCCTCCCGCTTATCCCGGGCGACCAGTCGTGCTCCTCCGTCGTCTTCACGTCGACGCCGCTCACCAGTTGCACCGGACCCGCACGGCCGGTCCGGAGCTCGAGGCCTCCGTGCCACAACTGGGAGGCGAGGGTGGCCGGTTCCCGGCGGAACAGGCGCTCGCCGCCGCCGTACGCGCGCAGCGGGCCCATTTCCTGCGACAGCAGCAGCTCGAACGACTCGAACGAAAGATTCTCACGCTCGATGTCCTCGCCGCGCAGCAGGTACTCGTCGCCCAGATGCGAGCTCTGATGGTAAATGCGCACGCGCGCGCTGAAGCCGCGGCGGCGGAACGTGAGGGGGAGACCGACAATGTAGTCGGCGTTGATCAGGTCGTTCGAAGGCGCGCCGAGGTCGAACTGCGCGAAGATGCTTCCGACCACATCGATCTGCAGGCCTTCACCGGCGTTCGGTCCGCCCCATCTCACCAGGCCGAAGCTGTCGCCCAATCCAACCGACGCGATCGACGTACCCTCGCCAGACGGATCATCCAGGGAACGGAACGTCCCGCGCAGGAAGCTGATGAACGAGCGCGGCTCCTTCGGATCCGCGACGGTGGGACAGAAGATCTGGTCCTGCGGAAACAGCACGGGCCCGACGGCTTCCTCTTCGTGCACGCCTGTGCCGCACCGCGGCGCCTGCTCGGTTTGAGCTGCAGCGCCACGCGCGAACAGCAGCACAGCCATGGCGATCAGGATCGACCGGTGTCGTCGACGC
This sequence comes from Vicinamibacterales bacterium, assembly GCA_036507475.1. Taxonomy (GTDB): domain Bacteria; phylum Acidobacteriota; class Vicinamibacteria; order Vicinamibacterales; family UBA2999; genus DATCJA01. The sequence goes on from DATCJA010000047.1 coordinate 19,188, forward strand.
CTGTTGGTCATTGGAGTTCTCCTCGTGCGCAGGGGAGCAGTCTTGCGGGGGCGCGCCTTGCTGCGTCTAGCAAAAAGCATGCGCACCGACTGGTCGAGGCGCTTGCCTCGCAAGGGGCGCGCAGGGTGTTACCGCGTGGTGGTCACCGGCCCGCCTCGGAGCTCACGAATGTCCACCTTGTTCACTTGGTCGATGATCTTGGCAAACGCGCGAGCTGATTGCTCGAGCCCGTACGCGGGCACGGCGGACAAAGTATCCAGGTCGGTGTGATAGACGGTGTGGTCGATGATGTGGAAGCTGGGGGCGTCGGTGAACACCTGACCGAGCTCGCCGCCCGGCCGCCCTTCGGGACGCGAGTACAGAGCGATGCCGTACTCGTTGAAGGTCTTCAGCACGATGTCCTGCAGTCGATCGCTGCCACCGACGTACCAGCGCCGCGCGCTCACCTGGTTGGACGTGATGAGAGCCTCGCCCACGAGATACGTTGCGACCTGCGCCGTGTGCTCGGCATTGATGAGCAGCGCGGTCTTGGCGAACATCTGTTGCATGTTGTTGTGCACCCATCGGATTCCCGCGTTCTCGCCCGACGGCGAGTGATGGGCGGCCGTGGTAAAGAACGTCATCGTCCGTCGGCGCTGCGCCTTTGGCACCTGCGCGTAGTGTTCCGCCAACGCAACCAGCGTCGCCATCCCGGACGCATTGTCCATGGCGCCTTCGAAGAAGGAGTCCGCATGCGCCATCACGGCGATGTTTTCCTCGGTGGCGCCGGGGAGCACGCCCCAGACATTGGCCGTCTTCAGGCCGGTGCGCGTTTCGACGGCCAGACGGATGCCCAGCGTCGGCGATTCCTTGCGCTCGATCATCCCGCGGATCGCGCGGCCATCCTGATCGCCAATCATGAAGACGGGCACCTTGGCGGGCGCCGCTGTTCCACCGGCTTGGGGCTCGTTGAGGACGTTGCCGGGGAAACCGACGATCACCAAGATGGCAGCCGCGCCGGCTTCAGCGGCGCGCCGCACTGCACCAAGCGTCAGTGCCGTGTTGCCACGGCCGCCGGGATTGGGAAAACCATAGAGCAGCACCGCTTTGCCGTTGACGTTGCGGTCGGCAAAGTCGGCGGCCGTTCCCATTCCGATCCAGATTGGCTCCAGCCTGACAGTTCCGCTGGTCGCGACTGAGTTGAACAACGGGAACGCCGTTGCGATCGGAATCGACTTGCCAGCGCCGCTCGCAGTCATCTCCCAGGAGGTCGGGAACCACTGTGGCGGGAGATCGAATTCCTGGATGCGCACCTGCTCGAGCCCGATGCGACGGAACTGCGCCGCCGTCCACTCGTTGGTCATGCGCTCGTAGAGCGTGCCGGCGATGCGGCCCCAGTACTGGTTCCCGTCATCGCGGCTCTTCTGTGAAATCGCTGTGACTTGCCCGATCAGCGCCTTGATACGGAAGCCGTCCAGGTCGTTGTAGGCAACGTCTCCGGCTGGATAGGGCCACCGAAGGAATTGATCGTCAGCCAGCCAGTTGGGAGGCAGGTTCGTGCCTCGCGGCAGGTCTGGCGCCGGATCGGTCAGGCGTCCTTCCGTGATCGGCGCCTGTGCGGGCGGAGCCCCCTGCGCTTTCAAAACTGCGGTTGCCGACAACACTCCGGCCGTCATCGCAATCCCGAACACGATCCGCATCCAGAGTCTCATGAGGAATGCTCCTTCAGAGTTAGGGGCGAGGTCTCGGCGTGAAAAGACTACCACTTGTGCGCCCTCTGCGAGGCGCAGCTATGGCTGGGCGAAATCTCCCGCTCGCTCTGCCCCGGTGTGCTAAGGTACCTGCAGCTGTTCTGAGCCTCCCGCAATTCGGCGGGTTCCTCACCATAGCGTTGGCTAGAGGAACCCCATGAGATCCCGTACACCAAGCGCTCCAGTTCATCTGCCCAGTCCCGCGCGGCGCGTCTGCGTTCCTCACCCCGAGCACACCGCTCTACGAGTTGGTGGCAGGGGCGCGCGATGGTGATCCGCCCACCGCATCTCAACGCGTACGAGTTCGTCGTGGTCTCGTCGCTTCGTGCGAAACAATTGCTCGCCGGCTGCGTCGCCCGTCTCGAAGGTCCGCACAACGCCGCAACGATGGCGCAGATGGAAGTCGCTGCAGGACGCGTCGTGCGGGCTGACGGCGCGAGCGAATCGCCGAGGCAATGTGGCTGGCAGATTTAGCGGGACGCCCGCACATTTGAGGTCCTCGATGGGCACGACCGATTCGGCGCCGCCGGCGCCGCGCGCATGCCCGTTCTGCCGTTCGGCGCAAATCGCAACCACGAGCAAGGCCGTCAGTGACGGCGACTACTGGCGGTGCCACACCTGCGGACAGATCTGGAATCCGTCACGGCTGAAGGTCACGGCACCGCCGTGGCAGCGATAGCAGTGCTGGCGTGGCTGATGGCGCTCACTGCGACCGTGTCGGTCGCGTTGAAGACGATGTCCGTCATCGTGTGGGGCGCGAGTGCGCTGGTCGCCCTCTTGCCCGCGTTGACGTTGATGGTGCTGGCGCACACGCCCGCAAAGACGGTGGCCGAGATCATCCGCGACGCGGAGGCGAGGTCGTGACGGGATCGGGGCCACGCTCAGCACAGCGGCGACGTTCGTGCTACACTGCTATTCTCACGTTGGATCCCGCCACGTTTGTTCTGCCTGCGTTCAGTCGGTGTTGCACGCTCCAGAAGTCATCAAGCCCGCTGTCTCCAACTTTCAATGGAATGTGACAATGAGACTTTACGTAGGAAATCTATCGTTCAATACGGGCGAACAGCAGATCGAACAGCTGTTCGCAGAGGTGGGCCAGGTTGCGTCGGTCCGTCTGGTGCGCGATCGAGCGACGGGGCAGTCGCGCGGATTCGCGTTCGTCGAAATGGGGGATGCCGACCAGGGGCGTGCTGCGTGCAGCGCCCTCGATCAACGAGAATTTGAGGGACGCCGCCTCACCGTCAACGAGGCGAAGCCGCAGGAGCGCAGAAGCGGCGGCTACGCGGACAGCGGTGGCCGTTCGCGCCGCGAAGCGCGTTGGTAGACACGGCCGGCGGGTTCCTTGTCATGGCTTTCGCCCCAGAGGAACCCGATGTCCGGATTCTCGGCTGATGAAGCGCGCCGCTGGGACGCCTGGCGGCACCCGAATGGGCTGAGCGGGCGCGGCAGCGACCCGATCTGCGGTATCGTAGGCACGTTGCTGGCGGCTCCGCTCATCGCGCTTGCCGTCGTCGCCTGGCTGCGATGACGACCTATCTCATCAATCCAAGCCACGTCTCGTTTGGCATCGGTGTCATCACGCCGCGGTGGCTTTACGTCCTGGCGGCGGCTACGCCTGCGTCGTACGGTGACCCGCGCCTCGTCGATGAGACGCTGGAGCCGTTCGACACAGGTGTCATCCAGCCAGGCGACGTCGTCGGTATCGGCATCCACACAGGCAATGCGTTGCGCGGCTACGAAATCGGGACCGCGGTGCGCGCGGCCGGCGCCCACGTGGTGTTCGGCGGCATTCACGCGACGCTCTACCCGAACGAGGCGGTCGAGCTGGGCGGCGCGCACGCGGTCGTAGCCGGGGACGGTGAGCAGGCATGGCCTGCAGTGCTGCAGGATTGTGCGACAGGCACGCTGCGCGCGCGCTACGACGGCGGGCGAATCGAGGGCGATGCGTTCCTGCCCGGGCGCTGGGAGCTGCTGCCTGCCGGGCGTTACATGTGGGCGTCCGTCCAGACGGTTCGCGGCTGCCCGAAGCACTGCTCGTTCTGCTCGGTCTGGCGGACGGACGGCCAGCGGCCGCGGCAGCGCCACGTCGATCGCGTGCTGGAAGAGGTCGTGGACCTGCGGCGCCGTGGATTCCGGTTCATCGCGCTCGCCGATGACAATTTCTATCCTGTCACGCTCGACGACCTGCGGATGGCGGCGCGTCGCCAGGATTCACATCAGCTGGAGCGGCTCCAGGCGATCCGCGCCGAGAGATTTGCGCTGATGGAGGGCCTCGCGCGCCTGCCGAGCGACACGGTGTTCTTCACCCAGATCACCATGGAAGCTGGTGAAGATCCGGAGTTTCTCGAGGCGATGCGCCGGGCGCACATCAAAGGGGCATTGGTCGGCGTGGAAGCGGTCACACCCGAAGGGCTGAAGGACATCTACAAGAACTTCAACGAAAGCGGAGAGGCGCTCGTCGAGCGGCTGCGCGCGTTTCGGGGCCACGGTGTGCACGTGCTCGGATCGTTCATCTTCGGGCTGCCGAGCGATCGGCCCAAGACGTTCGACGCCACGCTGGCGGTGGCCGAGCGCGCCGGGCTGACGTTCGCGCAGTTCGTGATGCTGACGCCGTTCCCCGGGACGTTGGATTTCGCAGCGTGGGAAAAGTCGCTGGGGTCCGAGCCGCCGCGCGTCGGAGGCATTCCGGTATCGCGCCACTGGTTGATTCCGCAGGCGAATCGACCGAAGGTGTACCTGCACCATCCCGTAATGAGCGCCGACGAGATCCGGAGCCGCACGCAGGCGGTGTGGGATCGGTTCTACTCGCTGCCGAGCATCTGGAAGCGGTCGCAGGGTGCTGTCACGTCGCTCAAAGGGAGGCTGGCGTTCCTGCTCATCTCAAAGATCTACCGCCAGATGTACGCGAACACCGGGATTGCCACCGACAGCGCGCGTGTGAACCGCTCGGCGCGGTGGGCGCGGCTGATGGCAATCCCATGCCGTCGGCTCTTCGCCGGCCACCCGATGCCGGAGTTGCAGGTTCCTTCGCCGCCTGAGGCGGATCTGGCGCCGGCCAAAGACGCGCTCTTCGGCAGTGCGCGTTCTGCTTGATACTGCCCGCTACGCAGGTTGAAGGGTAAGCTAAGCGGCCAGAGCCGCTGCGGATGGCCGTCCTGCGGCGCGCGACAATGCGGTCGATCGTGTCAGCCGTTCACCTTCTCAACATCACGTCGTTCGGTCGTAGTTCGCGCGGCAGACGCGCGTTGGGCGGCGTGGCGGCTGCTCAACGATCTGCTTTACCGTTTCGACGGAGCAGCCACCCGTCGAAGCAGCTCGTGCCAGCGCGGGTCCGCATGAAGGATATCGAAGGGAGGATCGACGGTCAGATACAGGGGTTCGTCTCCTCCTCGGTCGACCATTGCAAAGAGCAATGCAAAGGCGCGATCCCGATCGCCCAATGCCGCGTACGCGGCCGCGCCATAGCCAGGGGGGACACCGCCTGGTGTTGTCTCGAGGTCCCGAAGGGTCTGCTTTGCGTCAGCGGTCCTACCCATGCGAGCGTAAATCCGAGCCAACCGCGCGTGATAGATTCGACCCTCTCCGGCCGCTTTCTGGTACGCGGCCAGCGCATGGTCATACTGCCCCATCTGATCATAGACATCACCTAGCCGGACGTACACCGAGGCCAGCCCAGGTTCGAGCTCCAGAGCTCGATGTAGATGTGGGACCGCGTCGCCGAATCTGCGGGCGCGATACAGAATGCGCCCGAAGACCGATTGAATGGCCGGTGAAAGAGGGTCCAGTTGTTCGGCGCTCTCGATCTGTCCAATCGCCTCCGGAAAGCGCCCGAGCGCCATCAGTGTGAGTGCGTACGTAAAGTGAGCATCGACGTTGTTGGGATCGAGGGCCAGTGCTCGCGTGACCATCATCTCTGCGCCCGTGAGGTCGCGGTCGTACAAGCGTTTCATGTCCGCCTGCACGACGTACGCCTCTGCCAGGCGGCTGTCCAGGGTCAGCGCCTGTTGCGCCGCCGCGCGCGCCGGCGATTCGGCCGCCTCCAAGCTCATTGGTCCCCACATTCCGAGCGCCCACCATGCGTGCGATAAACCGGCGAAGGCCGGCGCATACCCCGGATCAATCTTCGTTGCGCGCTCGAAGTGCGTAATGGCTTGCTTCAGGTTCTCCTCGTCGTCTCTCCAGAGGTGATAGCGGCCAACCAGGTACTCCTGATGGGCTAGCGGGTTGACCTCGGTGTTCGACGCAAGCCGGGCCCGCTCATCGGCGGTCAACCGAATTCGAATCTCCTCGCCGACGGCGTATGCCAACTCCGCCTGCAGCTTCAAGGTGTCGCCCACTCCGCGCTCGTAGCTCCGCGCCCACAGGTGGGTGTCAGTCCCGACGTGAATCAACTGAAGTGCGATTCGCACGCGATCGCCGGACTTCTGCACCGAGCCGTCGAGAAGAGCATCGACGCCGAGTTGTTGCCCAATCTCGTTCAGGGGCTTGCGATTCCCCTTGAATGTCATGACCGACCTCCGTGACACGACCCTGAGCGTTTGAATCTGTGCCAGCCGGCCGATCAACGCTTCGGTCATCCCGTCGGCCAAGTACTCCTGCGCGGGGTCACCCGAGAGGTTGTCGAGTGGAAGCACCGCAAGGGAGCTAATCGTCGGCCCCGTTCCGATGGTCCGTTGGAGGGACGCGACGACGACGACCGCTATCACGAAGAGGAGAGCAAACCCAGCGGCAGCAAGAGAACGCCTGCGCACCGGACGTTCGCGTCGGGGTTCGAGGCGCAGTCGTCGGTCGTGCCACCACGCATCGAGCTCCGATCGAAATCCGTACACGGAGCCGAGCTTGGCGTGCAAGTGACGATGCACCGGCATTCCTTCGCGCTTCTCCCAACGCTGGACGGTGCTCACGTCACGTTGCAGGTATGCGGCGATCGCCTTCCACGACCCAAGTCGTTCGGCGGGGTTGTCATCTGGAACTCGCGGAGAGGCAGGCGGCGATGGCTCGATCGGCATGTGCTTCCCCCCTGCCGCCACGTCGGGCGGTGCGACGGGATCTTAGCCCGCGCGCTTCGACACGGCAACGCACCGCATGAAGCGGCACAGAGCGGATTCTCTTGAGCTGCGGCTCTATACAGCTTGCTCCAGCCGCTTGCAGGAAGGATTGTCCCCGAGTGAACGCGGTTGCCAGCGAGACGGCATTTCGCCGGGGTGACCGCGGTCTGGGGCACGCATAACACGGAAGGAGAGACCGATGGCTCGCTGCAACTACCGAGTGAAGTGGAGTGGGATGGCCGTGCTGGCTGCTGTGATGCTGCTTGTTTCGTCTCCGGTCGGAACCGCGAAGAAATTCTCCGATTGGTCGGCCCCCGTTAACCTGGGGCCGGTCGTCAACTCCCCATCAGAGGAGTTCCTTCCGGAAATCAGTCAGTTCGGATCGCCAGCGATCATCGATTCGATGGCGGCGAGGGCATCGGGCACGTTCATTCCCCGCGTGACGTGCAGCACGAGCGAACGAGGCACGACTCCGGCGAGATCGAGCTGGATCCATACGTCGAACCGCGCGACGTGAATCCCCGCCACGTAGGCTGTCCATTTGTCCCCGCCCACGTCGAAACACCGCCGATCGAGCGCTGTGAACCACCATCGAGCGGCACCACACCATGGGCCGGTGAGGATCTCGGCGCTTCCGGTCATGGTCGATGAGTCGAGCTCGGAGAGCGTTTCGGCCGGCGATGGTGACTGCATGGCCACAGCATGGGATTTTGGGAGTGAAAGCGGGCTGGATTCTACGCATTCACCGCGTCGATTCAAGCGAAACGACGCACGAAGGAAGCCAGTCCGCGCGTGCGGCATGCAGGAATCGTTGCAGCGTCTGGAGATATTTTTTTTACGCCGGTCTTATTTCCACATCATCTGCACATCATGTCCACATCATCTCCACATGTTTTCCACAGGATCGGCACTCTGTGCGATCGCGGCATGTGTTCCTGACGAGTCGCCCTTGTCCTAGCGAGTCGCTTTCAGTTCTGCGTAAGCCTGGCGCACGAATCGCTCGCCCGTGGTGCCGGGTTGCTGGATTCTCGCATCCAGGTCCGCGGTGACCTTGGCCGCCACCACTTCGTCTTCGCTCTTTCCCTGGGCGACCAGCGCCGCCACGCGGTCGCGAACGGCCATGGCGACGTCGCGATGCGTCGTCACCGCGTTGCGGTCGACCGTGGGCCCGTGGCCGGGAATGATCTTCGTGTTGGGGCCGGCGTGGCCGATCACCGTGCCCAGGCCGTCGATCAGGCCCTGCAGCGAGCCGCCGTTGTTGCGATCGATATTCGGGTACGCAATGGCCCGGTAGAAGTCGCCCGTCATGATGATGTCGAGGCCCGGGAAAAAGACCATGGTGTCACCGTCCGTATGCGCTCGCGGGATGGCGATCAGCCGGACTTCTTCGCCATTCATGTGGAGCGTCAGCGTGTCGCGATAGGTCTGCTTCGGGAGGCCGGCGGCGGGCATCGGCACGCCGGGTGAACCGTTGGCTTGCGGATTCGGATGCGCCAGCCGGAAGCGCAGCTCCTCGCGCGAGATGATGGTGGCCCCCATCTTTCCGAAGTTCTCATCGCCCCCGGTGTGGTCGCCGTGCAGGTGCGTGTTGACGACGAACTTGATCGGTTGCGGCGTGATTTGCTTGATCGCGGCCGCAATCTTCTCGCTGAGCGGCGCGAACTGCGTGTCGACCATGAAGACACCATCAGGCCCAAACAGGACGCCGATGGTCCCTCCCTGCCCCTCGAGGGTAAAGAACTTGTCGGCGACCTTCATGGCCTTGATTTGCACCTTGCTGAAATCGGGTGGGCCTTGCGCGTGTGCGAGCGCGGCACAGAGCACCACGGCGCCGAAGCTGAAAATGAGTCGGGCGGATTTCATGGAGGCTACTCCTTCGGAAGCGGGAAATGTGTGCCGCGCAGATTACATCACTCTTGACGATTTCGCTCGGAATATTCCGGCCCTTCGCGCACACTATGGCGTCGAGCGGCGGAATCACACTGGAGGACGATTATGGCGAAGCGATTGTGGCTGTCATTGAGCCTCGCGGCGCTGATGACAGGACTGGGCGCGGCGCAGGATGCACGGAGCGTCCTGCAGGCCGCAGCGGCCGCGATGGGCATGAACAACGTGCAATCCATCCAGTACACGGGAACCGGCTGGCAGGGGATGGTCGGGCAGAATGTCGCCCCGGATCAGGATTGGCCGCGGGTCGACCTGACGAGCTATACCCGGACGATTGACTTCGAGACGATGTCCTCGAGAGAGGAATATGTCCGGGCGCAAGGGAACAATCCGGCACGCGGCGGCGGCGCCGGGTTTCCGTTTCTCACCCCGCAGCGGGTCGTCAATTTCGTCAGCGGCAACTACGCCTGGACGGTGAACGCGCAAGGGCAACCTGTGGCGCAGCCGGCCGCGGCGGAACTGCGCCGGCTCGAGATCCTCCTCACGCCGTACGGGTTCCTCAAGGGCGCGATGGCGCCGGGCGCCAATCCAACGGTGGTCACGCGCAACGAGTACGGGGGCAGAGTCAGCGTGGTCTCGTTCGTCGCGCTGGGAAAGTACCGCGTGAACGGCACGATCAACGCTCAGAATCTCGTCCAGCGCGTACAGACCTGGGTTCCCAATCCCGTCGTCGGCGACATGTACTACGAGAACGTCTACACCAATTACCGGGATATGGGTGGCGTGAAGGTGCCGCGGTTTCATCAGCACCAGGACTTCGACGACGGCGCGTCCGCGCCGAATGTCAGCGGCGGCGACCATGGGTTCGGCCTCGAAACGGTGTCCGAGATTCGCGTGAATGTCGCCAACGCGGCGCTCACGGTTCCAAGCGAGGTGCGGACCGCTACGATTGAGCCGGTCCGCGTGCAGACTCAGAAGCTGGGCGAGGGTCTGTGGTTGATGGCTGGAGGCTCGCACAACAGCGTGGCCGTCGAGTTCCGCGACCATGTCGTGGTGATCGAGGCGCCGCTCAACGAGGAACGGTCGCTTGCAGTGATCGCCGAGGTGAACAAGCTCATCCCGAACAAGCCGATTCAGTTCGTCGTCAACACGCATCATCACTGGGACCATCTGGGCGGCATCCGCACCTACGTCCACGAAGGGGCGACCGTGATCACACACGAGGGAAACCGCCCCTACTACCAGGAGGTTCTGCGGGCGCGGCCGTGGACCTTGCAGCCCGATCGGTTTTCCCTGTACCCACCTGAGGAGTGGTCGGAAGGCTACATTTTCGAGACCGTGCGGGAAAAATACGTCCTTGCCGACGACACGAGAACCCTGGAGCTCCACAACGTCCAGGGGCTCGCCCATGCTCTGGGCATGCTGATCGTGTATTTCCCGAAGGAGAAAATCGTCGTGCAGGCGGACCTGTACAATCCACAGGCCCAGGCCCTCAATGCCAGCAACCGGACGTTCTACCAGAACCTGCGGCGACTGAAGCTGGACGTGACGACGATCGTGGGTATTCACGGAAATCCCGGTCCGATGTCGCAGTTCGCGCAGTTGATGAGCAAGGCGCAGTGATGTTCGGAACCGGCGGGTCCGCTTCGCGGAACCCGCCCCACGTACGTAGGCCGGGTGCCGCGAGCGGAAAGCATGCGACGCGAGCGGACCCGGCGATCTAGAATCCCGGGTACACCGAGGAGGCCTGCGATGTTGACGAGATGCGGCATCCACCGATTTGCGTTGGTGACGGTCCTCATGGTTGGGTTCGTGGGTTTCTCCTCCTCCCTCTGGTCGAGCAGGTCGCTGGCGGCAGGCGACTCGTTGCTCGGCGGCAAAGTGGCTTCTTCCGGCGGCCAGCCTCTTGCTGGCGTACCGATCCGGGCTCGCCGCGCGAACAGCAACATCACCGTAAACGTCTATACCAACAGCCGGGGAGATTATTCGTTCCCGGGTTGGTCCGATCTTTCGCCGGGGTTCTACAGTCTCGCCATCGAGCTTCCCGATTTCGAGCCGGTCGCCCGCGAAGTCGCGCTGTCTGCCGGGGGCACGACGCGAGTCGACTTCGCCCTGCGAGCTCGTCGGCCGTCACTCGCCGACGCGACCGCATCGGACATCGTCGCCGCGTTGCCCGGCACCGACGACCAGAAGCATCTGCTCATTCAGTGCGACAATTGCCACTCGCTGCAGTTCGCGTTGCGGACGGGCCGCACGAAGGAAGGGTGGACGCAGATCATCAGGCGGATGGCAGGGGAAAGGGCCGTCTCGCGGGAAACCCCGGGAACCCGAGCCTTCGGTCAGAAGAAATATGTCGAACCGCTGGCCGACTACCTGACGGCGATTCGCGGCCCCGGCGCTTCGGGCGAGCTTCCGTTCCGGTTGCGCCCCAGGCCGACGGCTGAGGCATCCACGCGGCTTGTCGTCACGGAGTACGACATTCCACGAAGCGGACACCGCGACCTGAGCATTGTTCGCGGCGACAAGAGGTTTGTCTGGCCACATGACATCCTGCTGGACCCGAAGGGTCCGTACGCGTATTACACCGACCATTTCAGCTTCAATCTAGGAAGGCTCGATCGCCGCACGGGTGAAGTCAAAGAATTCCCCTACGCCCTCCTCTCCGGCATGGGGAGGGAAGGGATGGGCGTGGTGACCGAGGGTCAGCTCCGCGCGGGCAATCCTGGCGGCGGAGCACATGACATGGCCTTCGATCCCGACGGCAACGTCGTCTTCGGCATGGGCGGCGGCACCGTGCGGTTCGACCCGAGGACCGAAGCGTTCACGCCGTGGGCGTCGGGCAGCAACATGTTCGGGATCGATCCGGCCGGCAAGGTTTGGTACCTCGACAAGGGGCTCCACGCACTCGACATGAAGAGCGGCGAGGTGAAGCACTACACCGTGCCTCCCGAGACCGACGATGACACCTACGACATGGAGACCGACGCGCGAGGGCGGTCGATCATGAACCTCTGGCGGCTGGGCAAGTTCGGCGTGTTCGATCCGGCGTCGCAGCAATTTGCGGCCTATGCCACCCCGACGCCCGGTTCAGGGCCGCGGCGGGGCGAGATCGACGCGCAGGGCCGCGCGTGGGCAACGCTCTACTGGGCCGGACGAGTGGCACGTTTCGACCCCGACACACGCGAGATCAGGGAGTTTCCGGTCATCCCGAACAGCACGCCCTATGCGCCGCCGTTTCCAGCGCCCTACAGCCTTGCCGTCGATGACAGGAACCAGGCCGTCTGGACGAACGATTTCAACAGCAGCCGCATCTATCGGTTGGATATGAAGACCGGGCAGTCAACGGAATTCCTGATGCCCGCGCCCTATGAAGTACGCGATCTTACGGTGGACGAGCTGGCCGAGCGTCCCACCGTGTGGATTCCCGTTTACCGCCCGCCGTCGCGGATGGTCAAAGTGCAGGTAGACAGGTAGAATAGCGCAACCTTTCTTCGGAGGGAGACGTCATGCGGTTCGTCCTTCCAGTGTGCTTCGCGTTGGTCGTCGCGGTTGCCACCGTGCCCATGCAGGCGCGGCAGTCGGCGTCGTCTCAGGCGCCGGTCACCTTTACGAAAGACGTCGCGCCTATCTTGCAGGAGAACTGTCAGGTGTGTCACCGGCCTGGGAGCATCGCGCCGATGTCGCTGCTGACGTACGAGGAGGCGCGGCCTTGGGCAAGGTCGATCAAGGAACAGGTCATCCTGCGACAGATGCCGCCCTGGTACATCGACAAGAACGTGGGCGTCCAGCACTTCAGCAACGACCGGTCGTTGACCGACGACGAGATCAACACCATCGTCAAGTGGGTGGATGCCGGAGCGCCGCAGGGACGTGCCGCCGACATGCCGCCAGCCCGCCAATTCGCCGCTTCTGAGACATGGCAGATCGGTGAGCCCGATGTCATCGTGACCTTGCCGAAAGACATTGTCGTCAAGGCCAAGGCGCCCGATCAGTGGCCGGACATTCTCGTCGACCCGCGGCTCACCGAGGATCGGTACATCAAGGGCGTGCAAATCATTCCGATGAAGGGATACCCGGTCATTCACCACATCCGGACCTCGATCGTCGAACCCAACGATGCCGGTCGCGGCAGCGGGCAACTCGACGATACCGACGGATCGTTGGAGGTGGGCGAGCAGGGTGTGTTCCTGAATGAATACGCGCTCGGCAAGCAGGGCGACGTGTTCACGGACGGTTCCGGCCGGTTGATCAAGGCGGGGACGAAGGTCAACTTCCAGCTCCATGTCCATTCGAACGGCAAAGAGGACATTGCCACCAACGTCGCCCTGGGCCTCAAGTTCTATCCGCCAGGGTACGTTCCGAAGCATGTGATTTCTTCAACCACGGTGAGTGCGCCGCAGGTCGATCTTCGGCCCCACGCGGACAACGTTCGGTCGGATGGCTATCTCGTGCTGAAGAAGGCGGCACGGCTGCTCTCGTTCCAGCCGCACATGCACAATCGCGGGAAAGCGGAGTGCCTGGAAGCCATCTACCCGACGGGAAGAGTCGAGACGCTCTCGTGCGCCAGGTTCCGATTCAACTGGCACATCAACTACGTCTACGGCGACGACGTGGCGCCGCTCCTGCCGGCCGGGACGGTGCTGCATTCGATCATGTGGCACGACAATTCGTCGCGAAACCCGTTCAACCCGGATCCGGATGCCCAGATCACGTACGGTCAGCGGACCGTCGATGAGATGGCGTCGGCGTGGATCAGCTGGTACTACATGTCCGACGAAGAGCTCAAAGCGGAAACGGAGGCGCGACGGGCACGGCGTACGCCACCGGTCGGCACACGCTGAGAGAGGCAAGCCGGAATGAAGAAGTACGCGCTGGCGATCGCTTCTTCCACGTGTCTCCTCGCCGGGACGCTGTGGACGACTGTCGATGCCCAGAACTACACGCGCGGACAAGACATCAGTCCGACGTTCGATGGATGGCAGCAGAACGCGGACGGCAGCTACACGCTGCACTTCGGGTATTTCAACAGGAACTCCGCGGAAGAGATCGACGTGCCGGTCGGTCCGGATAACACCCTCGATCAGGGCGGCGATCGGGGGCAACCGACACACTTCTACCCGTCGCGAAAATGGTGGGTGTTCAAGATCGTCGTCCCCAGGGATTGGCCGAAAGAGCAACGAGTGGTCTGGACGCTGACCACCTATGGCAAGACCAATCAGGCGAAGGGGTGGCTTCACCCCCAATTGGAAGTGGACACCGATCTCATTTCCAAGAATGCCGCACGCGACCCGTCGCTGATGACGAACGGGACCAACACACTCGACATGGACCACGAGAACAGTCCGCCGTCGATTGCCGTCGCTGCGGCTCAAAGCGTCAGCGTGTCGGACACGCTGACGTTGACTGCAACGGCCACCGACGACGGACGGCCAAAACCGGTTCCCGATCCCGACGGCCGGCTTCAACAGGGTGTACGCCTCCGCTGGATTGTCTACCGGGGCGCGGGCAAGGTTCGGTTCGATCCCGACATCATGAGCGGGCGCGTCTATGGAAAACCCACTACGCTGGCCACGAAGGTCAGCTTCGCCGCTCCAGGCGCCTACCGGCTGCGAGCCATCGCCAGTGACGGCCAGGCGTTTTCAACTTACGACGTGGACGTCACGGTCAAGTAGAGGACATCGAGCTATCCGCTCATTCTCATGAGTACGTAGTGTCCGGCTTCATCCGGACTCCTGGTCCGCCTAAAAGCGGACACTACGTGTCTACGAGACGTACCTCCGAGGATTTTGCCGGCTTGAAACCGGAACCCTCGATCCGTCGTATTGAACAGTGTTCAATTACCCGGTCACTCCGATCGCCAGCCAGAGGAGCAGGTGGGCCGACACGCAGGGCGGCATCAACCACACGAGACGACGCGGCGAGCCATCCTCGACGCGGCGCTCGAGCTGTTTGTCGCAAACGGGTACGCCCACGTGTCGATTCGGAACATCGCGTCGAAAGTAGGCTACAGCCCCGGCGCCATCTACAGCTACTTCCCATCGAAAGACGACATTTTCCTGGCGCTGGCCGAGGAAGGGTTCCGCAAGCTCGGCGCCACGCAACTGGCGATGCCGGCTACGCCCGATGCCCTGGGAGATCTGGCCGACACGGCCTGGCGGCTCTACGCGTTCAGCAAGGAACAGCCGCAGTACTTTGCGCTGGTGTTCCTCGACCGCCGCGTCCCGCGCGTGGGACCCGAGAGCGAGCGGTTCGCGTTCATTTCCGCCATCAAGGCCAACCTGCGTGCGCGCGTGCAACGCTGCGTGGACGAGGGGTTCTTCCCGGCCTCTCTCCACTCCACCGTGGCGCTGCGCCTTCTCTGGGCGGCCGTGCTCGGGATTGCGTCGCTGAGGCTGTCGGATCGGCTCACGCCTGGTGAGGATCCGGACGACCTCGTTCGAGACGCCATCAGCACCACGATTGCCGGCTTGCGCGCCGGCGCCGCCACTCACGTTCGTCTACCGCAGTCCTGTCCGGATGCCAAGGAGCGTTCATCGTGATCGTTGGTTCTCTTCCATCGAGATTCCTCACCCTTTTCTCTTCGCTGCTGGTCTTTGCAGCACTCGCCGCCGGCTGCGGCGCGGACGCCGACGTGCCAGCCGAAGAGGAGGCGGGGGCCGACGTTGCCGTCGTCGCCGCCTCTACGGCTGCGGCAGTCGAGCGGCCGATTGCGCGATTCGTCGGTGTCACCGGCACCCTCACCGCCGAGGAGCAGGCGGAGGTCGCCGCCGAGATCGCCGGGCGTGTGGTGGCGACCCCGGTCGAGCGTGGCAGCCGCGTGAGTGCTGGCAGCGAGCTCGTCCGAATTGCCGATGACGAGGTCAGAGCCCAGGCCCGGGAGGCGGAAGCGAACACGGCGCAAATCGAGGCTCGGCTGGGCCTGACGGATGGAGGACCGCTCGTGATCGACCGGGTGCCGGAAGTGGCCAACGCCATGGCCGCCAACGAGCTGGCGCAGGCGGATCTCGATCGAGCGCAGATGCTCCTCGACCGAAAGCTCCTGCCGCGCGCCGATTTCGACCGAAGCCGGACTCAGGCGGAGGCTGCCCGCCGCCAGTACGACATCGCGCGCAACACGGCCGAGCAGCAGTACCAGTCGCTTCTGGCGGCGCGGGCCCGGATGACGCTGGCCCAGAAGGCGCTCACCGACACCGCCGTTCGTGCGCCATTCGACGGCCTCGTCGAGCAGCGATTCGTTTCGGTCGGCGATTACGTGACGCGCGGCACCAAGGTGGCGTCGGTCATTCGCATCAGTCCCCTACGGGTGGAGCTCACTGTGCCGGGCCACTACCTCTCCGAGGTTGCCGTCGGCCGTGCCGTCACCCTCGAAGTCGACGCGTTTCGCGGACAAACGTTCACAGGACGGATCCGCTACGTCTCGCCAGTCCTGCGGACCGACACGCGCGCGCTGGTTGTGGAAGCAGTTGTGCCGAACGAGACGGGTCAGCTGAAGCCCGGGCTATTCGCCACCGCCAGCATCGAGCAGGCGTCCGAGACGCCCGCCGTGCTCGTGCCGGCAACGGCGATCCGTTCCGCTTCGGGTGCCGCGCGCGTGTACGTCATCAAGACCGACCGCACCGCCGAGGAACGTATCGTCACTACGGGCCAGACGGTCGGGGACCTGGTCGAGATCACGAGTGGCCTCAAAGCGGGCGACACCGTGGCCACGAGCAACGTGGCGCAGATCACCGACGGCGTGCGTATCAGCGAGGGAAGGTAGGTTCGTCATGCAGTGGCTCGCCGCTCTGTGCGTTCGCCGTCCGGTGTTTGCATCGGTGTTGATTCTCTCGCTGAGTGTCGTCGGAGTGTTTTCGTTCACGCAGCTCGGCATCGACCAGTTTCCCAACGTCGACATTCCCACGATCCTCGTGACCACCCGGCTGCCTGGCGCGGCGCCCGAGCAGGTCGAGAGCGAAGTGACGGACAAGGTCGAAGAAGCCGTGAACACCATCAGCGGCATCGACACGCTCACCTCGACGTCGTCCGAAGGTGTCTCGCAGGTGGTCGTAAGCTTCCGGCTGGAGAAGGACGCCGACGTCGCCACGCAGGAAGTCCGCGACAAGGTAAACCGTATCCTGCCGCTGCTCCCGCGGACGATCACGCAGCCGACGGTCGAAAAGCGGGATCCAGACGCCGCGCCGGTCCTGACGATTGCCCTCACGGCCGATGCACCGGTGCGCGACATCACCGAGTATGCCGACAAGGTGCTGCGGCGCCAGATCGAGAGCGCCGACGGCGTCGGGCAGGTCCTCGTGCTCGGAGGCCGCCGGCGGCAGATCAACGTGGTGTTCGACGCCGACCGCCTCCGCGCTCAGAACCTGACCGTGAACGATGTGTCGCGGGCGCTCCAGGCGCAAAACAGCGACATCCCGGGAGGGCGCATCGACCAGGGCGCTCAGTCGTTGACGATGCGCACGCGGGGTCGGGTCGATTTGCCAGCAGAGTTCGGCGACATCGTCATTCGCGAAGTCGGTGGGTACCCGGTGCAGGTCCGCGACGTCGCCCGGATCGAGGACGGGATGGCCGATCCACAGACTGTGGCGAGCGTCAATGGCGATCCCACGGTGCTGCTGCAGATTCGAAAGCAGTCCGGGACGAACACCGTCGAAATCGTGAATGCTGTCAAGGCACGCCTGGTACAGCTCGAAGACACGCTGCCGGCCGGGTATCGCGTTCGCATCGTACGCGATCAGGCCGAGTTCATCGAGGCCTCGATCACCAGCGTCGAGGAGCACCTCGTTGTCGGCTCACTGCTCGCCGCGCTGGTCGTACTCCTCTTCCTCGGGAATTTACGGTCCACCATGATCGCCGCCATCTCCATTCCCACGTCCATCGTCGCGACGTTCGGCCTCATCTGGTACATGGGCTTCACCCTCAACATGTTGACGATGCTCGCGCTGACGCTGTCGGTCGGCATCGTCATCGACGACGCGATCGTCGTGCTGGAGAATATCTACCGATTCATCGAGGAGAAAGGGATGCCGCCGATGGAGGCGGCCGTGGAGGCGACGAAGGAGATCGGGCTGGCGGTGCTCGCGACGACGCTGTCGCTCGTCGCGATCTTCGTGCCGGTCGGCTTCATGAGCGGCATGGTCGGCCGCTTCATGCAGAGCTTCGGGCTGACGATGGCGTTTGCCATTCTGGTGTCGTTGCTCGTGAGTTTCACGCTCACCCCCATGATGTCGGCGCGCTGGCTGCGAGTGAAGCCCGCGGGTCCAGGGGGCGCCGCGCACGATTCGAAGCACTCGGCGATCTTCGGTCCGCTGGACCGTGCGTATGCCGCGATGCTCGAGTGGTCGATGGCGCACCGGTGGGTGATCGGCGTGCTCGCTGTTGCTGTGCTCCTGTCGAGCGTGCCGCTGTTCCGGTTCGTCAGCATCACCTTCGTCACGCAGGACGATCAGTCGGGATTCGACGTAAATGTCCGTGCCCTGGAAGGCACGAGCCTCGAGGCGACCGAGGTGATGGCCAACCGCATCGGCGCCGCCATCCGCCGAATTCCCGAAGTGGACTATACGCTGGCGACCGTCGCCGGCGACGGCGCCGGCACGCAGAACAGCGCTTCGATTTTCGTGAAGCTGCACCCGATCGAGGCGCGCGAGCGTGATCAGTTCGCGGTCATGGCACAGGTGCGCGAGGACGTGCTGACACCGTTCACGGCCCAGGGGGTACGAGCGAGCGTCGGAGGTGGGGGTGGGGGCGGACCGGGTGGAGGCGTGCAGTTCGTGCTGCGGGGCCCTGAGCTTGACGGCCTCCAGGAATACAGCGAGCGCCTGCTCGAGAAGGTGAAGACCATTCCGGGAGTCGTGGACGCCGACACGACGCTCAACGTGGGCAAGCCCGAGCTGTCGGTTCGCATGGACCGGCCCAAGGCGGCCGACCTCGGTGTGCCGCTGTCCGACACGGCCGAAGCGCTGCGGCTGCTGGTGGGGGGCGATGCCGTGACCACGTACAACGAGGGCGGGGAGCAGTATGAAGTCCACGTGCGTGCAGAGGCTGACGACCGAGGGTCGGAAGCGGCGCTTGGCCGGCTGCCGATACCCGCACGGCTCGGCACGGTTGCCCTGGAGGACGTGGCGCGCTTCATACGCGGCGAAGCATCGTCCGACATCCGGCGACTGTCGCGGCAGCGTCAGGTGACGGTGCTGGTGAATTTGCTGCCCGGCACCTCGCAGGCGGCCGTGCAGGCGCAGATGACCGAGTTTGCCAGCCAGCTCGGCATGGCGCCCGGCTACACGGGCGGCTTCAGCGGCCAGTCGCGCGAGCTGAATCGCACGGCCACCGCATTCCTCACCGCGTTCGCGCTCTCGCTGATCTTCATGTACCTGGTGCTCGCGGCGCAGTTCGAATCGTGGCTGCACCCGGTGACGATTCTGTTGTCGCTGCCGCTCACGCTGCCGTTCGCGCTGCTGTCGCTCATCATGTTCCAGCAGTCGCTGAACGTCTTCTCGGCGCTCGGTCTGTTGGTGCTGTTCGGCGTCGTGAAGAAGAACTCGATCCTGCAGATCGATCATGCGAACCAGCTCAAGGCTGCCGGTCTCGACACCCGTGACGCCATCGTGCAGGCGAGTCGCAACCGCCTGCGGCCGATCTTGATGACGACCCTCGCGTTCGTGGCCGGGATGGTGCCGCTTGTGGTCACGAGCGGTGTCGGGTCTGCGACCAATCATTCGATTGGCTGGGTGGTGATCGGCGGTCAGACGCTGGTGCTCGTACTGACGCTGGTGGTGACTCCCGTAACCTACGCGACGTTCGAGGATCTGCGGGAGAAGCGCCTGGCCGCGAGGGGAGTGCGCTGGCTGCGAGCGAGGGTGACGGCTGCCGAACCCGTAACGCCGCTGTAGTGCGCTCTGAAAGGTACCTTGAAAGGTACGTAGTGTCCGGCTTTAGCCGGACCAGGAGCCGTGGCGCCGCAAATCATGGTCTCTGGTCCGCCCGAAGGCGGACACTACGTACTCACACGGGGACCTGCTGAACCAGCTCGAAGTCCACGAGCGCGGTCCGAAAGTCGAGCAGCGCGCGCAGCTCGGCGGTCTGCGCGGCTGCCAGATCGCGCTGCGCCTGCAGCACGAGGAACGTTGTCGACAGTCCTGCGGCGCGGCGCGCCTCTTCGGCGTCGAGACGCTTCCTCGCGAGGTCGCGTGCCGCACCTGCCGCGCGCACCTGCTCGCCGGCGCTGCGCACCTGCTCGGCGATTCGAGTCACCTGCGCCGTCACCTCGACCTCGAGCGCCTGAACCTGCACTTCTCGTTGGCGCTGCTGCACCTGCGCCTGCGCGTAGGCCGCCTGCGACGCCTTGTTCCCGAACGGGACAGTCACGTTTACGCCAACGATCCAGGTGGGGTAATCGAGCGCACCGATAGATTGCAGCACGTCGAGATAGCCGCCCTGCACCGAGCCGATGACGTCGCTGCCGAGTCCACCGCTCTGCCGCAGAATCCGAGTGCCGCCGATGCCGCTCACGCTGTATTCGGCCACCAGATCGACGGCCGGCTTTCTCCGGTCGTCGAGCAGCTTGAGGTGTGCTCCGCTGCTTTCCCGCTCTTTGCGCGCGATGGCGATGTCGGAGCGGTTGGCCACGGCACTGGCGATTGCCGCCGCGACATCGATCGCAGCGCTACCCTGCGTGGGGCGGTCGGTTGGAACGATCGTCGACTGCCAGATTGCGTCGCCTGCGTCAGCCACCATCAGTTGCTTCAGCGCAACCTGCGCGGTCCGGAACGCTCCTTCGGCCTGGACCACGGCCTGGTGGCGTGCCGCCACCTCCGCCTCGGATTCCACGATGTCGATAGGCGCCACGGTGCCAAGCTCGACGCGCAGGCGGTTGTCCTGCAGTTGTCGCTCTGCAAGCGCCCTCGACTGGCGCGCGGTCTCGAGCGCGTCGCTTGCGTAGACGAGCTCCCAATACGCGCGCCGCACCCCGGCGAGCGTCGTGGCAATCCGTTCTTGCAGCTCGAGGTCGGCGATGTCGCTGCTGATTTCGGCTTGAGCGATCTGCGCGCGCGTGCCGTCGAAGCGCAATCCACGCAGCAGTGGCTGCGTGATCGACGCGGTCAGACTGGATGAGAAGCTCGGGTTGTACGTCGCAAAGACGTTCGAGCTGGCCGTTCGGCTGCCGCCGAAGTCGAGCGAGAGGCTGCCGCCGCCCCACGGCAGCGCCTGCGAGATTCCGGTGGAGTAGGTTGATGCATCCGTGTTGACCTGCTCCTGTCCCCCCGAGAGCTGCGTGCTGGCCGGAGTGGTCTGCGACCGCTGCGTCAACGAGGCATTGAACAAAGGATCGTACGCGGCGCGGCTCTCGGCCAGCGAGAATCCGGCGGCCTGGCGGCTCAATCGAGCGGCTGCGATGGCCGGATTGCGATCGAGCGCGCGCTGCTCGGCTTCCTCGAGCAGCAGCAACATGCCTCCGGTCGCAGCAGTGGCAGGAGCCGGTGTGTCCTGGGCGAGCGCGGCCGGAGCTCCAAGCCCAAGGACGAGAGCGAAGACCAGGACCTTATTCATAGCGAAGAGCCTCGATGGGATCGAGCGACGCGGCCTTCCGCGCCGGATAGAACCCGAAAAACACCCCCGTTGCTGCCGCGACGCCGAACGACAGGAGAATCGAGTTCGACGTCACAACCGTCGGCCATTGCAGCAGCTCGGTCACGCCGTACGAGGCAGCCAGTCCGAGCAGCACGCCGGCAGTTCCGCCTGCGAGGCTCAGCACGATGGCTTCCACGAGAAACTGCATCAAGACGTCGAGGTCGCGCGCGCCGATGGACAGCCGAAGGCCAATCTCGCGCGTACGTTCGGTGACGGATACGAGCATGATGTTCATGACGCCGATGCCTCCGACGATGAGCGAGACGGCGGCGATGCTGGCGAGCAAGTACGTCATCGTGTTCGTGGTCGACGTCAGCATCGTGGCGATCTCGGCCTGCGTGCGCACCGCGAAGTCGTCCTCGGCGCCCGGCTCGATGCGATGGCGCATGCGCAGCAGCGAAGCAATCTGCGTGGAAACCTGCTGGAGATCGGCTCCATCCTCCGCCCCGAGCGTGATTCCGGTCAGGTGTTGCACCCCCTGCAGGCGCTTCTGCATGGTGGTGAAGGGCACGATGATCGTGTCGTCCTGATCCGGCCCCATTGCCGCCTGTCCCTTGCTGGTGAGCACACCGATGACGCGGAACGGCTGGTTCTTGATGCGGACGGTCTGGCCCACCGGGTCGGCATCCACGCCAAACAACTGGTCGCGGCTGGTCGACCCCAGCACAGCCACCTTGGCGGAGCGCCGGACATCGTCGGCGGTGAAGAAGCTGCCGAACTGCATCGGCCACGACCGGATAGCTGGGAGCTCCTCGCCCGCGCCCTGTACGGTGGTATTCCAGTTCGTCGTCTCGGCGATCGCCTGGATACGCGTGCTCAGACCGGGCGAGACGTACCGAATGCGTGGTACCTCGCGCCGGATGGCCTCGGCGTCCGCTTCTGTCAATGTGGTTACGGCGCCCGATCCTTGACGCACGGGTCCGAAACCGCCCGAGCCCGCGTTTACCATCACGACATTGGATCCGGCGCTGCGGATTTGGCTTTCTATCGACTGACGTGCGCCGGTGCCAATCGCGACCATGACGATCACCGCGGCGACCCCGATGATCATGCCGAGCGCGGTGAGTGCGGTTCGAAGCGCGTTTCGACGAAGTGCCTTCACGGCGACGATGAACGTCATGAGGAGAGACATAGGAGCTCCGGGATTACGCCGCGTCGCCGAGAAGCCAGTGCAGCTCGACCGTGGCATCACGCCGGGCGTGCAGGCGGTCATCGCTCTGAACCCGTCCGTCGCGGAAGGCGACAACGCGTGTGCCGTACTCGGCGATGTCGCGCTCGTGCGTCACGAGAATTATTGTGAGACCGTGCTGGATGTTGAGCGTTTGAAAGATGTCCATGACTTCGACGCTGGTGCGAGTGTCGAGGTTGCCGGTCGGCTCATCAGCCAGCAGGAGTCGCGGGTTGTTCACCAGAGCCCGCGCTATGGCTACCCGCTGCTGCTGACCGCCGGACAACTGGTTCGGATGGTGGTCGAGCCGCTCGCCGAGGCCCACCGACCGCAACGCGTCCGTGGCGCGGTGACGGCGCTCTTTCGTACTCACATTGCCGGCGTACAGCAGCGGCAGCTCCACGTTCTCGATTGCACTGGTGCGCGCGAGGAGGTTGAACCCTTGAAAGACAAATCCGATTTCCCTGTTTCGAATCTTCGAGAGCGCACGGCCCGACAGCTGCGAGACGTCCTGTCCGTCGAGCGAATAGCGACCGGACGAGGGCCGGTCGAGACATCCAAGCAGGTGCATGAATGTCGACTTGCCGCTGCCCGAGGGTCCTGTCAACGAGACGAATTCACCCGGCAGCACGTCCATCGTGACGCCGCGAAGCGCCTGCACCTGCGTCTCGCCCAGGTCGTACGTCTTGGTCACGTCGCCGGCAGAAATGAGGGGTGTCATTGCGCCCCTCCCTGGCGGCGACCGCTGTTCTGACCGCTCGGCCGGTTGCCAGCGGGCCGCTGAGGAAAGAAGGGGGAGCGGCTCGTCTGAGCCGCTTCGCCTGAAGCCTGCGTGGTTCCGCTGATCACCTGGGTATGCTCGCTCACTGCACCGTCGACGACTGCAGTGGTTGCACCGTCGGACATTCCGGTGTGCACCGGGATCGGCGCGGGCCCTGCCTCCGTCATCACCCATACCTGCGCGCCGCTCGTCGCCGGACGGAACCGCAGCGCCGAATTCGGCACGCGCAGGACGTCATCGGCGCGCGCGATTTCCACGGTCACGTTGGCGGTCATGCCGGGCTTCAGCTTCATGTCCGGGTTCGGCACGTTGATGATCGTCACGTAGCTGACGACGTTCTGCTCGGTCACCGGCTCGAGCCGAACCTGCGACACCGCTCCGCGAAATGTCTCGCCTGGATACGCGTCGACCTTGAAGGTCACCGGCTGGCCGGCGTGGATGCGACCGATGTCGCTCTCATCGATGCTGGCGTTCACCTGCATCTGCGAAAGATCGTTGGCAATGACGAAGAGCGTTGGGGCCGACATGTTGGCTGCGACGGTCTGGCCGACGTCGACCGCCCGGGAAATCACGACGCCGTCGATCGGCGCGCGGATGATCGTGTGGCTGAAGTTCACCTGCGCCTGGTTGAGCGAGGCCTGCGCCTGCGTCACCTGCGCCTGTGCAGCCTTGAGCGATGCTTCGGCTTGCCGCGCGGCGGCTTCTGCCGTCTCGAGGTCGGTGCGCGGGATGAGTTGCTTGTCCCAGAGCTCACTCGCGCGCCGGAGCTTGACCGCCGTGTCGGCAACCTCGACGCGCGCCCGCTCCACATCGGCCTGCAGACGCACGACCGTTGCACGCGCCTGGTCCACTTGCGTCTGAAACAGCGACGGCTCCAGCTCCGCGACGACCTCGCCTCTCTTCACCACGCTGTTGTAGTCGGCGCGCAGCGTCTTGATGGTTCCCGACACCTGGGTGCCGACCTGGACGGTTGTCACAGCCTGGAGCGACCCGGTTGCCGCCACCGCATCCACGATGTCGCCGCGTGTGACGACCGCGAGGACGAACGTTGGAGAGGCCTCCGTAGCCGTCGAGCGGTAGTACGCAGCCACGGAGACGGTGACCACCGCGATGGTTACGAGGATGAGGAGCAGTCGATGCTTCATGATCTGATTAGACGGAAGAGGTGTGGCAGTGCTGTGGCGTGTTTGTGACAAGTTTGTGTTTCAAAGGGAATGAGCGTCCGTCGAACAACGTGATATGTTCCGACGCGTGAGACGGAGTGACCCTCGGCAGTTCGGAACGCGAGCGATGGTGTGCGGCGCGCTTGTCGGCGCAGTGGTCGTTCTGACGACGGCATCGGGCGGCCGGTCAACGGAGGCCGCTCAAGCGGACCGCCGCGTACCGCAATACCAGGTCGATCCCGCGTGGCCGAAGCCGCTCCCCAATCGCTGGCTGGTGGGCGCGATTGCCGGTGTGACTGTGGACGCGCGCGACCACATCTGGATCGTGCATCGCCCCGGCACCCTCCAGCCCAACGAGACGCGCTCAATTTGGCGCGCTGCTCCCCCCGTCCTCGAGTTCGACCAGGCCGGGAGTCTCGTGTCGGCGTGGGGCGGACCGGGTGAGGGCTACGAGTGGCCGGACCTCGAGCACGGCATCTACGTCGATCACCAGGAGAACGTCTGGCTCGGGGGAGGTGGCGAGAAGGACTCGCAACTGCTCAAGTTCACGCGGCAGGGCAAGTTCCTACTGCAGATCGGCCGGAAAGGGCAGAGCACCGGCAGCAACGACACCCGGAACCTGGGCGCCGCCGCCAATATGGTGGTGGACCGTGAGACCAACGAGCTGTACGTCGCCGACGGATACGTGAATCACCGCGTGATCGTCTTCGACGCGGCCACGGGGGCGTACAAGCGCCATTGGGGCGCGTACGGGAAGAAGCCTGACGACTCCTATTTCACGCAGGCAGGCGAGAAGCTTCCCAGTCCGTTCAGCGGGGCGGTGCAGTACGAGAACAAGCCCAGTCAGTACGATCCCGACGGACCACCCCCGCCGCAGTTCCGCATCGTGCACGTCGTGCGGATTGCCAACGACGGCCTTGTGTACGTGTGCGACAGGACGAACGACCGCATCCAGGTGTTCAGGAAGGACGGTACGTTCGTGAAAGAGAAGTTCATTGCCCGGCAGACGCTTGGGAGCGGATCGGTGTGGGACATCGGATTCTCAACCGATCCCGCGCAGACCTACCTAGTGGTACTCGACGGCACCAATCAGCAGGTGTACATCGTCGAACGCGCGACACTGGAGGTGGTGAGCGGGTTTGGTCACGCGGGCCGCTGGGCCGGCCAGTTCTACGGCGCGCACAATCTCGGCGTCGATTCGCAAGGGAACCTGTTCATCGGTGAAACCTACGAAGGGAAGCGCGTGCAGAGATTCGTGTACACCGGGCTCGGTCCCGTTCAGGCACCGCTCGTGCAGTAGGCCAGGTTCTTTGGATCCTTACGCTGACGCGATGTCGGTCTTGGCCAACTGATCGTTCGGATCGTTCGAATCGTTCGGGTCGTTCGGGTCGTTTGGGTTGCTCGGATTGTTCGGGAGCCTGTTTACCGGTAGTAGGCTCCGAGCAGGGCACCGACGACGGCGAGCAATACGGCTACCTGGGTGCTGACCATCCACGTGAAATGGCGGTCGGCTTTCTGGTCGAGCGTTGCAAGGCGTCCGTTGACGCCTTCGAAGCGTCGGTCAATGCCTTCGAACCGCGCGTTCATGTCCGCGCGCAGCTCGGTAAACCGCACGTTCACTTCGGTAAACCGTGCGTTCACCTCAGTGAACCGGCCGTTGATGTCCCCTCGCAGCTCGGCGATCAGACTCCGCAAGTCTGACATCGCGTCCATTCTGGCTTCCAGCAGTGCGAGGCGCTCGTCATGTGTGGGCATCTAGGGACCTCGTGTCCCGGGCTCCCGCCCGATTTTACATCGTCGTCAGCGATGGACGCCTCCAGTGGGAGCACCACACGTGCCAGCGTGAATTTGCGGACATTCAGCACGCGCGGTAGTGGAGGGTGCAAAAACGGCAACACGCGGCGCCCCGGATGGTGGCAATTCTCGCGACGGGTGATGCGCCTATAATCCGGATGCCCGTGGGTTGACGCTGCATAACATTTCAAATAGTGGGCTGTATGAACACTTCAGCATCTCGTCGAGATTTCCTCCATCGTGCCGGTACCGCGGTAGGAAGCGCACTCGCTCTCGGCGTGCGCACCGCGCAGCCCGTCGAAGCCGCAGCTGTCCAGAGCCTATCGGCCCCGGCGGCCGGAGCAACCCTGACGCGGGCGCGCAGGCTGCGCCTCCTGCTGCAGCGGCCCGGCCTCGTCATCGCACCCGAGGCGTACTCGGTGATTGCGGGCAAGCTCGCCGAAGCGCATGGCTTCGACGCGATTTACATTGGCGGCAACATGATGTCGATGACGTACCTCGGTGTTCCCGACTGGGGAATCATCACCACGCCCGAGATGGTGGAGATTGCCGGCCGCATCGCGCGCGAGGTGTCCATTCCCGCCATTGTCGATGCCGACCAGGCCGGCGAAACGTCGCTGAACGTGTATCGAACGGTGCGGCTGTACGAAAGCGCGGGAATAGCGGCGCTCCACATCGAGGACAGCCGCAATCCGAAGAAGATGGAAACCTGGGCGGGGCCGGGCGGGCCCAGTACCACCGAGCTGCAACCGATCGAGCAGATGCGCGAACGTCTCCAGGCCGCCGCAGATGCGCGTTCGGATCGGGACTTCGTGATCATCGGGCGCACCGTCGCGGAGGATCCGAACGCGGTGATTCGCCGGGGTGTAGCCTTCGCGGAGGCCGGCGCCGACGTGGTCATGAACAGTTTGACAGGCATGACCGCCGAGCAGATCAACCGCATCGCGCGGGAGGTTCCGGTGCCAGTGCTCGGCATCGGTGTTCCGAAGACGCACCTGGCGGGAACGCTGATGAAGGTGAACATCCATCCCAACATCGTGTCCAGCGCTGCGCTCGCGCTGTGCGATACGATCTTCCGTGAACTCAAGGAGAACGGCGAAGTGTCGAGCCGTCCTCCGCTGGCCCCGGACATGCTGACCCGCATCACGGGCGCGAACACGTATAGCGAGCTCGCAAAGAAATGGCTCACCACACCATCCCGCTGACGCTTCTCGCCTATCTACTGGTTCTCGCCGGGTGCACCTCGCCGGCCCCGGTCGCCGAATCGAACGCCGTCCTCTTCGAAGGAGCGAGGCTTATCGTCGGCGACGAGAGCGCGCCAATCGAGAACGCGTCGTTCGTCGTGGAGGACGGCGGTTTCACCCAGGTGGGGCGCGCCGGCGACGTGCGGGCGCCGGAAGGCGCCGCACGGGTGAGTCTCGCCGGCAAGACGGTGATGCCCGCGATTATCGACGCCCACGGCCACCTCGGGTACCGCCGCGGCGCAAGCTTCCGGATCGAGAACTACACGCGCGAGAACCTGACCGATCATTTGCAGCGGCTCGCGTATCACGGCGTCGCGGCATTCATGAGCATGGGCACCGAGCGCGATCTCGGCTACGCCCTGCGCGACGAGCTTCGCGCCGCGCCGCCGTCCGGCATGGCGCTCTTCCTCACCGCAGGCCGTGGCCTCGCGATGCCGGATGGCGGACCAGCGCCGCCGCTGCGGGAGGCCCCGTATGGTGTAGACACTGAGGCTGAAGCCCGCGCGGTCGTACGAGAGCTTGCGGCAAAGAAGATCGACGGCTACGTGAAGATCTGGGTCGACGATCGGGAAGGTGCGGTGAAGAAGCTGACGCCCGAGCTCTACACCGCGGCTATCGACGAGGCGCACAAGCTTGGCCTTCGGACGATCACTCACACGCAGGATCGCGAGGATGTAAAGGCCATCCTCAGGGCCGGCATCGACGGGCTCGCGCACCCCCCGTGGCGCCTGGGCCAGGAAGTGGACGACGAGCTCGTCGGGCTGTTCAAGGAGCGGCCCCGCGTCTTCGTCCTGCTGACGCTCTGGGGAACGCGGAATCAGATTTTCGGCCGCCGGCCGGCGTGGATAGACGACCCGCTCCTGCACGAGACCTTCACGGCCGAAGATATCCGGCTGCTCGAGAGTGCGAATGTACCCGAGGACGCTCCGGTCAGGTGGAAGGCGGGTGTGGTGCCGCGCGGCGTCGCCAGGCTGAAGGCTGCGGGCGTGCGGTTCGGGCTGGGCGACGACGCAGGGGCGACCAATGGCGCGCAGTATTTCGGTTTCGGAGCCCACATGGAGATGGCGAGCATGGTGGAAGCGGGCCTGACGCCGGCGGAGGCGATTACCGTCGCCACACGCAACTCGGCGGAGTTTCTGGCGTTGGACCGACTCGGCACCGTCGCCGTGGGCAAGAGCGCCGATTTCATCGTCCTCGATGCCAACCCGCTGGAGAACATCAACAACACACGCAGGATCAACGCAGTCTATCTACGGGGACAGGCAGTGGATCGCGCTGCGCTCCGGGCGAAGTGGGCGGGCGCGCGGTCGACGGAATAGGCAGCCTATGTCGATGACGTGAAGCGCAATGGCGGGAAGGTCGAGTCGATCAGACCGAGGGCTATAATCGAGGGCCAATGCCGCGAAGGAAGAAGCCGGTCGCGCGGCGACCCTGCTGGAGTGAACGATGAATACCCAGTTGCGGTGTGTCGTCGGACTCTCGCTCGTACTCGCGGTGACGTGGCAGGTCGTTTCCCGTGCGCAGGATACTCGCGCAGCGCTCGAGCGCTACGTCGCCTCGAACCAACGTGCCATCGCCCTGGAACTGGTCCAGATCCTCTCGATTCCGAACACCGCGGCCGACACGGAGAACATCCGTCGCAATGCGGTGCTCCTGCGCGACATGCTGCGCCGCCGCAGCTTCAGCACTGAAATCCTCGAGACCGACAGCAACCCGCTGGTCTGGGGAGAACTGAAGGTTCCCGGCGCCAAACGCACGCTGTTGTTCTGGGCGCATTACGACGGCCAGCCAGTGGATCCCAGAGCCTGGAAGCAGGCGAGCCCGTTCACCCCCGTTCTTCGCGCCGGGCGCCTGGAAGAGGCGGCGAAAGAAATATCTGTCGCGCGGATGCCCGCGAAGCTCGATCCGGACTGGCGGCTCTACGCGCGGTCCGCAGCCGATGACAAGGCGCCGATTGTCGGCCTGCTGGCGGCGCTCGATGCGATAAAAGCCGCCGGCCTCATGCCGTCTTCCAACGTGCGGGTGGTCCTGGTTGGCGAGGCGGGGTCGGCGAGCCTCACAGCCGCTATTCCACAATATCGCGATCGGCTGACGGCGGATCTGATGTTCCTTCTCGAAGGTCCTGCCCATCCGAGCGGCCGCCCGACGATTGCGTTCGGCGTCCGTGGATTTCTGGCGGTGGACCTCACCACGTACGGCCCGCGGGTGGGTGTCAACAGCGGCAACTACGGCAACTGGGTGCCGAATCCGGCGCTGAGGCTCGCGCACCTGCTCGCGTCGATGAAAGACGACGAGGGACACGTGCTCGTGAAAGGTTTCTACGACGGCATCGCTCCGCTGACGGCGGAAGAGGAGGCGATGCTCAAGGCCGTGCCCGACGATCCCGCGGGCCTGATGGAGGCTTTCGGCATCGCGGCGCCCGAGCGGTCCGATCTCACGCTGCAGCAGGCGTTGCAGCTTCCGACGCTGAACATCCGTGGCCTCTCGAGCGCCTCCGTCGGATCGGATGCGACGCTGCTCATTCCCGATCGCGCCATAGCGTTTCTCGACATTCGCCTGGTGAAGGAGACGCCCGCCAAAGCGATGGCGGACAAGCTGCTGGCGCACATCGCCGCTCAAGGCTTTCATATCGTCCACTCGGAGCCTGATGATCAAACGCGCAGCCGTTATCCGCAGATTGTCAAGGTGGTCCTGCGCGGCGGCGCAGCGGAAGGATGGCGCACGTCTCCGCAAGCGCCGGAGGCGCGCCTCGTCACGGAGGCGGTCACGCGCATTCTGGGCGAACGGCCCATCCTGATGCGAACCATGGGGCAGCGAGTCAACATCGCGCAGTTCATCGAGGTCATGGGCGTTCCCGCCGTGGTGCTGTCTACGGTCAACTTCGACAACAATCAAACGGCAGCGAACGAAAACCTGCGCCTCGGGCATCTCTTTACGGGCATCGTCACGATCGCCGCCGTGCTGACAATGTGAGACGAGCCCTTCCGCGCACGCTGAAGCGTGCGCTCTACAGATGATTGCGTAGCGCGCAGACTTCAGCCTGCGCGTCGGCCCGGTCAGAAGCGGAAGAGCCTGGTTGCCTTGACGGTAAACGACTGACTCTGCAAGCCGGCCGGCCGCGTATCGGCAGTCTCGCGCCCGTCTGAATACACCACGAAGAGATCGCTACCGGGCCGATACTCCCACCGAAACCGAACGTTGGAGGAGAGGGTGCTGTTGCTCGAGTTGTATTGCACCAGCGCGCTCAGGGCCATACGGGTGCTCACCGCGTAGGTGGCGCGCGAGCCGAGGAGGCGTGAGGTAAAGGCGCCCACCGGAAGGTCGATCCAGTTGATCGACAGCCGAGGCTCGAGTGCGAACTGCGAGCTCAGTTCCACGCGCCCGTCGTAACCGATCTCGCGACGGGTGCCACCGTAAAAGCTGCCCGCTGCCATGTTGATGCGGCCCGTGATCCGGTTCTGCGGGCCGAGGTAGTACTGGCTCTGAACGCCGTGAAACTGGTAGCCGCCGGGAGCGATGAAGACGCCAGTGGCAATTTCGAACGGCGTGGTAATCAGCTCGTAGTTGCGCGTGTAGTCGGTCGACCAGAAGCCACCGCTGTTGAATTCCACACGCGTCGAGGCCTGCGCCTCGCGACTCTCGAGCGTGCCACCGAGATCGGTGATGTAATCGAGGCTGGCTTCCATGGAGACCTTGCGAATCTTGGGGCTCGATTGCGGCCGCGGGCTGAACCGACCTTGCGCGTAGCTGCGTCGAAAGCTCTCGCGGCGGAGAAACCCGATCTCGGGATTGAACGCGTCGCCGACCGACAGGTGCTCGAGGTTCATCCCGTACCGATCGCCGGCGTACTGGAACTGCGAGAGGTAGCTCGCCGGGTCGCCCCGGCGGCCCGGCGTCCGGCTCCGCGCGTAGTAGCTGTTGATCGTCAGGTTCTCGTAAAAGGCGAGCGCGGCATCGACGCCCATCACCTGATTGGAATCCTGTTCGGCCAGTCGCGGCGATCGATTGGTGGCGATCAGGCCGATGGCGCTGCGCCGGAGGATGTCGCGCCGCAGGCGCAGCGCGGAGAAGTTCGTGGCCGCGGCCTTCGCGGAATCCGAGGCCTTGGTCTCGATGTTGAGCGCCCCCACCGTGTAGCGGCCTTGGCGTCCTGTGACCCGGCCGCCGGCGAGAATCGGCACCTTCTGTCCCGAGCTGAGACCGACCTGGCGGCTGAAAAACACGATGGGCAGCAAACTGGTGGCGGCGCCCGAGAACCCGCCTTCCCGACTGGGACCGAAGCCGAAAATGCCCTGGCCTTCGAGGAAGAAGTCGCGCTTCTCGGGGAAGAAGAGGCTGAAGCGTGTGAGGTTCACCTGCATCTCGTCTTCCTCGACCTGGGCAAAATCGGTGTTGTAGGTGAAGTCAGCGGTCAGGCCCCTGGTGAGCCCGTACTTCACGTCGAGTCCCGCATCGCCGCTCAGATCGTTCAGGACGACAGGCGTGGCCAGATGGTTGGTGGTGACCGAGGAGATCGCGTACGGCTTGATTTCGAGATTGCGGCCCTGCGCCGGGACCTCGAGGCCGACGAGCGTGGCGGCGGAGGAGAGCTTCTGGATGCCGCGGCCGCCGTATGAGGCCGGCACGCCGGAGAGAAACGATCGCTCGTTCTTCCAGCGCACGACGCGCTGCACGTTGATGCCCCAGACCTGCGGACCGCTCGCCCGGTAGCGCAGCGATTTGAATGGGATCGCGAACTCGACGCTCCACCCGTCATCGAGGCGGGCCGCTCTGACATCCCACACGGTATTCCAGTCGTTGTTGTTCGTCCGCTCGTCGCTGATCTCCTGATCGCGGAGCGCGCCCAGCGCATTGGTCTGAAAGGACAGGCCGCTGCGACGGTCGTAGAACGTGTCGAAGACGATCTGGACGTTGTCGTTCTGGAAGACATTGCCGTCGCGGCGCATCTCATTCGCGATGAGACGGTCCGGCTGGCTGTCGAGGCAGTGCATCGCCACGTACAGCGTGGTGTCGTCGAAAAAAATCCAGAGGTCGGTGCGTTCGGTCGCCGGCTCTCCTTCGTGCGGCTCCTGCTGCACGAAATCGCTGATGGCGCGCACCTGGCTGTAGATCGGGTCCCGGAGCAGGCCGTCGACGACGATCGGTTCCTCCGAAAGACGTACCGCCCGGACGGTCACGCGTCCTTCGGCATCGCGTGCAACAACTTCTGGAGCGACCGGTGCGGACGGACCCTCGATAGGCACCCCGCTTTGAGCGAACGCGGCTGACGCAGCAGCGACACCGCACAGGCATAAGATCAGCCGAAGGACGACCGAAGGTCTCCCGACCCGCCGCATGA
Source organism: Vicinamibacterales bacterium (assembly GCA_036507475.1). Classification (GTDB taxonomy): domain Bacteria; phylum Acidobacteriota; class Vicinamibacteria; order Vicinamibacterales; family UBA2999; genus DATCJA01. The sequence continues at coordinate 51,962 of DATCJA010000047.1, forward strand.
ATGTCCGGCACGATAACACGACGAACCACACCCGCGAGCGTGGGATTTTGTGTGGGATTTTTCCGGGATCCGCTTTCGCGACGGACGCCGATGCGCTACTCCAGTCGGACCAGGCCACGGCGCGTCGCAACCTTGATGGCTTCGGTGCGGCTCGTCACTCCCAGCTTCTCGAACAGATGCGCCAGGTGCGTCTTGACCGTGCGCTCGCTGATGTCCATCGTTGTGGCGATTTCCTTGTTGGCCTTGCCGTCCGCCAGAAGTCGAAGGGTCGCCATCTCCCGTGGGGTCAGTTGCACCCGCGTGACGCCCTCCGCGAGCTTTGCGGCCGCGGCCGGCGCGATGTAGGTCTTGCCCGCGAGCACATCCCGGATGCAGCTGACGAGGTCGTCGGCGGAAATGTCCTTCAACACATACGCCTTCGCGCCCGCCTTCAGTGCACGGGAGATCTCGTCGTCTGTGTCGTAGGTCGTGAGCACGATCACACGCGCCCTCGGGTCGCGCTCCCGGATCTGCCGAACGACCTCGACGCCTTCCATCACGGGCATTCGCAAGTCGAGCAGCGTGACGTCAGGCTGATGACGCTCGAAGGCCTTGATCGCCTCGACGCCGTTGTCTGCTTCGGCAACGACGCGCAGGTCGGGTTCCTGGTTGATGATGTTGGCCACGCCCGTTCGGAGCAAGGCGTGGTCGTCGACGAGGAGCACGCGGGCCTTGTCCCGCGCCCGGGAGAGCGCTTCAGCCGGCAACATGGACTTGCGTCGGCAGGGAAGACGGCTCCCACGCGAGCACCACTTCCGTTCCGTTGCGCGGCGCGGTGACGATCGTCAGGGAGGCGCCGATGCGATCGGCGCGTTCCTGCATGCTCGTCATGCCAAAGCCCGACGTCGAAGGTTCTCGCGCGATTCCGCGCCCGTCATCGGCGACGGACAGTCGAAGCCCGACCGACTGTACCGTGGACGCGCGGATCGTGATCTGGCGCGCGTGCGAGTGCCGCACGGCGTTGGTGAGCGCTTCCTGCGCAATCGCCATGATTTCGCGCTCGACCCCGTCGCCAAAGCGCGGAAGCTCGTCGACCAGGAGGTCGATGGGCACGCTGGTCGTCCGCTGGTTCAAGTCCGTGAGGCGTTTGAGCGCCGTCGCGATGTCTTCGCCGTTTCCGACGTTCGGACGAAGCGCTCCGACCGACCGCCGCGCCTCCGTCAGATGCGTGCGAGCCAGGTCGACGACGGTGTCGATGCTCGACGCGACCGCCGGCGGCAGGCTGCGTGCCTCGCGCTGAGCGGCTTGCAGCTGCATCAGAATGGCCGCGAACCCTTGGGCCAGATTGTCGTGAATGTCACGTGCGAGGCGGTTGCGCTCCTCGAGGATCCCCTTGCGCCGCTCCTCCAGACGATTGAGGTCTACCAGCCGGCTGTGGTGCAGAGCGAGCGCCGCCTGGCGGGCGATCGCTTCGATCAGCACGACCCGCCACCAGTGGCTCTCAGGCTCTGACGGCCGCAGGCTGCACACCGTCATCCATCCCAGGTTGCGGCTGCCCAGGAGGAGTGGAGTCGCGATGATCGTGTGCCACGCCATGTACTGGCTGAATTGGTGCATCGGTTCGGGCAGCCGCGGATCGTTACCCTGGTACTCGACGGTTTGAGTCCAGCCAGCGGTGTACTCGAAGAGGTGAGCGGCCATGCTCTCGCACGGGAACACCGGCTTGCCCGACTCGTCGGCTGCGCACGCACGCCCGGCGATCTTCGGAGGCGTGAACAGTCGATCCTTGACATACGCCAGCCACAGGTCGCATCGCTGAAGACGTTCGTCGATCACCCATACAGCGCACGTGTGGCTCTCGCTTTCCTCGACCATCGTTTTCGTCAAGCCGCCGAAGAAACCCTCGATGTCGGGTTCACGGATGAGGAGATCGAGCGCAAGCTGGACCACTTCGGTCTGCATCGTTGCGCTGCACTCCGCACGACGGCGCGCCACCGATTCACGAATCAACGCCGCGCGAAGCACTTCGAGATCGTCGGAAGCCGCTTCCTTCGGTGTTTGACATCGCCCGCGTTCGCTGGGCTCACACGCGGCGGGGCTCCGCTGGATCGGCGGGGCGGACTGTTCAGGTGGCATCTGGTGCATTGACCCCCATCAATTATCGAGCAGTTTGTGCCAGCGACGCCGTTGATTTCGACCGTCCACATGACGGACACGGTCATCGTCCAAAAGGCGGAGATCGCTCTCGTACGAATGCGCTCTATTCCGTGTCCTGCGCAAGTGTGAGCGAGAGATCGCTCTCCTGCCTGATTGTGAACGACCTCCAGCGAAGCGCACAGTAGGGAGCGTTTGAGGAGGTTGTGATGACACGTTGGATACCAGTACTGCTTGCAGCAATCGTCCTGACTGGAACCAGTCAGGCCTACGCACAGGAAGCCGCGCCCGGACCGGGGGTCGTGGAAATCAGCATCATCCCGGGCGGCTTCGTGTTCTTCACTGAAGACGCGGACACTCAGGAGCCGAGCTTCGGCAACTACGATCTCGGTGGCGCGGTCGCCGTCAACTTCAACCGCTACGTCGGCGTCGAGGGCGAGGTGAGCGGCGCGCTCGGTGTGTCGCAGGACCTGCAGTTCGGCGGGCTCGCCGTCGATCGCAAGACGCCCCACATTCTCAACTACAGCGGCAACGTCGTGATCTCCGCGCCCAACAGGAGCTCCGTGGTGCCGTACGTCACGGGCGGCATCGGGGGGCTCAGCCTCTTCGAGAAAGCCTCACTCGGCATCGATGAGACCGAGACATTCCTTACCGGCAACGTCGGCGGCGGCGTGAAGTGGTACGCGGGCCGCTGGGGCCTCAGAGGGGACTACCGGTTCGTCGGCGTCCAGTCCAAGGACGACGCACCGGCCTTTTTCGGCCAGGAAACGAGATACGGCCACCGCGTCTACGGGGCGGTGATCGTGAACATCGTGCGCTGAGGTGGTTTCACATGTGGCGCGGACTTCTCCAAGGTCCGCGCCACGACAGGTGGAGAGGAACGCAGATGGCGAAGCGAATGATCGTGATGTTGACCGTGACGATGGTACTCGTCGCGGGTTTGGGCTTTGTGAAGTTCCAGCAGATCCAGACGGCGATAGCGCAGGGCGCGGCGTTCCAGCCGCCTCCCGAGGCCGTTACCACGATTGTGGCGCAGCAGGAAGCCTGGCCCGCCACGTTGAGCGCGATCGGCACGATGGCCGCGGTTCAGGGTGTGACGGTCAGCGCCGATCTTCCCGGTACGGTCGCGCGCATCCTCTTCGACTCGGGCCAGGCGGTCAACGCGGGCGACACGCTGGCGCTGCTCGACACCCGGCAGGAGGAAGCGCAGCTCGCCGCGATCGACGCTCAGCGCGAGCTGGCGCGCCTGACGTTCGAGCGGATGCAAGGGCTTCTCGACGAGCGCGTGATCTCGCGCGCCGAATTCGATCGCGCGACCGCCGAATACCGGCAGGCCGACGCGCAGGTCGGCGAGATTCGCGCCGTCATTCAGCGGAAGACGATCCGCGCGCCATTTTCCGGAATCCTCGGCATCCGGCAGGTGAACCTCGGGCAGTACCTGGCTGGCGGCGACGCGCTGGTGACGCTGCAGTCGCTGAGCCCGATTTACGTGAACTTCGGCGTACCACAGCAGTCCGCCGGTCAGATTGTCGTCGGCCGCACGGTGCGCTTGACGGCCGACGACGTGGCGGGAGCCGAGTGGTCGGGGCGCATCACCGCCATCGATTCAGTGGTTGACCCCGCCACGAGGAACATCCAGGTGCAGGCGACGCTTGCGAATCCCGGCGGCAGACTGCGGCCCGGCATGTTCGTGCAGACGGAGGTCGCGCTCGGCGCGAGCGAGACGGTCATCGCGCTGCCGGCGTCCGCCATCAGCTATGCGCCGTACGGCGATTCCGTCTTCGTCGTTGCCGACATGAAAGGGGAGGACGGCAAGCCGTATAGCGGCGTGCGCCAGCAGTTCGTCAAGCCCGGCGCGGCGCGCGGCGATCAGGTGGCGGTGCTGTCAGGCATCAACGGCGGCGACGAGGTGGTGACGTCCGGGGTGTTCAAGCTGCGCAACGGCGCCGCGGTACACGTCAACAACACGGTTCAGCCCGGCAACGATCCGGCACCCAGGCCCGAAGACAACTGAGGAGCAGCCGATGCGATTCACCGATCTCTTCATCAAGCGGCCTGTACTGGCGATCGTCGTCAACCTCGTCATTTTGATCGCCGGATTGCAGTCGGTTCGGGCTCTCAGCGTCAGGCAATACCCGCGCAGCGATATCGCGGTCGTGCGGGTGTCGACGGTGTACGTGGGTGCCAACGCGGACCTCATCCGCGGGTTCATTACGACGCCGCTCGAGCGGGTGATCGCCAGCGCGGACGGGATCGACTACATGGAATCGTCCAGCGGTCAGGGATTGAGCACGATCATCGTGCATCTCGAGCTCAACTACGACACCAATGCGGCGCTCACGCAGGTTCAGGCAAAGGTTGCGCAGGTCCGGAACGACCTGCCGCCCGAGGCGGAGGCTCCGAAGATCGAGCTCGAGACGGCCGACCAGCAGTTCGCCGCGATCTATCTCGGGTTCTCTTCGCCCGACCTTGATCCGAACCAGGTCACCGACTATCTGGTCCGGGTCGTCCAACCGAAGTTGAGCGCGATCAGCGGCGTCCAGCGCGCTGATATTCTCGGGGGACGCACCTTCGCCATGCGGATCTGGCTGAAGCCGGACCGGATGGCGGCCCACGGCATCGCACCCGGCGCCGTCCGCGACGCGCTGGCGCGGAACAATTACCTCTCCGCGCTGGGGCGAACCAAGGGATCGATGGTCTCGGTGAACCTCGTCGCCAACACAAACCTTCGCACGCCCGACGAATTCAAGCAGCTTGTGGTCACGGAAAAAGATGGCGTCGTCGTCCGGCTCGGCGAGATTGCGGATGTCGTGCTTGGTGCCGAGAGCTACGAGGAGGACGTTCGCTTCAACGGCGAAGCCGCGACGTTCATGGGCGTCTGGGTACTCCCGACCGCGAATTCGCTCGATGTGATCGGTCGAGTCCGGGAAGCCGTCCCGGAAATCGAGGCGCAGCTTCCAGTGGGCATGAAGCTTGGCATCCCGTACGACTCGACGGAGTACATCCGGGACGCCATCCGGGAGGTCGTCACAACGCTCGGCGAGACGCTTCTGATCGTGATTGCCGTCATCTTCCTGTTCCTCGGATCCGTCCGCGCCGTGATCATTCCGGTGGTGGCGATCCCAATCTCGCTGATCGGCGCGGTCTTCCTGATGCTCGTCGCCGGCTTCACGATCAACCTGCTTACGCTGCTGGCCATCGTGCTCTCGGTCGGCCTCGTCGTGGACGATGCGATCGTGATGGTGGAGAACATCGAGCGGCACCTCCACAGCGGCAAGCGTCCGCACCGGGCGGCGCTGGACGCGGCCCGTGAGCTGGTGGGTCCGATTATCGCGATGACCATCACGCTGGCGGCGGTCTATGCGCCGATCGGCATTCAGGGCGGGCTGACCGGCGCGCTGTTCCGGGAGTTTGCGTTCACCCTTGCGGGCGCCGTGATCGTCTCGGGGGTGGTCGCGCTCACGCTGTCGCCCATGATGGGCTCGCGACTGCTTCGCCAGGGAGACAGCGAGCGCAGCTATGCCGGCTGGGTGAATCGCCGCTTCGACGGTGTGCGGCAGGCATACAGCCGGACGCTCGCTGGCACGCTTCGCTACCGGCCCGTGGTGCTCGTCCTCTGGGCGATCGTCGCGATGCTGATGGTGCCGTTCTACATGTTCTCGCAGCGCGAGCTGGCGCCAACCGAGGACCAGGGCTTCTTCTTCGGATTCGTTCAGGCTGCCGCGAACAGCACTCTCGACCAGACGAAGCTGTTTACCGAGGCCATCCACGACGTCTATCGTTCGCTGCCCGAGAGCGACAGCATTTTCCAGATCACGTTCCCGACGAGCGGGTTCGGCGGCATGACGACGAAGCCGTGGAGCGAGCGCAGTAAGACCACCGAGCAGCTCGTGATGGAAACGATGGGGCCGTTGTCGCGGATCCCGGGCATCCGCGTCATCCCCATCGTGCCGCCGCCGCTCCCGGGCGGCGGAGATTATCCCGTTGATGTCGTGATCGCGTCGGCCGCCGAGCCGCAGCAGGTCGGCGAGTTCGCCGGCCAGCTCGTTCAAAAGGCGTTCGCGAGCGGCCTGTTCATCTTCGCTGATACCGACGTCAAGTTCGATCAGCCTCAGGTTGAAATCGTGTTCGATCGCGACAAGCTCCGGTCGCAGGGCGTCGATCTGAGGCAGGCCGGCTTCGACCTCTCCACGCTGGTGGGCGGAAACTACGTCAACCGGTTCAGTATCCAGGGTCGAAGCTACAAGGTCATCCCGCAGCTCAAGCGCGACGAGCGCTTGACGGCGGATCAGCTGCAGCAGATGTACATCACCGGATCCGAGGACCAGCTGGTTCCGCTCTCGACGTTTGCCAGCCTGCGGACGACCACCGAGCCACGCGAGCTGAAGAAGTTTCAGCAGCTCAATGCCGTGCGCATCCAGGGCGTCATCCCGCCACCCGTCCCGCTCGATCAGGCGCTGAGCTTCCTCGAACAGGAAGCCAGCGCCGCCCTGCCCGAGGGCTTCACCATCGACTACGCGGGGCAGTCGCGTCAGCTTCGGACGGAGGGCAGCCGGTTTCTTGGCATGTTCCTGCTGTCGGCGCTGTTGATCTATCTGGTCCTCGCGGCGCAGTTCGAGAGCTTCCGCGATCCATTCATCATCCTCGCCGGATCGGTGCCGCTGGCGATGTCGGGGGCGCTGCTGTTCTCGTTCCTGCAGCTGACCACCCTCAACATCTACAGTCAGGTGGGGTTGATCACCCTGGTAGGGCTCGTCTCCAAGAACGGCATCCTCATCGTGCAGTTCGCGAACCATCTCCAGGAGACGGGCAAGGACAAGCTCGCCGCGATCATCGAGGCGGCCGGCACACGCCTGCGGCCGATTCTGATGACGACCGCTGCGACGGTGTTCGGCCATCTTCCGCTGGTCTTTGCCAGCGGTCCCGGTGCGGGGGCGCGCAACAGCATCGGCAT
>DATCJA010000048.1:0-42130 GCA_036507475.1 Vicinamibacterales bacterium
TGTACTGTTCCTCCGTGCGCCGCCGCTTCACCATTCCTCTCGCTCACGGCGCGAGCCTGGCCGTCGGCGATCGCACCCTCATCATGGGCGTGATCAACGTCACACCCGATTCGTTTTCCGACGGCGGTCGGCTTCTCGATCACGCGCGCGCCATCGAGGCCGGTGTTCAGATGGCGGAGGAAGGCGCCGACCTGATCGACGTCGGCGGCGAGTCGACCCGCCCTGGGGCAGAGCCGATCGCCGCGTCGGAGGAGCTCCGTCGCGTGCTGCCCGTCATCGAAGGGTTGGCGGCGCGCGTTGCCGTGCCGATATCCGTCGATACGTACCGGGCGTCCACGGCCGCGGCGGCGCTCACGGCGGGGGCCGCGCTGATCAATGACGTGAGTGGTTTGAGGTACGACCCCGATCTGGCAGGGGTCGTTGCCGCCCATCGCGCCGGCATCGTGCTGATGCACTCGCGCGGCCGCTCGCGTGAAATGTACGAGCAGGCGTCATATCACGACGTGATCGCCGAGGTGCTCGACGAATTGCGCGAGAGCATGGCCTTCGCAACGTCGGCAGGCGTTGCCACCGACCGCATCATCGTCGATCCTGGGCTCGGCTTCGCCAAAGAGGCGCGGCACAGCTACGAGGTGCTGGCGGGCCTCGACGCCTTCACCGAGCTCGGTCGGCCGCTGCTCGTTGGTCCGTCGCGGAAGTCGTTCCTCGCCCGGCCCCTTGGCGGCTCTCTGGGACCTGCCGAACGCGACTGGGCGACCGCGGCGGCGGCGACCGCCGCGGTTCTCGCCGGCGCCCACATCGTCCGTGTGCACGCGGTACGGCAGATGCTGCAGGTTGTCCGCGTCGCTGACGAGATTAGGCGATATCATGCGGGAACCTGACGAAGTGGAAGAAGTGGAAAGAGTGGAAGAAGTGGAAAAGTAAGTTGGTAAGTACGGTCAGCGCACTTTTCACTTACTTTTCCACTTTTCCACTTCTCTACTTTTCCACTTAGCATGGGTACCATGTCCTGGCTGACTGAGCTGCTGCGGCGGCCCGCCATCGCCTGGTGGGATGTGCTCGACATCGCAATCGTGTCGATCATGGTGTACGAGCTGCTGCTGCTCATTCGCGGCACTCGGGCCGTGCAGATGGCGCTCAGTGGCGGCTTTCTGCTCGGCCTGTTCTTCCTGTCGCAATGGCTCCAGCTGGAGACGGTCAACTGGGTCATTCGAAACCTGGCGGGGTACGTCGTCTTTGCGATCATCGTGCTGTTTCAATCGGATATCCGGCGCGCGCTGGCACACTTCGGCCGCGCCCCGTTCTTCCGTTATTTCGAGCGCGCCCAAAGCGCTGACGAGACCATCGAGGAGCTGGTCGTGACGGCTGCGAATCTGGCGGCGCGGCGGACCGGCGCGATCGTTGTCATGGAGCGGCAGATCGGCCTTCGGAACTACATCGAAGGGGGCATCCCGCTGGATGCGCTGGTTACCTACGATCTGATGGCGAGCATCTTCCATCCAGGGTCGCCGCTCCACGACGGCGCCGCCATCATTCAGGGCGACCGCGTCGCGGCCGCGGCCTGCTTCCTGCCGTTGTCGGTGAATCCGCGGCTTGGCCGCGAGCTCGGGACGCGTCATCGTGCGGCGCTCGGCCTGACGGAGGAGAACGACGCGGTTGCCATTGTCGTCTCGGAGGAGACAGGCAGCATATCGCTCGTACGTGACGGCAAGATCGAACGCGGGATCTCTCCTGAAGCGCTGCGAACGGAGCTGCGCACGATCATCGGCCGCCGCCGCGCACGCCTGTTCCGGGCTGAGCCAACGAGCTCACTCGCCTGAATGCCTCTCCCTGGTTTCCGGCATTTCGGGTTGAAAGTCCTGTCCATCGTCCTGGCGGCGTTGATCTGGCTCATCGTGTCGGGCGAGCAGATCGTGGAGCGGGCGTTGCGCATTCCGCTCGAGTTCACGAATCTTCCTGCGGAGCTCGAGCTGATTGGCGACACGCCGGACGTCGTCGACGTGCGAGTACGGGGGTCGTCCGGAGCGCTCAGTCGCGTGGCGGCGGGAGAGCTGGTGGCGGTGCTCGACCTGCGCACCGCACGTTCGGGACGCCGGCTGTTTCATCTGACGGGCAACGACGTTCGCTCGCCGTTCGGCATCGAGGTGGTGCAGATTTCACCCTCGAACATCTCGATCATGCTCGAGATCTCGGCCACCAAGATCGTTCCGGTCGTTCCGGAGCTGGACGGCGATCCGCGCGATGGCTATGTCGTCGGAACCGTGGCTGCCGATCCTGCAACCGTGGAAGTGGCCGGTCCGGTGAGCGCCGTTGAACGCCTGACCCGCGCCATCACAGAACCGGTCTCCATCGCAGGTGCGAGCGACACCATTACCGAGACGGTGAACGTCGGTGTGGCCGATCCGGCCGTGCGGCTGGTCTCGCCCGTGGGCGCGCAGGTGACGGTCAACATCACTCCGGCGCCCGTGGAGTGGGCGGTTGCGGGAATCCCGGTCCGTCCCCGCAGCGGCAGCTCCGCCGACATTTCTCCCGCCGTTGTCACCATCTTCGTGCGTGGTCCCCGCGAGGCTCGAAACTGGAACGCCAGTGAATTCAGCGCGTCGGTTGACGTCGAGGGACTTCAATCGGGCGTGTTTCTGCTGCCGGTGCAGGTGACGCCTCCTGCACGCGTCGGCGTCATCCACGTGGAGCCTCCGACGGTGAGAGTGCGGGTACAGTAGGCAGTAGGCAGTAGGCCGTAGGCAGACCCTACTGTTAACTGCCGACTTCCTACGGCCCACTGCCTACTGTGAACTGCCTACTGCCTACTGCCTACTATCTGATGGCGCGACTGTTCGGCACTGACGGAGTGCGCGGGAAGGCGGGTCAGCATCCGCTCGACCCTCCGACGATTCGGCGCCTCGGCGCCGCGCTGGCGCGGGCCATGAGCCCCGGCACCGGTGGCGCCAGGTTCTTGTCGGGCCGTGACACGCGCGAGTCGGGTCCCTGGATCGAGCGCGAGCTGGCGGCTGGCATTCGCAGCCAGGGGGGCGCGCTGGTGAGCGCTGGCGTGATTCCAACCCCCGCCGTCGCGTATCTGACGCCGCGCTTGGGCTATACGGCAGGCGTCGTCATCTCTGCGTCACACAATCCGTTCGAGGACAACGGGATCAAGGTGTTCTCGGGAACGGGCGCGAAATTCACCGAGGCGCTCGAGGATCAGGTCGAGTCGATCATGGCCGACACCTCGTGGGATACGAGTGACAACGGTCCGGCTGAAGCCGGACACTACGATCGCACTAACGCCTTCGCGTACGTAGTGTCCGGCTTCAGCCGGACCGTCGAACAAATCGACTATCGATCCGAGTACATCGAGCACCTCCTCCACGTTCTCGAGCCGAACGAGCGTCACACAGGCGTCCGCATCGCCGTCGACTGCGCGAACGGCGCGACGGCAACCGTTGCCCCTCGTCTCTTCGAGCGGCTCGGCTTCGACGTGCGCTGTGTCGGCTGCGAGCCTGACGGGCGGAATATCAACCTTGGCTGCGGGTCGACGGCGCCGGAGCTCCTGACCCGGACGGTGCTGAATGACGGTTACCGCCTCGGGATTGCCTACGATGGCGATGGCGACCGCGCGATCTTCGTCGACGCGCACGGCCGCATCGTGGACGGCGATGCGGTGATGCTGATGTGCGCGAAGCAGATGAAGATCGAGGGCCGATTGAAAGGCGACGCTGTCGTGGCCACGGTGATGAGCAATATCGGCCTGGAGATCGCGCTGCGCAACGCCGGCATCGAGACGATCAGATGTCCCGTCGGCGACAAGTACGTCATGGAGGAAATGATTCAGCGCAATCTGTCGCTTGGGGGTGAGCAGTCGGGCCACGTGATCTTCTCCGACTTCTTGTTCACGGGCGACGGCCTGGCGACGTCGCTGAACGTGCTGCGGACCATGGCGACCACGGGCCGTGAGCTCGGCGACCTTGCATCGGACCTGACGAAATATCCGCAGGTGCTCCTCAATCTGCGCGTCGATCGCAAGGTCGATCTGAAGACCGTTCCGTCTGTCGCCGCGGTTCTTGCGTCGGTCGAATCGCGTCTGGCTGGGGCCGGCAGGCTGCTCGTGCGCTACTCGGGGACCGAGCCGTTGCTGCGCGTGATGCTGGAGGGGCAGGACGAGGCGCAGATCCGGCGATGGGGACAGGAGATTCTGGACGCGGTACGACAATACGTGGGCACGAGTGAGTAATGCAAAATGCAACATGCAAAATGCAAACGAAACATCGTGCGTGCGACGGTGTTTGCATTTTGCATCATCTTGCATTTTGAATTTCGAAGTTCGTGATGGTCCGTCTTTCTGTCAACGTCAACAAGGTCGCAACGATCCGCAACTCGCGAGGCGGCAGCGTTCCCTCCGTGCTCGAGGCCGTCAAAGTGTGCGTGGACGCCGGCTCGCCCGGCATCACCGTCCACCCCCGTGCGGACGCCCGGCACGTCACTGCGGCTGACGTGCGCGAGGTGGCCGGCTTTCTCGCCTCACTCGAGGGACGGGTCGAATACAACATCGAGGGCGATCCGCGCCCCGATCTCGTCGATCTCGTGCACAGCGTGAAGCCCGCTCAGTGCACGCTGGTCCCGGTGCGGCCCGGTGAGATCACAAGTCAGGCGGGCTGGTCGGCCGATACTCCGCGCGCGACGCTCGCCCGCACCGTCGACGAGCTACGGGCGGCACGCATACGCGTCAGCCTGTTTGTCGATCCGGACGAGGCGCCGATCCGATGGGCGGCCGATCTGGGCGCCGACCGCGTCGAGCTGTACACGGAGCCGTTTGCGCGGGCGTTCGAGCGGGGCGGGGCCGAGGCGCGGCGGTCTTTCGCCGCATACGCGGCGGCCGCCGGCCTTGCGCATTCGCTCGGCCTCGGTGTGAACGCGGGCCACGACCTCGATCTCGACAACCTCGCGGTCTTTCGGGTGCTCCCTCATCTGGACGAGGTCTCGATCGGACATGCGCTCGTGAGTCATGCGCTGTTTGTCGGGCTCGCGCAGAGCGTTCGCGAATATCTCGACGTTCTGGCACGCGCATGATTCTCTGGCCCTGTCACGCACCTCCCGGAGACCTAAATAGGCTGATGAAAAACGCGCTTGGTGTAATTCAAAATGCAAAAGTCAGAATGCAAACCATGTGAAATGTTCGGAAATCCCGGCGTTTGCATTTTGCTTTTTGCATCTTGCATTCAGGTTGCGGACTTTTTCAGCAACCTGCTAAAGGTCTCCGGCTACCAGCCGGGGATCTACCGGCCGGGCATCGGGAACAGCGGTCGCGGTAGCGGTAGCCGGAGGCCTTTAGGCCTCCGGACTCTCGCCGTCGCGCTGGTTGTACTTGCGCTGCCGCAACTGCACCCGCGAGCCGCTGGCCGCCTCGTCACCTTTCGCCTGGCCGACGGACGTATGCTCTCCGGACTGCTGATGGACGCGCCGAATCGCCCGGCGCCGGCGGTGGTGCTCGTGCCGATGCTTGGCCGGCCCCGAGACGAGTGGCAGGCGGTGGCGGAGCGATTGTCGGAGGCCAATATCAGCGCGCTCGCCATTGACCTTCCTGCCGCAACCCTGCCGGACACTCCTGCCGAGCTGACGCGATGGCACGAAGCGGTCGCGGCCGCCGTCTCATACCTCGCCGGTCAGCCGCTCGACGTCCGACCCGGCGCCATTGGGGTAGCGGGTGCCTCGCTTGGCGCCAACCTGGCCGTTGTGGCGGCTGCTGCGGACCCGGCCGTCCGCTCGCTGGCCCTCGTGTCGCCGTCGCTCGAGTACCGCGGCGTGCGAATCGAATCGCTCATGACACAATACGGCGCTCGACCGGCGTTGCTCGTGGCCAGCGTGCACGATCCATACGCAGCCCGGTCCGTGCGAACGCTTGCGCAGGACACAGCCGGCCTCCGTGAAGTGCGATGGTCGGGTACCGCCGCACACGGCACCATCCTGCTGTCACGAGACGCCGAGCTCGCCGGAGCCCTGGTCGAGTGGTTCCAGCGGACGCTGGGAGGGAAGTAAGATGGGCTTTGGTCCATGAAATCCGAATCCATCGTCTTCGCCATCGCCGGAATGTGTTTTGGCGTCATCGTGGGTTGGGTGATTGGCGCGCAGCAGGCGGGAAACCGCGCGGCTGCGCCTGTCGTCGCGACGACGCCGGCCAACGGCCAGGATGCGGCCCGGCAGGCGCCGCCCCTGGACGAGGCTCGCGTCCAGTCGCTCATGACGATCATCAAGAGCGATCCCAAGAATGCCGGGGCGGTGGTGGAGCTCGCGAACACCTATTTCGATGCCGAGCAGTATCCGGATGCAATCAAGTGGTACGAGGAAAGCCTCACTCTTGATCCGAAGAATCCCGACGCGAGCACCGACCTCGGTATCAGCTACTACTACACGGGGCAGACCGATCGCGCGCTGAAGCAGTTCGAGCATTCGCTGACGATCGACCCGCGCCACGCGAAGACCATCCTGAATCAGGGCATCGTGCTGGCGTTCGGTAAGCGAGACTTTGCGGGCGCCGAAGCTGCGTGGAAGCAGGTGATCGCGCTCGCGCCCGACAGTCCCGAAGCGCAGGCAGCCCGCCGGGGGCTCGAAGGCATTGCTGCCGCGGGGCACCCGGGCACCGGCACCGCGCCAGGCAGCTGAGCCCCAACACGATGCTGCGGTTCATCCTCCTCGCCATCCTGTTCATCATCGTCGCGCGCCTGTTCTGGCGGCTCGTCGACGCTGTGATTGACGGCGCGCGAGGCGGGAGTCTGCGAGGACCGACGTCGGCTGTAAAGCTCGTGCGCGATCCGGTGTGCGGCACGTTCGTCACCCCGCACGCGGCGCTCTCGGTGAGCGCAGGCGGCAGCACACACTACTTCTGCTCGGAGGAGTGTCGGGGGAAGTTCTCAGTAGGCAGTAAGCAGTAGGCAGTAGGCAGTAGGCAGTAAGTCCGGCTCACTTTGGCTCCGTTCTGCCCACTGCCTACCGCCTACTGCCTACCGCCTACTTCGCATATGACCAGGATCGAGGAGCAGATTCGCGCGGATATCGTCGAAGCCGGCCGGCGGCTGTATGCGCGCTCGTACGTCGCCTCAAATGACGGCAACATCACCGCGCGACTCGACGATCACCGCTTGATCGCCACGCCGAAGGGTGTGTCGAAGGGCTTCATGACGCCAGACATGATGGTCATCGTCGACTACGACGGCAACAAGGTCAGCGGCGAGCGCGATCCCTCGACCGAGTTGCCGATGCACCTCGAGATTTACCGCAATCGGCCCGACATGAACGCTGTGGTCCACGCCCATCCTCCGATCGCCACGGGGTTTGCAGTTGCGGGCATTCCGTTGACGCGCGCCGTGCTGGCCGAGGTGGTCACGACGCTCGGAAGCATCCCCATTGCGGCGTATGGAACGCCGTCGACGAGCGAGCTGCCGGAGGCCGTGCGGAAGTACATCAAGGCGCACGACGGGATGCTGCTCGCCAATCACGGCGCAGTCACGTGCGGCAAGGATGTGATGGCGGCGTATTACAAGATGGAGACGATCGAGCACTTCGCAAAAATCAGCCTGGTCGCGCGGCTTCTCGGCCGCGAGCATCTGATTTCGCGCGAAGAGGTCGAGCGGCTTCAGGGCCTCAGGGGTGTGTACGGCATCCCCGCCCCCGCGCCGCTGTGCGCCGACCCGTCCGAGGCTGGCAGCGATCAGGTTGCCTGTCAGGTGCTCGAGGCGCCTGCATCGCCGGATGTACGTCTCGTGCCCGACAGATCCTTCGTCGAATCGAGCAGGGACGGTGAAATTCGGCTAACATACGGCGAACTGACGGCACTGATCGCCGACGCGATCAGGACTCTGAAGAATTGAAGAATTTACGAATTTACGAATTGACGAATTTCTTTGTCACGAATTGCGGAATGGGTCGGTGCAATCCGTCAATTCGTCAATCCGTCAATTCGTCAATGTGAGGCTCCGAATGGGAGAGGCGCTGGGAATGATCGAGACCAAGGGGCTGGTCGCCATGATCGAGGCGGCCGATGCCATGGTCAAGGCCGCGAAGGTCACGCTGATCGGATGGGAAAAGATCGGCGCCGGCTACGTGACGGCCATCGTCCGGGGCGACGTGGCGGCCGTCAAGGCGGCTACGGACGCGGGCGCGGCAGCGGCGCGCCGGGTCGGTGAGCTGGTCTCCGTTCACGTCATTCCGCGGCCGCACGCCAATCTCGAAGATACGCTGCCCATCGGGAAGTCCGCCGGCAGAAGTTAGAGGCAGCGGCCCGATGATTCTTGCCCGCGTCGTCGGGACCGTTGTCGCCACGCGCAAAGATCCGCGCCTCGTCAGCAACAAGCTGCTCGTCGCCCGCGCCGTCGATCCGCACGGCAAGCACGAAGGAAACTACCTCGTGGCCGTAGATACCGTGGACGCCGGCGTCGGCGAAACGGTGCTGATTGTCAGCGGCAGCTCCGCGCGCATGGCCGCCGGCATGAAGGATTGCCCGGTCGACGCCGCCATCGTCGGCATTGTCGACGCCGTCGAAGTGACGACGGAGTCCTGACGTCATGCAGCTGGCCAGAGTAATCGGCGACGTCGTGGTCACCCAGAAAGACGAGAACCTGGCCGGGTTGACGCTTCTGGTTCTGCAGCCGATCGCAGCGGACGGCACGGCGAGCGGCCGGACGCTGGTCGCGGTTGACGCTGCAGGTGCGGGGGTCGGCGAAACGGTGTTCTTCGTGCGAGGAAGAGAAGCCAGCTTTCCGTTCTACCCGAAGGAAGTGCCGGCCGACGCGGGTGTCGTCGGCATCGTCGATCACTGGGACCTCGCGGACGAGGAACGGCTTTAGCCGGACCTGATTATGCTGCTCGCGCGCGTCGTTGGAACCGTCGTTGCCACCCAGAAGCATCCGAAATTCGAAGGCGCCAAGCTGCTGCTCGTGCAGCCGCTCACGCTGGATGACAGGCCGCGCGGAACGGCGCTGCTCGCGGTCGACGCGCTTGGTGCGGGGGTGCACGAGAAGGTGCTCGTGGTGATGGAGGGCCGAGCGGCAGGCGAGGCGCTTGGCCGCAAGCTGGCGCCGGTCGATGCCGCCGTCGTGGGCATCGTCGATACCGTGGACATAGCCGAATGACCGACGACGAGCTGCGTGCGCTCGTGCGCGCGGCGATCGCGCGTCATACGACCGGATCGGTCGAACCCGAGCATCCGCCAGTTGCGGTACCCCGCCTCCACTCCAGCCATGGAATATTGACCGTCCCGGCCGGGTCCGAGATGGATGGTGCGTGCATCATCGAGCCCGCCGTGCCGTGCAACCACTGCGGCTACTGCAAGTCGATGGGGCATTAAGTCAAGTGGAAGAAGTGAAAGAAGTGGAGAAGTGGAAAAGTAAGTGCTGAAGTAGGCTGGATGCACCTGCAACTTACTTTTCCACTTCTTCCACTTCTCCACTTTTCCACTTAATGATCGCCGTGCGGCCCCGCGTCCTCATCACCCGCAGGCTTCCGTCTTCCGTCATCGCCCGGCTCGAGGCGTCGTGCGACGTCGAGCGATTCGATGGTGACGGGAACATGCCACACGACATGCTCGTGACGCGCATCGCCGGCAAACACGGGCTCGTATCCTTGATCACCGACAGCGTGGATCGGTCGGTGATAGATGCCGGCGCCGAACTTCGCGTCATTGCCAACGTTGGCGTCGGCTACAACAACATCGATGTGGCGGCGGCGCGTAAGCAAGGCATTGTCGTCACCAATACACCGGACATCCTCACCGACGCCACCGCCGATTTCACGATGGCGCTGATTCTTGCGATCACGCGCCGCCTCGGCGAGGGCGACCGTCTGGTTCGCCGGGGCGAATGGAAGGGATGGGCGCTCGACCAGCTCCTCGGCATGCAGCTTGGTGGCAAGCAACTCGGCATCGTCGGATTCGGGCGCATCGGCCGCGCCGTGGCGGCTCGTGCAGCCGCATTCGGGATGACGATTGCTCACACATCGCGGAAGGGCGACGGCATGCCGTTCGATCGTCTGCTCTCGACGTCGGACGTCGTGTCCCTGCATGTGCCGTTGACACCCGAGACCCGCCATTTGATCGGTCAGCCAGAACTGGCGCGAATGAAGCGGACGGCATATCTCGTCAACACCACGAGGGGACCGGTCGTAGACGAGGGCGCGCTCGCCTGGGCGTTGAAGAATCGGCTGATTGCCGGTGCGGCGCTGGACGTGTACGAGCGCGAGCCGGAGCTGCACCCCGACTTGCTCGCCCTTGAAAACGTTGTCCTCGCACCGCATCTCGGGAGCGCCACCACCGAAACGCGGACGGCGATGGCAGACCTCGCGGCTCGCAATGCGATTGCCGTCCTGAGCGGCGAGCCGCCCCTGACCCCCGTTCCGTAGCATTCGATTGAGTACGTAGTGTCCGGCTTTAGCCGCGGCTTTAGCCGGACCAGCGCGGTGGCGCCGAACATCCTCAGTCGGGCTGAAGCCGGACGCTACGGCTGTGTGTATTACGGAATAGAACAGGGCGAAGAAGTAGAATGGGCGACCGCAGGGATTCATCGTGCTGCAGATCACGTTGATCCGGACTCGTATGGCGCTCGTGGTCATCTGGCTTGCGCTGGCTGCGGGCGTGTCTACGCGCGGCCAATCCGCCGCGAGCATCGACGTCGTCATCGATGAATGGACGGTTCCAGTTGGCAGCCGTCCGCACGATCCAGCGGTCGCGCCGGATGGGTCGATCTGGTACACGGACTACGCGCGCGGCTTCCTGGGGCGGCTCGACTCGCGCACGGGCGAAGTCACCGAGTTCGCCTCGCCGGGCGGCCGGACGTCGAGGCCCTACGGCATGACAAGCACGAGCGATGGGGCCATCTGGTTCAGCGAGTCTGGCGTCGAGCCGAATACCGTGGTGCGCTTCAATCCGTCCGACGGCAGCATGCAGAGCTGGCCAATCCCGTCAGGCGGCGGCATCGTGCGTCACATGGTGACGGCGCCCAACGACGATGTGTGGCTGGCGTGCAGCGGCGTCGATCGGCTGGCTCGCGTGCGACGGATTGTCCCCTCCTAAACCTGCCCCGCGCAAAATCGAGCGCATCATGCGCGCCCTGGCGCGCGCGATCACCGGCCTGGAACTGCCCGCCGTCGAGAAGATCTCGAAAGCGCAGGCCGAGGACGCGTTCCAGATCCTCATCGCAACGATTCTGTCGGCCCGGACGCAGGATGCGACGACGCACGCGGCGTCGACGCGGCTGTTCAGGAAGGCCCGCACACCGCGGTCGATGGCGAAGCTGCCGGTGACGGAGATCGAGCGGCTGATCTACCCGGTCAGCTTCTACAGGAACAAGGCGCGCTACGTGAAGGCCTGTTGTGAGATGCTCGTCAGGCGCTTCGGCGGGAAGGTGCCGTCAACGATGGAAGAGCTGCTGATGCTTCCTGGCGTCGGCCGCAAGACCGCGAATCTCGTGCTGATTCTCGGCTTTCAGAGCCTCGAGAATATCTGCGTCGACACTCACGTGCACCGCATCTCGAACCGTCTCGGGTGGGTCGCGACGGTAGCGCCCGACGAAACCGAGCGAGCGTTGTATCGCGCGACCGATCGCCGCTGGTGGCCCTACATCAACCTGTACCTCGTGACGTGGGGGCAGAACGTATGCCGCCCGCTGTACCCACGCTGCAGGGATTGCGTCATTCAGGACGAATGTCCAAAAATTGGAGTCCGACGGCGACCAAAGACCAAAGACTAGAGACCAAAGACTGGAGACGAGGGATCGGGATCCGGGATCCGGGATCTGGGATCCGGGGGAAGGGAGAGCAGATGAAACGCTTGCACTGGACGTTGATCGTGGCGTTCCTCGGTGCGCCGCTGGGCGGTTATCTCGTCGCGCAGGGAGCAGCGCAGAAGCCCGCCAGCGCGGGTCCCGTTCTCATCGTCGAGACGGCCAAGGGTACGTTCCAGATCGAAACGTATCCGGGCGAAGCGCCGAAAACCGTCGAGCACATTCTCGCGCTCGCCAAGCGGAACTTCTATAACGGCCATCGCATTCACCGGGTTGTGCAGGGCTTCGTCGTGCAGTTTGGCGATCCTCAGTCACGCGATATGACCAGACGCGACCGCTGGGGATCCGGAGGAAGCGGCAGGTCAATCGGTGTGGGGGAATTCAGCCCGAAGCGGAAACACGGGGTCGGAGCTGTCGCAGCGGCTCATCCGGGCGATGCGCGTCTCGGCGACAGCCAGATGTACATCACGCTGGCGGCGCAGCCGAAGCTCGACGGCCAGTTCACCGTGTTCGGCCAGGTCATCTCTGGAATGGACGTCGTTCGGAAGCTGGCGGTGAACGACATCGTCAGGAGAGTAACCGTGAAACCTTGATGGCTGGCCGGCTGGCCGTCACGAGATTCTGAATCTCGGGATACCGCTCCACCAGCGCAACCGGGTATTCCCCCTCGATCGGCTCGCCCATCTGCGCCTTGAGCATCACCGCGTTCACCACCGATTGAGCAGCGAAGTGATTGTTGGTGTAGAGATACGCCTTCTTGACCAGCTCCTTCGCCGCCTTCGTGGTTTCAGCAAACTCCTTCAGCTCCTCGGCCGAATACAGGTAGTTGTAGCGGTCCTCGCTCTTGTCGTGGCGCCACCATTGGGCGGCATTTCGGCCGTGCAGCCGCATGTAGCAGAAGCCCGTGACGTTCGGCAAGGCGTTTTGTTGGATGGAGAATCGGAACTTCGGTTCGTCAATCTGCACCCACGCCGCCTGAAACGCGTTCAGCACCTCTAGGGTGTCCCCGAACGCGTCGCTCCAGCTGCGATGGCGTAGTTCCACGGCCATCGGATAAGTGCTGAACGCCCGAAGCAGCTGCGCGAGGTAATCGCGCGACGCGTCTGTGCTCTTGAAGCTCGGGGGAAACTGGGCGAGCAGCGCTCCCAGCTTGCCGGCGCGCGCAATCGGTTCGATCCCAGCCCGGAAGTCGTCGATGTCGCTTTGCGTGACTTGCGCAAGCAGGTCGAGCAGTGCTCCGTCCGAACCTGGCGCGGACTTGAGCGCCGCCTCTCGGAACATCTTCGGATGCGTGAACTTCTGATAGAGCTTCAGCGAAAACGTGAACCGGTGGGGAGTACGGTGGACCCAGTCGGCCGCCACCTCCGGGCGCGGCTGGCCGTAGAACGTGCTGTTCACCTCCACCGTATCGAAGTGCTCCGCGTAGAAGCTGAGCTCGTCAAAGTCTTTGGTGCCATCGCGCTTCGCGCGCGTCGCTGGATAGAACAAGCCATTCCACTTCCCCTTCCCGGTGGGGTAGCTCCAGCCCGACGTGCCGACATGTACGCTCATACCACCGGCGATAATAAGGAAGTTGCTGACGATTAACGAAATCTTCTATTCCATCCAGGGCGAGTCGACGTACGCCGGGCGCCCGTGCGTCTTCATCCGCCTGACGGCCTGCGACCTGCGATGCTCGTGGTGCGATACGCCATACGCGTTTTACGAAGGGCGGAAGCGTTCTTTGGACGAGGTGGTCGCCGATGTGGGGTGCCTGGACTGCCCGCTCGTCGAGGTGACGGGGGGCGAGCCACTGCTCCAGGAGGAAGTGTACCCGCTCATGCAGACTCTGCTCGATCGCGGGCGAACGGTTCTGCTCGAGACGGGCGGTCATCGCAGCACCGCACGCGTGCCAGAAGGTGTCGTCACGATTCTGGACGTCAAGTGTCCCGGCAGCGGAGAGTCGGAACACAACGATTGGAGCAACTTGGATCGGCTCCGCCCTCACGACGAGGTGAAGTTCGTCGTCAAGGATCGCGTGGACTACGAATACGCGCGCGACATCGTCGCGCGCTACAGGCTCGCCGAGCGCGCAGCGGCGGTACACCTGTCACCGGTTCACGGCGTGCTGGATCCCCGCCTGCTTTCGCAGTGGGTGCTCGCCGACAGTCTGCCGGCGCGCGTGCAGCTGCAGCTTCACAAATACATCTGGGATGCGGGCACGAGGGGAGTCTGAGATTAGGTCTTTGGTCTTTGGTCTCTAGTCTTTGGTCTCTCGTCTGGTCCTTGGTGTTCGTGCACCACTAAAGACCAGAGACTAAAGACTAAAGACCGGCAAGAATCGCCCATGTCGAATGCCGTTGTCCTCCTCAGCGGCGGCCTCGATTCCTATACCGCCGCGGCAATTGCCCGCGCGGAAGGGTTTCGTCTGTTCGCGCTGACAATCCGTTACGGCCAGCGCCACGTTCGCGAAGTCGAGGCGGCACGAGCGGTGGCCGCGTGGCTCGGCGTCGAACGGCACATCGAGCTCGACGTCGATCTGTCGGCATTTGGCGGATCGTCATTGACCACCAGTGATCCTGTGCCGAAGGATCGGCCGCTGAACACGCGAGAGATCCCGTCGACGTACGTACCGGCGCGCAACACGGTCTTTCTGGCGCTTGCGCTGGCGTGGGCCGAAACACTGGCCGCGGCGGACATATTCATCGGCGTGAACGCGCTCGATTACTCTGGTTATCCAGACTGTCGTCCCGAGTTCGTTGCGGCGTTCGAGCGGCTTGCGGCGCTTGCCACCGCCACAGGTGTCGGGGGCGGCACGTTTCGTGTGCATGCGCCCCTCATGCGACTGACAAAAGCGGACATCGTTCGCAAGGGGCAGGCGCTCGGCCTCGACTACGGACTCACCCACAGCTGCTACGACCCAGATGCGCACGGCCGGCCGTGCGGCCGCTGCGACAGCTGCGTTCTCCGCGCCGCCGGCTTTGCACAGGCGGGTATCGCCGACCCACTCCAGGGCCGATAAGCCGTCTGATTCCCTGCTAACATTCGGACTTCCAGTTTCATGGCGATAACCTGGGCACGGCCACTTCGGCGGCAGCTTTTTGTTGCCATCCTGCTGATGTTGGCCCCTGTCCTCGCGGCGGCGGTCTGGCTGGGGATCGAGGAGTTCCGCGAAACCGTCGAGGAGCTGACCGAGTTGACCCAGTTGACTGCGCGCCTGACTGCTTCTGCAGTCGAGCGCGAGCTGACGGGGCTCGATCACATGGCGGAGAACCTGTCGAACACCCCGGCGGTTCAGAGCCTCGACGCCTCAGCCGTCGAACTCCTGCGCCCGCAGCGCCTTCAGCACTCCTCACTCATCGACCTGGTGCTCGTGGATCGCTCCGGCCGCCTCGTCGCCAGGGCCGACTCCTCCGTCGAGATTGGCACCCGCTGGCTGGAGCTGGCGCAACAGGTCGTTCACAGGAACAAGCGCGTCGTGTCGCCGCTCCAAGGCAAACCGTCTGGGCTTGTCTACGTCTCGATTGCCTACCCGCTACGCGACGCCGGTGGCAACATTGTCGGCGTTCTGGCGTGCTACATCGGTCCCGAGCTGCTTCAGGAAGCGCTTCGCGAGTCGCACCTGCCCGCTGGTTCCGTCATCGCGCTCACCGAGATGAGCGGTCGCGTACTGGCGCGGAGTCCCGATCCCGAACACTATGTCGGCCGCGTGCTGGAAGCGGATGTCCCGAACGCCCCCGAGGCGCCGCAGCCATTCGGCGGAATCGATGGCATGCGGCGCATGTTCGGTCAGGCGATGGTGGCGAGCGGACCCTGGATCGTGACGGTAGAGATTCCCATGTCAGTGGCCTTCGAGCGCGCGCAGTCGCTCTGGCTGCGTGCCCTTCCAGCCTTGACGCTGGTGTTCTGCGGCTGGCTTCTCGTCGCGTCCGCGTTTTCGCGTCGGCTGACCATCTCAGTCGGTCACCTTGAGGCGACGGCAGAGCGGATTGGATCGGGAGACTTCAGCCCGATCGAGCATCGCGCGATGCCCACGGCGGAACTGACCGGGCTCCAGAGCGCCTTCGCCCTGATGGTTCACCGTTTCAACGAAACGCGCGCCGCGCTCGACGCGCAGATGACCGAAGAGCGCCGGATGCGTCAGGAGGTCGAATCGCTCCAGCACCAGGTCATTCGGCAGGAGCGGCTTGCAGCCGTGGGTCAGCTCGTGTCCGGCGTCGCGCACGAGATCAACAATCCGCTGCAGGCCATCCTCGGGTTTGCCGAGCTGCTGCAGATGCAGCGCAACGTGCCGGATTCGATGAAAGCCGACCTGGCTCTGATTCAGAAGGAGAGCGCGCGCGCCTGCACCATCATCCGGAATCTCGCGCTGTTTGCGCGGCAGCAGACGGGCGCCGCGGAACCGGTTCGGCTGGCCGACGTGATCAGGTCTGTCGCCGAGCTGCGTCAGCGTCGGCTCGAATCCGAGAACATCGAGCTGCGCGTCGAAGACACCTCCAAGCGGCATGTGCTCGCCGTCCTGGCCGAGTTGCAGCAGGTCGTCCTCAATTTCGTCGTCAATGCCGAGCAGGCGATCATGCTCTCCAAACGTCAGCCCGGACGCATTACCGTGAGGACGCGCGACGACGGTGACCGGGTGGTGCTCGAGGTGGAGGACACCGGCCCCGGTGTGGGTCCCGAGGACGAGGCGAAGCTCTTCGAGCCGTTCTTCACCACGAAGCCGCCGGGACAGGGCACCGGTCTCGGCCTGTCGGTCAGCTACGGCATCATCGACTCCCTCGGCGGGAACATCGGATACCGCAGCGGAGCGACGGGCGGCGCGATCTTTTACTTCGATCTGCCTGCCGCATAATCAGGCCCCAGGCCTCAGGCCTCAGGGATCAGGTAAACCACGAAGGCCACGATGTTCTCGAAGTTGGCGAAGTTGATTTGCGTATCGTGGGTCGTGTGCTTCGTGGTTCCTGTTTGTGACTTGTGACTTGTGACTTGAGCCTTGTGCCTTGTGACTTGATGTGACCGATCGCCTCTACTACATCGATCCCTACTGCCGCTCGTTCCGTGCTGTCGTCACGGGCAGTTTCGACCATGAGGGCCGGCCCGCCGTGACGCTCGACCGTACCGCGTTCTATCCGACATCGGGCGGTCAGCCGTTTGACGACGGCCGTCTCGGCGCGGTTCAGGTGACCGAGACCATCGATGCCGACGAGGTGATCCATGTCATCTCATCTCCGCTTTCTGCGGGTTCGACGGTGGCGGGTGAAGTCAACTGGACGCGCCGATTCGACCACATGCAGCAGCACACAGGACAGCATCTTTTGTCTGCCGCGTTCGATCGACTGTTCGAGAATCAGACCATGAGCTTTCATATGGGAGCGGACGGCTCGACGATCGATTTGGCGCGCGACGCGTCGCCGGCCGACATCGAGCGCGCCGTGGACGCCGCGAACGACGTCGTCTGGGAGGATCGACAGATCTCGATTCGTTTTGTCTCGTGGGAAGAGGCGATCACGCTGCCGCTCAGGAAGGACCCGGCGCGCGAGGGCACGCTCCGGCTGATCGAGATAAGCGGCTTCGACCTCTCGGCGTGCGGTGGCACGCACGTCAGCCGTACCGGCGCCGTCGGCGGTGTCGTCGTTGTGGCGTCTGAGCGCCACCGCGGCGGCGTGCGCCTGACATTCGTCTGCGGGGGGCGGGCGGTTCGCACGCTCCGCGGCTATCGCGACGCAATCGCGGGCAGCGTGCGCGCCCTCTCGGTGCTCCCGCACGAGCTTCCTTCCGCGGTCGAGCGAATCCAGGCCGAATCCAGGGATCTGCACAAGCAACTGCAGGAGTTGCGGACGGAGCTCGCCGGCTACGAAGGCAGACGCCTGGCTGCCGATGCGGCCGACGTCGCGGGCGTTCGCGTCGTTGTGCAAACCCTCGCCGGGTGGGACGCGCCGGGATTGAAAGCCGTTGCTTCCGCGATCGTGGCGGCCGGGCGGGTGTGCACGGTACTGTTGTCGGCTGCGCCGCCCCTGTCGCTGGTCGTCGCGCGCTCGCCTGGCGTGCCGCTCGACGCGCAGCTGCTCTTGCGGCAGCTGATCGAGCGGTTTGGCGGGCGCGGTGGTGGAAAGCCCGATCTGGCTCAGGGCGGGGGATTCAGCGCGCCGCCACAGGAGATCGCGTCGGCTGTGCGAGCGTTGATAGACGCCGCGCTGCGCAACAGCTAATGCATTTCACCGAGTTACCGGTTCCTGCTGAACTCCGCCAGCCGGACGGCGATGCGATCGATCGCCTCGACCGCTGCGGCGCCAGGGCCCTCGAAGCTGTCCGCCATGATGGCAAACGCGAGTGTTTCGCCGTCCTTCGTTCCCACGTACCCCGCGAGCGACCTGACGTTCGACATCGTGCCCGTCTTCGCCCGCACGTTTCCTTCCGCTGCCGTTCCGCGCATCCGGGTTGTCAGGGTGCCGCCGCGCCCGGCGATGGGCAGCGCCGTCATCCAGGGTGAGCGGCCGTCGGGGTCGTACATCCGCTGCAGGATCGCCACGAGCACTTCGGGGGCCACCGCATTGCGCCGCGATAGACCAGACCCGTCGACGATTTGCCATGCATCGGCGGGTATCCGCCACCGCTCGAGCGTGTCGCGCAATCCTGCGAGCGCCGCATCGTTGGTCGGAAACACGCCGCGCGGTGCGTTCAGTCGCAGCACAGCCTCGCCGTACAGGTTGATGCTGTCTTTCAGGAGCGGCCCCGCCAGTTCCGCCAGGTTCGCCGAACCCCATGAGGAGAACGTCGTCGCCGCTTCCCACTCGGCGCTGGGGACAACCTCGTCTATGTCGTACGCGCCTCCGATCACCGTCACCCCGGCATCGACGAGCGCCTGGCGCAGCACGGTGACGAACCAGAGCGTCGGATTCCCGACCGATACCTGCAGTCGTGCGGGCGGCGCGCCGACGGGGACGGAACCGCCGATCGTGAGAAATGGCTCGCCAGGCCGTTGCTCGGGCCAGAGCAGCTGCGCCGAACCTCGTGGACCGGTGGTCGCTCGATTGTGGAGCGGTCGCCCCGACGCGGACGGTTCGACCTGGAGAGTCGGCGGGTCGCCGGGCGCCGCTCCCGGCTGCACGATCACGTCCATGCGGTTCTCTGCATAGTTGAGCGCGCCGAAGAGTGCACCCGTGGGATAGCCCAGATCGTCCCAGGCCCACGCGAGCTGCGGGCGCGGCTCGTCCACCGCGTTGTCGTCGCCGATGATCCGTCCCTCGATGCGGCGGACGCCGGCTG
The DNA here is from genome assembly GCA_036507475.1 of Vicinamibacterales bacterium. GTDB lineage: Bacteria > Acidobacteriota > Vicinamibacteria > Vicinamibacterales > UBA2999 > DATCJA01. Next base: position 19,008 of record DATCJA010000048.1, read on the forward strand.
ACTTGATCAGGTCGACGAAATCGCCGATGTCACCGCCGCCGCGTCCACCGGTGGAGGGATCGCCAGTCCCCTGCACGATCAGATCCCCGGCAATGACGTTGGTCACCGGCTGAATGGCGCGGAGATGTGTACGGAAGGAAAACTGCCAGCCGACAGCCTCGACTGCGGCGGCAAGGCTCACCAGCTTCACCGTCGATGCGGGGACGAGCAGAGTGGAGGGATTCAGCTCGAAAAGCCGCTCGCCGCGATCGAGCGACTGCACGACGATGCCCCAGGAGGCACGCTGGACGCCGGGGGCGCGCGTCGCCGCCGTGATGTCGTCTCTGAGCTGTGAAAGTGGATCGCCAGGACGCGACGGAACAACGGCTGCAGGAGCTCGTGCGCAGCTGACCGATGAGAGCAATGCAAAATGCAAAATGCAAAATGCAAACGGTAAACGGTTCGCCCTGAGCGATGCCTTCACTGTGTGCATCTTGCATTTTGAATTTTGAATTACATCACTTCAACCCGTCTACCGCCTTCATTGCTTCATCGAAGAGCGTGGTATCAACCTTCGCTGCGCCAGGTTCGTCGCTGCGGCTCGCGAACACTTCGTTGCCGGACCGGCCGAACGTGACCGTTTCCGTCTTGCTCTCATCGAAGCGCACGGTCACTACGGCCACGGGCATGTTGAGCGACGGCGGCGCGGCGGACTGGAATACATCAGCCCGCAGGTTCGACAGCTTCGTCAGCACGTCCTCCACCTTTGCTGTATCGACGTTTTGACCGGCGGCATTCTGCCACGTGGTCTGTCCACTCGCATCGCGCTTGTCGAGCGTGATCGTTTCGCTGCCGCGGCGGATCTCGAACCGGTTGGCGCTGAACGCGCGCGAGTCGAACACGTCCTTGCGGCGGAACTCCGACGTGTTCTTTCCAAGGTCGGTGGCGAGTGCCTCCTCGACGGTGAAGATCACGGGACGCGCCGCGTCCTTGGCGTAGAAGCCGCCGTCGGCCGCCTTCTGCCCCAACAGCAGCGTCGCACGCGAGCTGCCGGTCATGACCGAGGCTGTCATCGACGGACGATCGAGGCCGTACATTCTCAGGTTGTCACCGCTCTCGGAGACGACCTTCAGCATGTGTGTCGAGGACAGCCGCGTGAGCAGTCCTTCGGTCGCCGCATAGTCCGCGCGGGCCTGGGCAGGCTTCACGATGCGCCAGTCGGTGCCATTTCTCGCAAACTGAAGACTGTTCGTGCCGCTGAGGATCTCCACGGCGTCGGCCTTGTCGCGCTCGAACCTCAGAATTGTCTTGTCGCGCAGCTCGAACGGCGTCTTGGCGAATATCGAATCAAGGAACGAAGAGATCAGAATGACGCGCTTTTCCTCGGCCCGCTTGGCATACAGGTCGCCGCCGGTGGGCGTCTTCTCGCCGACGAGCAGCCGCTGAAAGTCCTTCTGGTCGCGCAGCCGGAATGCCACGTCGATGCGCGGCGGATTCAGGCCGTACGGCGCGAGATCCGTCGGGCTCTCCTCGACAACGCGCTGCACCTCGAGCGTTCCCAGGTTGCTCGTGACCGTACCGACGACACCGTCGTCGGCGTCCGTCTTCACCGGCTCGACGAGCTGCCAGTCGTCGCCGACACGCTGGACCCGTGCCGTCTGGCCATCCGGACTCTTGAACTGCAGCTCCTCGATGTTCTCCGCCGTGAGCTCGAACGCCTTCGGTTTGGCGTTGGGATCGGGAGTCTCGTTCCGGGAGTCTACAAAATAGATGTACCCGACAAGCCCGCCGAGGACGACCAGCAGGACGATGGTCGACGTGAGGCCGCGCATTTCAGCGCCTCCGCCACCAGGTATAGATCCCGGCCGCGAACACGAGGCCAGGAATCACGAAAATCGACGTCAGGAACGTCAGCGTCTGCTGACGCGGGGTCATCGTCACCCTGCGGTCGGCCGCCTCGGTTGGCCGAATCGCAATGAGGTTTTCCTGCTGCGCCAGCCAGTTGATGGCGTTGGCAAACAGATTCGGATTCCCTGGCACGCCTCCGTACGCGTTTGTAGCGAAATCGGAATCTCCGAAGACGACGACACGCGTCTCCGGCTTCGGCGCATCGCCGGACGTCTGAGCTCCAGCAGTCGCCTGTGCAGGGGCGGATACCGCGGCGCCTACCGAGAGCGGACCTGGCTTGTCGCCGCTCTCCTCGTCCATCTGGACGCCGCTCGTCAGCGACGCGAGATTTGACTCGGCCCAGCTGCCGCGGCTCGTTTCCACGATCGTCTGCGCGGTGCGTCCGTTGACACCGCCGGACACCGGGTCCACCGTGCGCGCCAGCGGGTAGATCGTCAGCGTGGAGAACTGTTCGGTGATGGCGTGGATTGGATAGGTGGCCGCCACCGCAATGCTCGGCTCGTTGGTGGCACCGCTCACATCGACGACGACATTGTTGCCGAGTGTGACGCCCCACTCGTTGATGAGCGCGTCCAGGTTGGGCAGCGAGGCCGGCTGGCCGCCGATCGGCGGGTCGATGAGCACCATCAGCTTGCCCGCGCGCGCGAGATAACGCCGGAGCGCCTCGAGCTCAGCAGGCAGCACGTCCGTGGTCGGACCTCCGATCACCACCACCGTCGCGTCGTCGGGGACCTCCTTCTGCTGGGCCAGCACGAGCCGTTCGATCATGTAGTTGTCGAGCCGCAGCATTCCGCTGAGCGCGCTGTACCCGTCGCGCTCGGTCCGGTTCGGTTCTTTTTCGCCGTGACCCTGCAGGAAGTACACCTTTCGTTCCTTATCGGACAGCGCCTTGATCAGCCCGTTGGTCAAGTCCTGCTCGCTGTCCGACGTGACGCGCTCGCGGCGCTTCATGTATTCCACGACGACGGTGCCGTACTGCTGGATCTCGTATTCCTTTGCGATGACGGGTTTCGTATCCGGGTCGATGTATTCGACCGACACCTGGCGCGACTGGTACGCGTATTCTTCCAGGCGGTTGCGGAAGCGGTCGACGGCATCAGGCCTCTCGAAGACGACGAACTTTACGGGCGCCGTCAATCCCTGCAGCACCTTGACCGTCTGCTCGGACAGGCTGTTCTGCTGATTCGCCGTGAGGTCCCAGCGTTTGTTCTGCCTCGCCGACAGGTAATTGACGGCGACGACGATTGCGAGCGCGACGAGCACACCCGTCGTGGCAATCGCGCCGTATCGCGCCTGCCGCCGGCGGAAGTACACGACGATCTCACGCCACTGGCCCAGTGTGTAGAGCACGACCAGCGCCAACCCCGCCAGCGAGCCGTAATAGATGTAGCGGTCCTGATCGGGTTGAATCGTGAGCGTACCTGACCAGTTCAGAATGCGCACGGCTACGGCGACGAACACCAGCGCCGTTCCGACCCATCCGAGAATGCCGAGAACTCGATGCAGCATGGCCTACCCGCGCCAGCGTTCGCTGTCGACCGCACGAACGGTCAGAAACAGGCTGAACGCGATGAAAGTGACGTAATAGACGAGGTGCTTCGTGTCGAGCACACCCCGGGTGAAGTCGTTCAGGTGCTCGGTAATCGAGAGGTAATTGAGGATGTTCTGCCACGTGGGCGAGGCGAACGTCGCGAACCAGTTGACCACCCAGAACATGAGGAACACGGCGAAGGTGATCATTCCCGCGACAATCTGATTTCGCGTGAGGCTCGACACGAAGAGGCCGAGCGACAGAAAGCAGGCGCCCATGAGCAGCACGCCAAGATAGCCAGAGAGAACGGGCCGCCATTCCGGGTTGCCGAACGCGAACAGGAATCCTATGTGAATCACCGTGACCGCCAGCATCGCGGCATACAGAACAAGACCGCCGAGAAACTTGCCCAGCACGATCTGAAGGTCGGTCAGCGGCGATGTCAGCAGCAGCTCGATCGTGCCCGAGCGCTTCTCCTCCGAATACGTGCGCATGGTCACCAGCGGCAGCGTGAAGAGCAGAATGACACTGACGTTGAGGAACAGCGGCGAGATCACGCTTTCGTTGACGTTGACCGACTGCGGCCCCCCAAAGCCCGCACCGGCCTGCATCGCCATGCGATCGAAGTAATACAGCAGGTTGATGAAGAACCAGCCGAACAGGATGGCCGAAAAGCCAATCACAATGTACGCGATCGGCGACGCGAAATATCCCTTCAGCTCTTTGTGAGCGATCGCCAGGACGTTACTCATGCGGCATTTCCTCGGTCGTCAAGTGCAGGAAGACTTCTTCGAGGCTCATTCTCAACGGCCGGAGCTCGAGCAGCCCCCATCCATTGCTGACGACGACGGCGGCCAACTGGCGCCGCACGTCACGTCCTGCCTCGCTGTTCACCTCGTAGCTGATCACGGTGCCCCGGCTGTCCGCAGCCGCCACCTGAGTTACGCCCGGAACGATCTCGAGCGTGCGCTTCACGTCGTCGGTCGGCGGCGCGTCGACCTGTACGAGCATCGTTTCCGACCCGCGAAGGCGCGACGTCAGATTGTCGGGCGTATCGACGGCGACGACCCGACCTTTGTTGATGATGACGACGCGCTGGCACGTCTGGCTGACTTCCGGAAGAATGTGCGTGCTCAGAATGATCGTGTGATCGCCGCCGAGCTCCTTGATGAGCTGTCGGGTCTCGATGATTTGCTTCGGATCGAGTCCCGCGGTCGGTTCGTCGAGGATGAGGACCTCCGGGTTGTGTAGAAGCGCCTGCGCCAGCCCGACGCGCTGGCGATACCCCTTGGACAGCTTGCCGCAGTGGCGATTGGCCACGTCCGCCACTCGCGTGCGCTCCATGAGCTCGCCGACGCGACCCGTTCGGCTGCGTTTTGGCACACCCTTGATCTTCGCGACGAACGTCAGATAGTCGCGCACCGTCATTTCTGGATAGAGCGGGGGCGTCTCCGGTAGATAGCCGGTCCGTCGTTTGGCTTCGATCGGCTGTTCAAAGATGTCGTACCCGGCGACGATCGCTTTGCCCTCGGTCGGTGGCATGAAGCCCGTCAACACCCGCATGGTCGTCGTCTTGCCGGCGCCATTCGGCCCGAGGAATCCGAGCACTTCGCCCTTCTCTACTGTAAAACTCACATCGTCGACGGCCGTCGTCGGGCCGTAGCGTTTTGTGAGGTGCTGCACCTCGATCACGCGTATCCTCCTCGTAACCTGAACATCAGGAGCAGTTTAAGCGCGCCGTCCAACCGGCGATCCTAGCCCATCAACCTGTGAATGGGCAACACCTACGATTGACCAGATCGGACGTTCGATTGCGGCCGGTGGTCTGCCCGGCTACGCTGAGATCATCCGATGGGCGCAACCGACACGGTCGTCTGCGCGATCTGCGAGCTTCACGCCGAGGCCGTCTTCCGCGTTGAGGGCATGGACTGCAACGAGGAGGTCGTTATCCTCGAGCGCCGGCTCAAGCCGCTGGCCGGGCTGGAGGCGGTATCCGCCGATCTGATCGGGCAGCGGCTGCACGTCAAGTACGACGCTGCCAAGCTGACCACGTCTGCGATTGTCGATGCCGCCGGTCAGACCGGCATGCGGATGTGGCTCGAGCACGAGGAGCCCGCCGCCGACGGGGCGGCTCTTGCGTGGCGGTGGCGGCTGATGGTGGCGTCGGCGGCCGCAATAGGTGCGGGCGTTGTCCTTTCGCTGATCGGCCTCAGCACTGCCGCGGCTGCCGTGTTTGCGGCCGCCGCCGTCGCCGGAGGGATCTTTCCCGCGCGGCGCGCCGTTGCGGCGGTCCGGTCGCGGACGCTCGACATCAATACGCTGATGATTGTGGCCGTTGCCGGAGCGCTGTTGCTCGGCGAATGGCTCGAGGGGGCGACCGTTGTCTGTCTGTTCGCCGTCGCGCAGTGGCTCGAGCTGCGGACGATGGAACGCGCGCGTCAGGCGATTCGCGCCTTGATGGATCTGGCACCGCGCGAAGCGCTCGTCAGGCGTAATGGAGCAGATTCGCACGTCCTCGTCGAGAACATCCGCGTCGGCGACGAGATTCTCGTGCGGCCGGGCGACAAAATCCCGCTCGACGGCACGGTCATAGCCGGTCATGGCGACGTCAACGAGGCGCCGTTGACGGGCGAATCACTGCCGGTGGACAAAGGGCCCGGTGACGCCGTCTTCGCCGGCAGCATCAACGGTCGCGGGGCGCTCGACGTTCGAGTCACGCGGCTTGTCCGCGATACCCGGCTGGCGCGGATTATCCACCTGGTCGAGATGGCGCAGGCCAGCCGAGCGCCCATTCAATCGTTCGTCGACCGGTTCGCCCGCGTCTACACCCCGGCGGTGCTCGCGCTCGCCATCCTCGTTGCCGTGGTTCCGCCTGTTGCCGGCAGCGCGGACGCCGCGACGTGGGTGTACCGCGCGCTCGTGCTGCTCGTGATCTCATGTCCCTGCGCACTGGTCATCTCGACGCCAGTCTCGATTGTTTCAGCGCTGTCGGCGGCGGCGCGGAACGGGGTGCTCGTCAAAGGCGGCGTCCACCTCGAGCGCCTGGCAGGTGTTCGTGTGGTCGCATTCGACAAGACCGGAACGTTGACGAAGGGCGAGCTGAGGGTAGCCGACGTCCTGACGTTCAACGACGCGCCACGCTTCGACGTGCTTCGCTGCGCAGCCGGCGTCGAAGCACGGTCAGAACACCCGGTCGCACGGGCCATCGTGACCTACGCGCGCGCTCAGGGAGTCGATGTGCCGCCTGCCGCAGGTTTTCTGTCGGCCGCAGGACTGGGCGCGGACGCGGAGGTCGACGGTGTTCGCGTGTCGATTGGCAACGAACGGCTGCTTCGCGAGCGCGACATCGTCGTGCCGTCGCTCCCTGAGCTCGAGCGGGCGCAGCAGCAGGGATACTCAGTTGTGTTCGTAGCCGTCAATGGCGTGGCAACCGGCGCCGTCGCTCTCACGGACCGTCCTCGCGACACTGCACGCGAGGCCATCGGGCTGCTGCGCGAGCAGGGTGTGCGGTGGGTGGCAATGCTGACCGGAGATCACCGACGAACCGCCGGACGCCTCGCAGAGGAGCTGGCGCTCGACGAATACCATGCGGAGCTGCTGCCGGAGCAGAAATACGAATGTGTCCGGTCCCTGAATCGCCGGCACGGAGCAGTGCTGATGGTTGGGGACGGTATCAACGACGCGCCCGCCATCGCGGCTGCCGACGTTGGCATCGCCATGGGCGCGGCGGGATCGGACGTGGCCTTGGAAACGGCCGACGTGGCGTTGATGTCCGACGAGCTTCTTCGAGTGCCCTATGCGATTCGGCTTGCGCGTGCGACACTCCGCAACGTCAGGATGAACGTCGCCATTTCGCTGGCGCTCAAGGCGGCATTCCTCGTAATGGCCGTGTTCGGCGCGGCGACGTTGTGGATGGCCGTGCTGGCCGACACCGGCGCGTCGGTAATCGTGGTCGGGAACGCGCTGCGACTGTTGCGCGCAAGGTAACGGCGGGTCCGCTTCGCGCGACCCGCCCTACGTACGCAGGCCGGGTGCCGCGGCGTGGAGGATTCTGACGACGCGGACCCGGCGGTTATGCCTTCCGATTCGAGAAGAAGTGCGACCGCACGAAATCATCGATCCACTGCTGACTCGATGGATCGATGCGCGTGAACTGCAGCCCCATGCCGAGCCGGCGATCCGTCCAGACGACAAGGGCTTCGGCGTCGATGTCCCTCGGGGCCGTAGGCAAGCGGAATCGAACCTTCACGGGCGTCCCCTTGTCGAGTGGGCTCGTCGTGCGGATGGCAACACCGCCGCGGCTGATGTTGAGTGTGAGTGCCGCGGCAATCGTATTGCCCACGCGGTAGGACACCGAGACGCCCACGACAACCCTCGGGCTCGCGCGACGGTTGTACTGATCGGGAAAGAGGTGAGGCGCGAGCGCGGGAACGATGTGCTGGACGGCACTGTATTCGTTCACATAGCCCGCGATGCTGAGGAGCGACAGCTCTCGCACCTCTTCGGCGCTCGCAATCGTTCCACTGAAGACGACGATTGGCGCCTCGAAGCCCTTGATGGCCCGCAACGCACGCACCAGCGCAATCCCCGGCAGCGGTGGCAGCCGAAGATCGAGAACAACGAGGTCGATACCCGCCCCCTCCTGGCGGGCGCGCATGAGGAGCTCGGAGGCGTCGGCAACTGTCGTGGCGCGATGGCCGACCGACTGCAGCGCGGTCCTGAAACGATCGCGTACGAAAGCGGTGTCGTCTGCGACGATAATGGTCTTGGGCGACACTGGTGCCGCGGCTGGCATGTCAGATGTATCGGAGGAGAGCGGAATGAGCCTTAGAGCGCGTTGCGGAGCTGATCGGGATCTCGCTATAATCCGGCCTTCCGCGGGAAGTGCTGTGTCCACTTATGGATGCGGCCGTTTTCCCGATCGTTGCAGCCCGGCCGATCGGCTGCATGGAGCCGCTATGGCGACGTGCCCCGAGTGCGAATTCGACGAGATTGATACCACCGACCATGAAGAGGGCGACGAGCTGAGCTGCCCGGAATGCGGCAAGATGCTCGTCCTTGCCGGGCCGGATGACCTCGAAGTCGCTGACGACGAGGACGAGGACGACGACGACGACGACGACGACGAAGACGACGATGACCTCGATGACGACGACGATGAAGGCGAGGCCATCGAAGAAGATGACGACGAGGCCATATTCGACGATGAAGACAGCGTCGAAGAAGAAGAGGACGAGTGAGCGTTGCGGCGCCTGAGAGTACCCTCGCTTCCCGGGAGCGCCGTCTGCATGACCTGCTCGCCTCGTTCGATTCGGTCATCGTGGCGTTCAGCGGCGGCGTGGATAGTACGTATCTCGCCTGGGTTGCCACACAGGTGATCGGTCCCTCAGCCCTGTGCGTAACCGCCGACAGTCCCAGTTATCCAGACCATCATCGTCAGCTTGCCGTCCGAATCGCGAGCGAGTTCGGGCTTCAACACGAATTCGTCAGGACGTCGGAGACCGACCGGCCGGAGTACCGCGCCAACCCTGTCGATCGCTGTTACTACTGTAAGAACGAGCTCTACGACGTGCTGTCGCGGCTCGCAGGTGACCGCAGAATTGCGGTGATTGTCGACGGCAGCAATGCCGACGACCGCAGCGACTATCGTCCTGGCCGCCGGGCCGCGCGTGAGTTCGGCGTCCGAAGCCCGCTCGATGAGGCGGACCTCACCAAGTCGGACATTCGCGAGTTGTCGCGCCGCGCGGGATTGCCCACGTGGGACGAGCCGGCCTCGGCGTGCCTCTCTTCGCGCATTCCGTACAACTCGGAGGTGACCACGGAGAAACTGCGGATGATCGAGCGTGCCGAAGCGGTCCTGCGGGAGCTTGGCTTTCGCGTCTGCCGCGTTCGTCATCACGACGCCCTCGCTCGCCTCGAGATTGGCGCCGACGAGCTGAGCCGGGCGCTCGAGCCGGACCTTCGCGAGCGGATCGTGCGCGAGCTCCGCGCGATTGGCTACCAGCACATCACGATCGACCTTCAGGGGTATAGGATGGGCAGCCTGAATGAAGGTGTCCGTCTCCGCCCAGCCTGATCACGACAGGCCTGAGGCGCCCAGGAGACCTGAAGGTCTCCGGCTACCGACAATCTTCCTGTCGAAGATCCTCCGTGTCTCCGCGTCTCCGTGGCCTGTCGGGGTAATTGCGGCTGTGTATTTAGCGGCTCACCTGCCATTTCTCGCTCCGTCCCTCGAAGACTACGACTCGATCAACTTTGCCCTCGGGCTGCGCGACTTCGACCCTGCGCGCCATCAGCCGCATCCGCCCGGATCCCCGGTCTATATCGCGTTTGGTCGCGTGCTCCTGGCGCTCGTGTCGATCGTCTGGCCTTCGTTGACTCGCACCGACGTCGAGGCGTTGACGCTTGCGCTCTGGTCGGCAATTGCCGGCGCTGTCGCGCTCGTGGCGCTGGCGCACATTCTTGCGGCGGTGTCGTCACGTCGCGCGCCCGTGATCTGGACAACGGCGGTCGTCGCTGCGTCCCCGCTGTTCTGGATCTCAGGCTTGCGCCCGATGAGTGACTTGCCCGGGCTGGCCACCGCCCTCGTGTCCCAGGCACTGATTCTTCAAGGGAGGACGCGTCGCCGCGGGCTGTTGCTCGGGGCGCTTGTCGGCGGCCTGGCAGCCGGGATCCGAGCGCAGACGGTGTGGCTGACGGTGCCGCTCCTCGCGGTGATCCTGTTCGAACAGCGGCGGGTCGGCATCGTGTGGCTGTTATCGCGGCCTCTGGCGTCGTTTGTCGCAGGCGCTCTGGTTTGGGCAATTCCCCTTGTCGCCGACAGTGGAGGCGTCGACGGCTATCTCCGCGCGCTCAGCTCTCAGGCCGGCGAGGACTTCGCCTGGGTCAACATGCTGTGGCTCGAGCCGACGCCACGACGGCTGGGCTTTGCCCTGTACGAAACGTTCGTGCTGCCCTGGGGCTCGAGCGCGCTTGCAGCTGCGATGGCGGCAGCTTCCGCGGTCGGTCTCCTCATGGCGGTCGTGCGCGACCGATCATCGCTCGCAGTTCTGCTGGTGGCGTTTGCGCCGTATGTCGCCTTTCACCTGCTGTTTCAAGAGACCATCACGGTGCGATACGCGCTGCCGACCTTGCCGCTCGTCGCGTGGCTCGCCTCTCGCGGCGTTGACGCGCTGGGACGACTGGCGCCAGTGGGCGCGGCGGCGCTCGTCGCCTCAGCGCTGGTCGTCGGCGTGCCGCCGGGCGTCGCGTACGGCCGCTCGCCTCATCCGGCGTTCCAGGCTCTTTCCGACGCCTCGAGATATGCGGGCATCGCTCCTCCCGCGGCCGTGTTTTCGCACCACAGCGTCTGGCGTGCACTTCAGGCCGACAGTCACGGGCTTCCCGTGACGGAGCCCCCACGGTTGTACGAGTGGCTGGGGCCGGTGTCGTACTGGAAGGAAGGCGGCAACGCGCCGATCTGGTTTTTCGCCGATCCGCGCAGAACGGATCTGGCGCTCATCGATCCGTTGGCACGAGCCGATGTCGTTCGCTACCTGTGGGCCGTTGCCGGACGGCCAGAGTTGAGCGGTGCGAGGCCAACAGGGACCGACTGGTACCGCATCGGGCCTCCGGGCTGGTTTGCCGAGCAGGGCTGGTCGCTGACACCGGAAACGGGCGGCGTGGCGAGTGCCGCCGCCGCGGGACCGGATCATCGACCGATCGTCGCGTGGGTGCGCCGGCGCGCCGGGCCGCTGCACCTGGTCGTCGGGGGCCGTCATCTTGGCGAAGAGGGGGATCCGGCAGCGCAATTCGAGCTTGCTCTCGACGGTGTGGTGCGGGACCGCTGGGTCCTCACAGTCGCGCAGCGCAATTTCCTCCGTTTTCTCGACATTCCCGACGGCATTGCTGGTGGCGACGGGCCTTACGGCCGGTTGACGGTCGTGTCACACGCCGTGGGCGGCGATGGGCGCCGCGCTCCGGTCGGCGTACGTCAGTTCGACATCCAGTCGAGCGACCGGCTGCTCCACGGGTTCGCCGAGGGCTGGCACGAGATGGAGTACGACCCCCCGACGGGGCAGCAGTGGCGCTGGACGAGTGAGCGATCGGTCATCCGGGTGAAAGGCCCCCCGGTTGCCCTGGCCGTCACGTTGCGCGGCGAGTCGCCGCTGCGGTACTTCGACAGCGCTCCGACGGTGCGCGTGACCGCTGGTGGTCGTGTCGTCGCGCAGTTTCGACCCGATGACGACTTCGAATGGGCGGTGACGGTTCCGGCGGCCGAGGTGGAGCGCGGCGAAGGTGCGATTGTCATCGAAACAGATCGCGTGTATCTGCCGGGCGTCGCTGAAGGCACCGCCGACGAGCGGCATTTAGGGCTGCGTCTCTACGAGTGCCGCGTCCATCCTGCATCGGATTGATTGACACGCCGTAGATCCCATCGTAAGCTCGTCGCGGCACTCATAACGACAAACGCAGGAGAGTCCGCTGATGAAGCTGCGCCGTTCAGTGCTCCTCTCGATCGTTGCACTGCTGATCCTCGTCGTGCTTGCGAGCTGCTCGAGGAGAACTCCGCCTCCGGCGCCGCCGCCACCCGCGCCTCCGCCACCTGCAGCGACGCCGCCACCGCCGCCACCGCCTCCGCCACCACCGCCTCCGCCGCCGGCACCGGCGCCAAAGCCGCTGACGGAAGACGAGATCTTCGCGAAGATGACGCTCGAGGAATTGAACAAGCAGATGCCGCTCGGCGACGTGTTCTTCGACTACGACATGTCATCGGTCCGGGCGGATGCGCAGGCGACGTTGCAAAAGAACGCAGCCTATCTGCAGCGCTGGCCCACGACGCGGGTGACCATTGAAGGCCACGCCGACTCGCGCGGCACCAATGAGTACAACCTCGGGTTGGGCGACCGTCGCGCCAATGCCGTTCGGGACTACCTCGTGAGTCTCGGCATAGCGGGCAACCGCATGATGGCGGTGACACGGGGCGAAGAAAGCCCGCAGTGCACGGAGGAAAACGACACCTGCTGGCAGCGCAACCGCCGCGGGCACTTCGTGTTCACGGCGAAATAACTGGCACGGGTGGTTCGGGATTCCGGGTTCCGGGTTCGGTTTCCCGATCCCCGATCCCCGACCGGATGAATCGTAGGAGCAGGTTTCTTTCGTACGTAGTGTCCGGCTTTAGCCGGACCGTGTGACTTGCTCTAATTCCATCACAATTCCCTCCGCCGCAGCGCGTGGGTCCACGGCCGCGATGATAGGCCGCCCGACGACGATGAAGGTCGCGCCTGCACGGATTGCGTCGGCAGGTCCCATCGTCCGCATCTGATCGTGCCGATCGCCGCCGGCCGACGCGCCGCGGATTCCTGGTGTCACAATCGAAAACTTGCCGTCGCACGCCTCACGGATGGCACCGGTCTCGTGCGGAGAGGCCACGACTCCCTGCAGTCCTGCTGCTTTCGCCAGCTTCGCCAGCGATACGACCTGCTCCGGGAGAGACCGTTCGATGCCTGTTTCGTGCAGCGCCGCTTGATCCATGCTCGTGAGCACGGTGATGCCGACGACAAGCGGCGCAGGGCGTCGCGCGCGATCCGCCGCCTCGCGACCTGCGCTCACCGCTGCCTGCATCATCGGTAACCCGCCAGCCGCGTGAACGTCGACCATCCACGCCCCCGTTTGCACGGCTGCGGCAACCGCCTGAGCGACTGTGTTCGGAATGTCGTGGAATTTCAGGTCGAGAAACACGCGCGCGCCACGATCGACGAGCTGTCGGACCAGATCGGGACCCTCCAGCGTGAACAGCCGGCTGCCGACCTTGAAACCGCCCGCAACGTCCTTCAGGACGTCGGCGAGCTCGAGCGCCCGTCGGCCGGAATCGACGTCGAGCGCGACTAGGAGCTTATCCACTCTTTTTCGCGCGCTGTGGTGTCGATGGTGCCGGTGAGGTCGCTCACCCGAGCGATGCCATGACGGTGAACGTAGTCGCGGATGCCGTCCAGCAGCTTGGTCCAGATGAACGGGTCGACGAAGTTGGCCGTTCCCACCTGCACCGCCGCGGCGCCCGCGATCATGAACTCCAGCGCGTCGCCAGCGGATGCAATCCCACCCATTCCGATGACCGGAATCTTCACGCTGCGGCGGCATTCGTACACCATCCGCACCGCAATCGGTCGAATAGCCGGTCCGCTCAAACCGCCGACGATGTTCGACAGCTTTGGCCGCCGTGTCTCGACGTCGATCGCCATGCCCAGGAAGGTGTTGACCAATGAAACTGCGTCGGCGCCCGCATCTTCCGACGCACGCGCAAATGAGGCGACGTCGGTGACGTTCGGCGTGAGCTTCGGGATCACGGGCAGCCACGTGACTTTTCTCACCGCGTTCACGACGTCGAACGTTCCCGTTAAGCTGCAGCCAAACGTGATTCCACCCTCCTTGATGTTGGGGCACGAGATATTGAGCTCGAGCGCTGCAACGCCGTCGGCTTCGGACAGGACGCGTGCCAGCTCGACGTACTCGTCGAGCGTGCTGCCGCAGATGTTCACGATGACGGTTGCGCGCCGCTCGCGCAGCTCGGGGAGCTTTTCTCGTATGAACCGATGGACGCCGATCCCCTGCAGGCCGATGGCGTTGAGCATGCCCGCCGGCGTCTCGACAATTCGCTCGGGCGGGTGTCCCTCGCGCTCAGCGAGGAATAAGCCCTTCACCGCGACGCCACCCAGGAGCGACAGGTCTACGACGTCCGCGTATTCGACACCGTAACCGAAGCAGCCACTTGCGGCAATGACGGGGTTGGCCAGCGTGAGCGATCCGATCTTGACGGAGAAGTCGGCCATCACAAGTCACAAGTCACAAGTCACAAGGCCGAAAGCCCAAGAGCCTGAAGCCGAAAGCCCAAAATCAATCCCAGACGATCTCCGCGCCGGCAAACACGGGGCCGGCCAGGCACGACCGGACGTAGTGATGGCCCTTGGCCCCATTGCGCACGGGGATCACACAGCTGTAGCAGCCGCCGAGGCCGCATCCCATGACACGCTCGACCGACACTTCCGACGGCCGACCGTATCGGGCGGCAAGATGGGCGACCGCTTCGAGCATGGGTTCGGGGCCGCAAGCATAGATCATGATGTCAGGTCCGGAGGCCTGAAGACCTCCGGCTACCGGATCTTCACGCGAAGGCGGAAGGCATCCGGTGACCGCGGCATGAAGCTCGCGCTCGAGCGGCATCGTTATGCGGCCGTGGTCGCCGAGGGTGCCGTCTTCGGTCGCGAGCACCATTCGCACGCCGCGGCTGCGAAACCAATCAAGATAGAAGAGATCGCGGGCACTCCGCGCGCCATAGAAGAGCGTCACGCTCGAGTTTCGGGCGCGCAAGGCTTCCGTCAGGGACGCAAACGGGGCCAAGCCGACGCCTCCAGCCACCATCCACGCTTCTGTCGGCGGGGCCGCGGCGCTGAAAGGGCGGCCGAGCGGCCCCAGGCACGACACGACGTCGCCTTCCACGGCGTCGAACAACATTTGCGTGGTGACGCCAATCCGCTTGCTCAAGAGCGACAGGCCGGCCAGCGGGCCGTCTGTGCGGAGGATTTCGAAGATAGAGAACGGCCGGCGAAGCAGCGGCGTCGAGCCGCGGCCCAGCTTCACCATCACAAATTGACCAGGCGCCGCCATTTCAGCGATCTCGGGAGCAGCCAGCGCGATGACGTTGTAGTCGTGGGAGAGGCGCGTATTGGAAATGACCCGTGCCTCGATGTCGACGGGCATTAACGGGAGTATATCTTGCCGGGATCCGGGATCCGGGATCCGGCGGGATCCGGGATCCGCGGCGCCGGTCACTTCTTGTGCCGCCGCTCTGCGGCCGTGTGTATACTCCACTGGTCACAACACGTCGTTTCTCGGCACCCGGCAGGCAGGCAGTTGAAAGGGAGGAGACAATGTCGCGACCAGTTGTTCGAACGGCGTTCATCGCACTGGTGGTGGGACTCTTTTGGCTGAACGTAGGCGTGTCGGGCCAGAACGGGCAGCCGTCCACGAAAAATGGTGAATGGCCACATTACAACGCCGACGTGAAAGGCACCCGCTACTCGCCGCTCGATCAGATCGATGCTTCCAACTTCGGCAAGCTCGAGGTGGCGTGGCGGTTCAAGACGGACAACCTGGGGCCGTTCCCTGAATACAAGCTGGAAGGCACGCCGCTGATGGTGAAGGGCGTGCTGTACACAACCGGCGGAACGCGGCGATCGGTGATCGCGCTCGACGCGAAGACCGGCGAGCTGATCTGGTCGCATAGCATCCGCGAAGGGAAACGCGCGGCGGTGGCGCCACGGCAACTATCGGGCCGCGGAGTGGCGTATTGGACCGACGGAAAGGGCGACGACCGCGTCTTGTACGTCACAACGGGATACCGGCTCGTCGCGCTCAACGCGAAAACGGGCGCGACGATCAACTCGTTCGGCACTAACGGCATCGTCGACCTGAAAGTCGGCGTGGTGAAAGGCGCCAACGAGCAGATCGATCTGGAAACCGGCGAGATCGGCGTCCATTCCGTGCCGACGGTCGTCGGCGACCTCATCATCATCGGCTCGGCTATGCGCGAAGGCGCCACCGTCCCGACCCATAACAATACGAAGGGTCTCGTACGCGCCTTCAACGTGCGCACCGGAAAGATGGTGTGGCGCCTCGACACGATTCCGCGCCCCGGCGAATTCGGCAACGACACGTGGGAGAACGGGTCGTGGGCGACCAACGGGAACGTCGGCGTCTGGAACCAGATCACGGTGGACGAGGAGCTCGGACTGGTCTATCTGCCCGTCGAGACGCCGTCCTCCGACTACTACGGCGGGCATCGGCCCGGGAGCAACCTGTTTGCGGAGAGCATCGTTGCTGTTGATCTCAAGACCGGGAAGCGGAAGTGGTACTACCAGCTCGTGCACCACCCGGTGTGGAACTACGACATGCCGGCGGCGCCGATTTTGGCGGACGTCATCGTCGACGGCCGTCCCAGGAAGGTGGTGGCGCAGCTGACCAAGCAGGCGTGGGTCTACGTACTCGACCGCGTCACCGGCGAACCGATCTGGCCGATTCCGGAACGCCCGGTGCCGCAGTCGGATGTCCCGGGTGAGAAGCTCTCGCCAACGCAGCCGCACGTGACGAAGCCGCCGGCGTACGCCCGGTCGTTCCTGAAGGCGCCGGACGACGTAGTCGACTTCACCCCGGAGCTGCGGGCGCAGGGGCTCGAGATCCTGAAGCGGTACAAGCTGGCAGACACGCCGTTCAACCCGCCGATTCTTGGCGACGTCAACGGCATGCTCGGCGCGATCGTGCCGGCGACGGCGACGAACTGGCCGGGTGGCGCCTACGATCCCGAGACACACACGATCTTCGCGCCGGCCGGCAACACGTTTGGCGTGCGTACGCTCGTGGCCCCGCCGCGGGAGTTCTCCGACATCCGGTACGTATCTGGCCTCGGTGGGCGGCCGTTCACGATCGTGTTCGGTCCGGGCGACTGCTGTTCGGCTGATGCCGGAGTGCGCACCCGCGAGGCGCTTCCGCAGACGTCGGCGGCGGCTTCGGCCCCGCCGCCGCCCGGTCTGAACGTTCAGGGCATTCCAATCTCGAAGCCGCCTTACGGGTTGCTCGCGGCGATCAATCTGGATCGCGGCGAGCTGCTGTGGCAGGCGCCGCACGGCGACACGCCCGACAACATCCGGAATCACGCGTTGCTCAAGGGCGTGAGCGTGCCGAAGACGGGTCAGCTCGGGACAGCGGGCGTCGGGATGGTCGTGACCAAGACGCTGGTCATCATGGGCGACCCGCAGATCACCGCGCCGCCCGGTCGAACACGTGGGGCGATGCTGCGCGCGTACGATAAGAAGACGGGACAGGAAGTTGGCGCTGTATGGATGCCGGCGATACAGAGCGGATCGCCGATGACCTACATGCTGGACGGCAAGCAGTACATCATCGTCGCGGTGAGCGGCGGGAACTACTCGGGCGAATACCTCGCCTTCAGCCTGCCGGACAATGAGGACGACAGGTAGACAGGAGAGCAAGTGGAAAGGTGGAAAAGTCGAAAGTGGAAAAGTAAGTTGGAAGTGCAACCAGCACGTTGCAGCGTTCTCTTATTTTTCCTAGGGTTTTTCTGCTTTTCCGCTTTTTCAGCGGCGGCGCTTCGTGCTGCTCCGCCGTCGGTGTGGGACGGGGTGTACACGGAGGAACAGGCAAAGCGCGGCGAGGGGATTTACTACGAGCGCTGCGCGGCGTGCCACGGGTCGCAGCTCGAGGGTGGCGACATGACCCCGAGTCTCGTTGGCGGCGTGTTCACGTCGACCTGGAACGACCTGAGCGTCGGCGATCTCTTCGAGCGCATTCGTGTCACGATGCCGCTCGATCGCCCGAGCACGCTATCGCGTGCTCAGACCGCCGACGTCACAGCGTTCCTCCTGAAGGCGAACAAGTGGCCCGCCGGGAGCATGGAACTGCCGCGCGAGCTCCCGGCGCTCAACGAGATAAAGATTCAGGCCATCAAACCCTGAGCGATTTGCCTATTTCTTCTCCCCGGTCGCCACGGGCAGATGGATTTCGTTGTTGAACGCGCCGTAATCGGACGGGACGCAATAATCCTCCCAGAGCTCCGCGCCGGGCATCAGAGGGATGGTCGCCGCCGGCGTGACCCACGGCTTCGTGTACGCCTTGGGGTCGATGATCGTGATCTGGGCCTCGAGCGAGCCGTAGCTCAGGCGCCGCCAGCGTTCCACTACCCGCATCTCATCGCTGTGCGGCCACCCTCCGTCGGGCATCGTGTCGGAGAGCCAGGACCTATCTTCATAACCGTTCGACTCGACAACGAACGTGTTGCCCTCCCAGCGTCCAATGTTCCATCCCATCCAGTGCAGCTCGGGGGGATCGTCCGGAAGCCTTCTCCCGTCGGTCCAGATGGTGCGCCACGTATGGGTCAGCTCGAAGAACTGCAGCACCCGGTCCGGCAGCATGATGAACTCGAAGCCGTAGTTGTATACGTGCAGGCGCGGCCATCCCTTGGGATCGCAATTGATCTGAGAGCCTGCGCCCTCGCCGGACGTGTCCTTCGTGTGAAGCGGCTCTCCCGCCGCGTTCTTCTCGCCAATCGTGGCGTCGAACCGCTGCTGTCCCCAGGGCGTGAACGGAGGCGGGTTCCTGAACGTCGTTCCCACGCCTTGAGAGCCCCAGACACCCGAGAGATCACGGGGATTGAATTTCCGGCCCTCTACCTTGTATTCCGCGTTCGCCTTCTGCTTGTCCTGTTCATTCTGGCATCGAGGGCAGGTCTTCCACCCGGGAGGAGGAGGCACAGAGGCGATCGCCGGCTTCGCCGACTCCGGACTCTGCGCTTGAGCCGGCGCTGCCAATGCGAACGACGCAACCCCTGAGAGGGCCACAACCGAGGCGATGATCCGGTATCGCATGTCTTGTCCCGTCTTATGAGCGTTCCTACTGTTCGAGCAGACCACGCCGCTCGGACAGGTCGATCACAACTTTGCCGTCGGGCCGGACGACCTTGATGACCAGGCCCTGAGGCGTACCTGCCTTCGCCGGCATGAACGTGATCGCAAGCGGGTCTCCCGCCTTGAAGGTGGTCCTGCTCAGCCCCTCACTGATCATCGTAGCCGGGGACGAGAATTCGCCCGTCCAGTGCACGACGGTACCTTTGTCGTCCTTCACGTCCCAGATGATGTAGACGTGAGGGTTTCTCCACAGAACTTCCGATATGACGCCGTTCACCGTCGTCAGCTTGTCTTTCGCGGAGTCATAGCCTGCCCGGCTGTGGTGCGCCGATACCACGGCGCCGAACAGAAACGCCACTGCCATGACCGCGAACGCAACTGCCGAGGGGCGCGAGGCTCGCATGGAGCACCTCCTGAAGGACTACCGCAGGATGCAACCACCAGACGCTGCGGCTGTCAAGAAATAAAGTGTAGGGCGGGTCCTACGGTGTCAGCGCCCGATACAGACGCTCGTCGTACGGGGCGCCTTCGATAGAGAATTGGTACAGTCCTTCCCGGAATGCTCTCGTGGGCGCTCCCGTCAGGTGCGCGTCGCGTGCCCGTTCGTCCCTCCACAGCTCGAGCACGGTGAAGTGATTTTGCCTGACGCCCTGCAGCGCGTCGAACCGCAGGTTACCCGGCTCCTTCCGAGAGGTGTCGGCGAGCGTCCTCAACATGTCGCGTGCCTTGACCGCTCCCGCCCCGATCACGTCGATGTGCGTGACGACCAGCACCGCCCCGGCAGACGCCGGCGTCGCTGAGCCGATCGCGAGGCCGGTGTGCGATCGCTCGTCGTACGGACCCACTCGCAAGGGCGTCAGTTTCTCGTGAACCTGCGTGACGTGCGCGGATCCCCGGTGGCTCTTCCACGCGCTTTCGTCGCGCCATTCCTCGACGACCATGAAGTGACCAGGTCGGCCGTTCTGCTGGAAGACGTCGGCCCGTGCATTTCCGGCGTCCCGCCGAGTGGCGTCGCGGTAGCTCGTCATCAACGCGACCGCCTCTTTGTCAGAGGCTGGCGCCACCTCCACATAACTGACGACGATCCGTGGCCCTTCGGGTGAAGGCGCAGGCGCGGCTGGCGGCGCCTGGGCAGCCACGGGAGCGGGCAGCATGTAGCCATACTCCGAGGTCCAGGTGACGTCCTGGCCGTCCTCGCGATTGACAAACTCGACCCAGTCCTGTGCGAACACGGCTCCGCTGAGCGACAGCACGAGTACTGCTGAAAGGAGTGCGTGTCTGTGCATGGCACCTCCTCCGAATCTCCGAATGGGGGAATGTTATACTCGTTCGACTCTTTAACAGCGGCCCCGTGAGACCGCAAAGAGGTGCCCATGCCCGTCGTCATGGATGCGGACCGGATTGGCCGCACCCTCACCCGCATCGCGCACGAAATCCTGGAGCGTAATCGAGGTCTCGAAGATCTTGCGCTCGTGGGGGTGCGTACGCGCGGCGACCATCTCGCGCGTCGTCTGGCGCGCAGCCTGAGCGACATCACGGGCCACGATGTTCCCACCGGTGCGCTCGATATCACCCTCTATCGCGACGATTTGATGCGTCATGCGGTCGGGCCGCAGCCGTTGGTCCGACGCACGGAGATTCCCTTCTCCATCGACGGACGCAAGATCCTCCTGGTAGACGACGTGCTCTACACCGGACGGACGACGCGCGCCGCGCTCGATGCGCTCATCGACTTCGGCCGACCCCGCAGCATCCAGCTGATCGTGCTGGTGGATCGCGGTCATCGCGAGTTGCCGATCAAGGCTGACTACGTCGGCAAGAATCTGCCCACGTCTCTCGAGGAAAGCGTGCAGGTGTACCTGCAGGAGAGCGACGGACGGGACGAAGTGCTGCTACAGCAAGGAGGTGCCGCATGAGCGCGCCGGTGACTACGCACGTCGAAGAAGCGCCAGCGTTGACCGCGCTCCGCAGGAAACACCTGCTTGGCATTGCGGACCTGACACCTGAGGAAATCTCGCTCATCCTCGACACGGCGGATGCGATGAAAGAAGTTGGAGAGCGTCCCATCAAGAAGGTGCCAGCGCTGCGTGGAAAGACAGTGATCAACCTGTTTTTCGAGCCGAGCACGCGAACCCGCACGTCTTTCGAGATTGCGGAGAAGCGGTTGAGCGCCGACACGCTCAACATCGCCGTCGCCTCCTCGAGCGTGGTGAAGGGTGAGACGCTCGCCGATACCGCCCTCAACCTGGAAGCGATGCGTCCCGACATGATCGTGCTGCGCCACTCTTCGTCGGGCGCGTGTCATCTGCTGTCGAGGATCTGCCGCTCGGTCATCATCAACGCCGGTGATGGCATGCACGAGCATCCCACGCAGGCTCTCCTCGACGCGTACACGATACGTGAGCGCAAGAAGCGGCTCGCCGGTCTGAAGGTCGCCATCGTCGGCGACCTGCTGCACAGCCGCGTGCTGAGGTCGAACATTCATCTGCTGACGAAGATGGGAAGTGACGTCTGGGTGTGCGGTCCTCCGACGCTCATACCTGCGGACGTCGCGCGGTTTGGCGTGCGCGCCACCAGCGCCATAGACGAGGCGGTCGCGGGGGCGGACGTCATCATGCTGCTCCGCATCCAGCTCGAGCGGATGGAGGGCGCGTTCTTCCCTTCGCTTCGCGAATACTTCAACGTGTTCGGAATGACGGAAGCCCGTCTGCGCCGCGCGGCAGCCGACGTGATCATCATGCACCCCGGCCCGATGAACCGCGGCGTCGAGATCGCGTCCGAGGTAGCAGATGGGCCCTATTCGGTCATCCTCGATCAGGTGGCCAACGGCGTCGCGGTCCGGATGGCCGTGCTGTACCTCTTGTCTGGCGGAGCGGGCGATGAGGCGGCTGCTTAAGGGGGCGCGTGTGATCGATCCCGTCAACGGGATCGATGGCCCGCACGACGTCCTCATCGACGGCGAACGCATTGCCCGCGTCGGCCGCGATCTGCCCGTGGACGACGCTTTCGTCGTCGAAGTGCCTGCCGATCTCGTCATCTGCCCCGGTTTCATCGATATGCACGTCCACTTGAGAGAGCCCGGACAGGAGCACAAGGAAACCGTGGCTACGGGCACGGCGGCGGCCGTGGCAGGCGGCTTCACGGCGGTGGCGTGCATGCCGAACACGAGTCCAGTGAACGACAACGCAAACGTCACCGGCTACATCCTCGCGAAAGCGGCCGAGGCGAACCTCGCGCGCGTGTTCCCAATCGGCGCCGTCTCACGAGGATCGAAGGGGGAGCTGCTGGCCGACATCGCGGAGTTGAAACACGCGGGGTGCGTGGCCATCACGGACGACGGCCGTCCCGTGGCGACGGCGCTGCTGATGCGCCGCGCGATGGAGTACGCGGGAATGTTCGGCATGCCGGTGATCGAGCACTGCGAGGATCCGTCGCTGAAGGGCGACGCCGTCGCACACGAGGGGTATCACGCCGCCGCGCTGGGTCTGCGCGGCATGCCCGGCGCCTGCGAGGCCCTCGGCGTCGAGCGCGGCATCCTGTTATCGGAGCTGACGGGCTCGGCCTTTCATGTGGCCCACATGAGCGCCCGCGCTTCCTTGAGGGCGGTGCGCACGGGAAAGGAATCCGGCGTTCGCGTCACATGCGAGGTAGCGCCCCATCACTTCACGTTGACGGACGAGTCGCTCGGCTCGCCGATTCCGTACGACACCAACACCAAAATGAACCCGCCGCTGCGCGAGGCGGCCGACCGCGACGCGATGCTGTCGGGCATTGCCGACGGCAGCGTCGATGCAATCGCCACAGACCACGCGCCGCACCACTACGACGAGAAACACGTCGAGTTCGACCGTGCGCCGTTCGGCATTGTCGGTCTGGAAACGGCGGTGCCGCTGTCGCTCGATCGTCTCGTCCACGCAGGGCTGATCAGGCTGCCGCGCCTCGTCGAACTGTTGTCGGTGAGCCCCGCGCGAATCTTGCGCGTCGCCGGTGGGTCGCTGTCGCCGGGCGCACCGGCCGACATCACGATTCTTGCGCCGGACCTCAAGGTGCGGATCGACGCGGCCGGCCTGCGGTCTCGTTCGAAGAACACGCCGTTTGATGGCTGGGAGCTCCGCGGCGGCGTTGCGGCGACGATTGTCGGCGGGCGGACGCTGTATGTGAACCCTGCGGCACACGTACCTGATGCGCTCTAGCCCGCGCAGGGCCGCGCAGGCTAAAGCCTGCGCTCTACACAGGAAGGATGTAGCGCG
>DATCJA010000049.1:0-7381 GCA_036507475.1 Vicinamibacterales bacterium
ACCCGTCTTCGACGCACCCTGATGGATGAAACGCGGCTTGCGCTGATCTGACCATTTGCCCACAACATGTTGTGGAATGAGAGCGAGTTTTTTTTAGGCAGTCTGCCGCACAGTCGAACGCCGCGTCGAATTGCGTGCAAAAAGCCGCAGGGCTGATGGCTCTCTGCTGGACCTGAACCAGCGGAGCCTTCACAATAGTGGCTCCTCCCCATTCCGACGCCGTGCGCAGCTCGATGTCCTCCTCCCTGCGCCGCGTCTTTCACGGGTTCAGTCCGATACGCCCCTGTCCGGGCGCAACATCTCAATGGGCGTTGACGTCGGTTTTCCCTTGCGTCCTGAGTGGGTGCTCCAGATCGCCCGCGAAGTGGACGTCTTCGTGCGATCGCTCGCGGGTGCCAGGACAGATGCGTCCCACCTCGATCGCTTCTTCACGTCGCTCCCGCCGCCGGAACGCGATCTCGAACGACAGTTCCTGGACGATCTTCGTCACAGACTTTCCTGCTCGCACGGACTCGTCGGCCAGCGAAGCCCCGCCGAACGGGCCCAGCAGCTCATCGTCGCGGACTACGGGAAGCCGTGGACGCTCGCCGAACTTGCGCGGGCGGTCGGGTGCAACCGCACCACGCTCCAGCAAGAGTTCCAGGAGCTCACGGGCACCACCGTGCACCGGTTTCTCGTGCAGCGCCGCGTGGCAGTGGCGGCGCAGCTGCTCGCCGACGTGAACCTGAAGATCTCCTCGATTTCGCTCGAAGTCGGCTATCGGAGCCACAGTGCCTTCGCACGACGTTTCAAGATCGTCACCGGCGTCACCCTGACCAGGTACCGCAAGACGCGTCACGGTTCAGCTGCATTTCGCGACCGAGTTCCTGTCGAATGAGCACCCGTCCTTGCTTGAACCGCTGTCGATGAATCTGGGATAAGTCCGTCCACACCTCGAACGGCGGACAACATGGCAGCCAAAATCACAGTTCCACTGGACGCGTCCGGCATCGAAGGGCTCGACCCGAAGCAGGGGATAAAGGTCCTCGTCGCGGAAGGCGACAAGCCGCTCGCATCGCAGACAACGACATTCGAAAAGGGGCAGCGCACCGAGGTGACGCTCGGCTTCGAAGGATCGCCCCGACGCGTGCGCGTCATCGTCGGCCCCGGCGATGCCACGGACGCGGATCTTGTCGGGTTGCAGACGATCACCGTGGATGTGCCGCTCCGACATTGGCGTGGCAAGGATGCGGTGGCGATCGCCCCGATCCGGATCCCTCCGTACTACTGGTTCTGGTGGCGGCGCTGGTGCCGCACATTCACCATTCACGGCCAGTTGCTGTGCCCGAACGGCCAGCCTGTTCCGGGCGCCACGGTGTGCGCGTACGACGTCGATGCCTGGTGGTGGTGGTGGAGCCTGCAGTCGGTCGGATGCGCCGTCACCGACGTGAACGGCGCGTTCGCCATCACGTTCCGATGGTGCTGCGGCTGGTGGCCCTGGTGGTGGTGGCGGCTGCGCGCGTGGCAGCTCGAGCCGACGCTGGCGAGCGAGCTCCTGAAGGCGCTCCAGCGCGATCCACGTTTCCCACGCCCGCCCATTCCCGATCCGCGACCCGACCTCGACATCTTCCGAGCGCTGGCACACCGCCCGGAGGACCCGCTCATCGTGGGTCGCGCCGCCATGACACCAGGAGCCCAGCGGCTGGCTCCGACTCCAATTGGCATGACCCGGGCGGGCATGCCACGTTCAGACACCGCACCTCGCTTCGACGTCGCCGCGCTCGATAGCCTTCGCGAGAATCTGGTTGCGCGGCTGCCCGCTGTCCCGCGCCTCGAAGCCCTCAGACTCTGGCCCTGGTGGCCCTGGCACCCGTGGTGGGATTGCACACCTGACATCATTTTTCGCGCGACCCAGCCCTGCCACGGCGCCAGCAACACGATCGTCGCCGAGACATGGTTCGACGCACGCTGGAACATCCCCCAGGCACTGAACGTCACGCTCGTCGCCAACGACCTCGCCTGCTGCCGGCCCGACGTCCCACCGTGCGAAGAGGGCGAATGCCTCGCGTTCACCGACGTCTGCAGCTTCGACGTCGACGACGTTGGCGGGAACCTGGGGGCGCCGGCCGCTCCTGTCGGATACGCGAATCCGGGAGTCATTGCGGAAACGGGCGACGCGCCGTTCGGCGATCACGTGACGATACGCGGAACGATTGATTGTCTGAGCGGCGTCGATTACTACGAGGTCGAGTGGCAGCCCGAAGGGGGAGGGCCGTGGCTGCCGATGCTGCCCGCAGCGCTTGGCACGTTCTTCCGGGAGTACTTCGACTTCGCCACGTTCACGGATGTCGATGTCCCCTTCAGTGCGGCGGTACCCATCAGCGGCCACCACGTCTACGAAACAATCGAGCACTATGAAGCCACTCACACACCCGCCGACTGGGGCGCAACGAAGGTCTGGCTGGCGACGAATTTCGACGTGCTCCTTCTCTGGCTGACCAACGGCACCTTCGGCGACGGCGCCTACCGTCTTCGCATCGTCGGCTGGGACGATGCGGGCGGCGTCTTGCAGAGCCCGCGCGTCCTGCCTGTCTGCGGGACGCAGACGGCGGCCGAAGTCGTCGTCATGCTCGACAACCAGTCAACGTATCCGCCACCGGGACCGGCCGACAACCCGTGCGGACCAGGGACGACTCATGCGTGCACAAACGAGCCGCTGACAGACATCCTGTCCGTGGAAATCGTGCATGCGGGGGGCGGATCGGCGCCCCTGGGGCCATGCGGCAACATCCAACTACAGCCGCTCGACATACTGCGCGTCGACTTTGCGGCCTACGACGCACAAGGTCATCTCGCGTGGTACGACTTGATCGCGACGTACGGCGAAAACCTCGCGAGCCCGCTGCTCGGCTTACCGGGCGCGACGCTCACCCCGCTCGGCGGCCAGCCAGTGCCGGCGGCCCTGCAGGTAGGACCCACTTATACGCAGGCGCGTCTGGCCGGCGCCCCGGCGCCGCTCTGGGCAGGTGGCGCCATCAGGTTGGAAGTGTCCGCAGCGGCCGCCTTCCCGGAGAGCTGCTGCTATCAACTCGAGCTCCGCGCTTACAAGCGCACGGTGGTGAACTGTCACCAGAACTTCGCGCACCGCAACCTGAGCGAGCGAAGCTTCCAGGTTACGGTGTGAGACGCGCGTGAGCGGTGTGCTTTTCGTGGCGGCCATTCTCGCCACGTGGCGTATCACGCATCTCGTAACGGCGGAAGATGGGCCGTGGGAAGTCGTCGCGCGGCTCCGGCGCCGAGCGGGATCTGGCGTGGTCGGGCAGCTGATGGACTGCTTTTACTGTCTGAGTTTCTGGGTTGCCCTTCCGTTCGCGTGGATTGTCGGCGACACCTGGCGCGACCGACTGATCGCGTGGCCGGCGCTTTCCGCCGGGGCCATCGTCATCGAGCGGCTCACAACCCGGAAAGCCGACACGATAGAGTGAACTGGCGGCACTGATGTCTTGCTGCGGAAAAGCACGAGCGCTGGCCGCCACGGCTCCCGGCGCAACACGCACAGGCGCTCCGACCCCGCCTTCCCCACCGCTCTCGGTTGTCGTTTTCGAGCTCGTTGGCCGCGGACCGGTGACTATCGTCGGTCCCACTTCGGGACGCCGCTATCACTTCGACGGCACCGGAGATCGGGTTCGCGTCGATCCACGAGATCGCCCGGGGCTCGCCGCGAGAGCCGACCTGCGCTGGATTCGCTGACGTTTCGGTTCGTTCTTGGTTTGCTGGTCCGCCTGAAGGCGGACTCTACGTACGCTCCACGTCGCCGACGTACGTAGTGTCCTGCTTTAGACCGGACTGGTTCGAACCTGAAGACGAACTGAAGAAGCGTGAACGACACGTTCGCGACTCTACACAAGTGATCTCAGGGGAGCTCAGGATTTAGGACGCTGAGCTCGGGCGCGAGCTCATGCCGTTCCGGATCGGTCGATGCATGTGAATCGATAGACGCCGATGACATCTCGACCGTTCCTCCGTCCGGTTGCCGTGGCCCTCGCAGTCATGCTCCCCCTCTCGGCGGCTGCGATCGAATGGAACGCCTACGAAGGCGCCACGCGCGGTTTTCCAGTGCTGCGCGATCAGTCTGGCAAAAAGATCGCCGACGGCGACTTCGCACAGTGGACTCAGAACGGCCGCCTCCACGTGAAGATCACGTATACGGGTGGTTCGAGACGAATTGTCGAACAGGCGGTGTTCCTCCAACGTCCCGAACTGACGCAGGAGGCGTGGTCACTTCGCGAGCTCCATGATGGCAAGCTTCAGAGGCTCTTCGAAGTCAACTTCGCCAAGGGCATCGCCACGGCGACAAAACACAACGGCGAGGCGCTGGAGGAATGGTCGGATGATGTAAACGTGGAGCCCGGCCGCGCGTTCGCCGGGTTTGGATTCAGCCTCGCGATAAAGGCGTTGCGCCCTCGGCTGATTCGTGGTGAGCACGTCAAGCTTCAGGCGGTGGGATTCTCGCCAAAACCGCGCGTCGTGACAGTCGAGTTGTCCTACGCCGGCGTCGATCGCGTGCAGATGTCAGGGCGCACGATTCGTGCCGATCGGTTTATCGTACACCCGAAAGTCCCTCTGATTGCGAGGCTCTTCGTCGACGTTCCCGACGCGCAGATCTGGCTGACCACTCCGCCTGTGACATTTCTCCGTATGGAAGGCCCGCTTGCAGAACCGAACGACCCGCCCGCGCGCATCGATCTGCTGCCCGGCGGTCCGAGCGGCCCAGCCACACCGGTGTCCACCACAGGCCGCCGCGACTGACAACAACCCTTCGCGACACTGACCCGTCGACACCCGACAAGCCCGGACCGTACTGTTACGTGTGTGAGCGGTTATGAACGATCGACGATGCCGTCGGACACCAGATCTCTAACGACCCGGATTCCCTGCGCCAGCGCCGGCGCCCGCTCCGGCACCTGCGCCGCGACCTCCTGCAGCCGCGTCACCGGCGCCCGCGCCGCGACCCTGGTTGCCGTATGTCGGTACGGGGTAGATACCCATGCCGTGGTACGAATTGGAATAGATGGTCTGATAGCGGATGCCGTTTCCATCCTTGTCGACGTACCCCATCGACTGCTGAAACAAGCCCGGCTCCGGATACCCTTCCGGCACGGTGCCCTCGAGGATGTACAGCTTGTGCTGATGCATCGAGACGTAGGCGAAGGTGCGCGACCCGTCGGCGTTGGTCAACTGGACGTTGTGCCCTTCGACCATGTCCTGCCATTCCCACGCGAGATCGGTGAGCTTGGCGTTCCGCTGCAGGAGCTTGAAGGTGGCATACACGAGCGCCCCGCGCTCGTCGTGCCTCCAGTATCCAGGACCAAGGGCGGCGCCTGCATTCGCGCGGCAGTTCGCATTGCCGGGCGGGCAGTTCTTCGAACGCTCGATGCCCTGCTGCTCGAGCCCACTGTAGTCGACCACGGTGACGGAGTACTTCTCGCGCCCTTTTTCAGCGCTGTAGACGCGCGCCGGTAGTTTGTAGTTGAGCTGTGAGGTCCAGGTTGTCTCTGTGATCCTCGGTTGACCCGGAAAATTGATTTTGAAGCCGTCTTGCTGGCTGGTGTACTGATCCCATTCCTGGGCGGCTGCGGGCCCGGAGACCAACAGCACCAGCGCTATGACGTATGACGCAGTCGTGCGCATGAGTTATTTCCTCCCTTGCGGCTCCGCAATACTGTCAGAAAAAGTAGTTCCGCGCCAGTTCGGCGACTTGTCTCTGGCCCACGATCACGCGCGGGCGTCCACGACAGTTGGCGAGCTGCAATTCGTCGCACTCCGATGAACAGCCGGATTCTGCCGGTGCGCAGCATGCAGTAGAAAGTAGTGCCTACTGTGAACTAACCAAGAGGCCGCCAATGAAGCTGACCGTCCTGATGCTGAGTCTATGCGTCGCAACCGTGATGGCGCAGGCGCCATCGGTGGAACGCTCCTATGCCGCCGGCAGGGATGCGCCGATCGATGACCGAGCCATCGTGACCCTGGCGAGAATGACCGACTTTCTCAAGATGCTGAACACTTTCAGGATCAGCTCGGAGTCGTCGAGAGATGAGATCGTCGATACCGACATGAAGGTCCAGAAAAACGCGTCGAACGTGATGTCGGTGCGGTTGCCCGATCGCCTTCACGCGCACGTGCGAGGCGACGATCGCGATCTCGAGTTCTTCTACAACGGACGGACGTTGACCGTGTTCAGCCACGAGAAGAACTACTACGCGTCAACACCCGCGCCGCCAACAATATCGAGGACGCTCGATGCGACACGCGCGCGCCACGGAATCGTGATGCCGCTGGCCGACTTCATTCAGATGGCGGCCGGCGAAGACTTCAAGCAGAGCATCGTCGGGGCCGGCCATATCGGGACGAGCCGGATCGATGGCGTCGAATGCGACCATCTGGCCATCCGTCAGGCCGACGTCGACTGGCAGGTGTGGATCGAGAAGGGCGCCACGCCGCTGCCTCGCAAGCTCGTTATCACGACCAAGAACCAACCGACCCAGCCGCAGTATGTCGCGACGCTCGAGTGGGACCTCTCGCCCGGCATCGATGACAGTCTCTTTACGTTCGTTCCGCCGCCGAACGCCGTTCGCATCATGTTTGCCCGTACGAAGAACCGAGACGAGAGCCCGGCCAACCCGTGATGACGCAGACGCCAGTTAGAGCAAAGGAGCGCAGGCCATGAACCAGAGGAGCGCACGCGTCGTACGCCGGATTCGACCCGCCTTCGTCGTGGCGGTCGCCGCACTGCTCGTGTCAGGTTCGACAGCGATCGATGCCCAACGCCGGGGAGGCGGCGCACGCGCTGGAGTGCGTGTGAATCAGAACGTCTCGAGAACGAGCGTCCGCAGCAATCAGACGGTGAACCGTAACGTCACGGCAAACAGAGACATCGATCGGAACGTCAATCGCGACCTCAACGTCAATCGCGACATCGATATCGACCGTGACATCGACTTCGATCGCGACATCGACATCGACGTCGACTACGACCGCTGGGGGCATCCGATTGCCAGAGGCGTGGCCGGCGGCGTGGCCGCAGGTGTCGCCCTGGGCACCACGGTCGCTCTGCTTCCGTCAGGGTGTTCGACGATCGTTGTCGGTGGGGTTGCCTATAGCCAGTGCGGCTCCGGCTGGTACCAGCCCTACTACAGCGGCACCACCGTGCAGTACGTCGTTGTGAGCGCGCCGCGATAATCGAAGCTCATTCGTCCGCAAACTCTGCAGTGGCGGCGCCCTGTTCGGTACGGAATTTTGCGAATGGATCTTCGGTGGGCGCCGAAAGAATGAACCACCAGAGGGCGGCCCAGAACGCAATCCTTCTCCAGCGGACCTTCGACACTTCTGCCGCGACCGCCGA